>JBAVVP010000156.1:0-2825 GCA_049697355.1 Terriglobales bacterium
GCATCGGCCCGACCGAAGATGACGTCTCGATGCTCTGGCTGAACAGCCCGTCCTACACCGACGCTGCCCTTGCGATCCTCGAGGCCAATCCCTCCACTTCCACCGGGATCGGACTCGGCCAGATCTACTACGGCCCTTCGCTCGTTTTGAACTTCAACGACCCAACCGTTGACACGCGCACGCCCGACATCATCGTGACCCCGAACGTCGGTGTCACCTACTCGGGCAGCACCAAGAAACAGGCCGAGCACGGCGGGTTCGCCCATGACGACACCAATGTCATCCTGCTCCTTTCCCATCCGGACTTCGAAGCCAGGACGGTAAGCGCCGCAGTGGGCACTGCGCAAGTGGCGCCCACTATTCTCGAAGCCCTGGGTCTCGACCCTAGGAAACTCGACGCCGTTCGCGCTGAAGGAACCGGCGTCCTACCGGCGGTTCAACTGAAGTAATCTGTCCTCGAAAGCCAAGTCACGCGACAGCAGACGCTCCTTCGGGAGCGTCTGCTGTTTTGGGGTCCCAAGAACTCCCAACCCTCCGGGTGGGTGCAAGGTTCGTATCAGGGTATCGCTTTACCGATACCGCAAGCCCTTCGAAATCAAACGCCCCTTTAGGGGCTGAGCGGCGAAGGTCCACTTTGCCGCCTGAACTCGGTCCGAATCGACAAAAGTCGCTAATAACGGGTACACCCGGCGAGCAAAGGATGAGGTACCCTTGTCGGGACTGCCATGGCCACAAACCCGCTCGACCACCAACTCACCCAGCTCGAGGCGTGCCGCTATCGCTTCGGACCACATGAACCCGCTCGCGTCGTGAAGTTACTCCAACGCCTCGACGCCGCGCGCTTCCCCGATCCGGCTTCCCTGATCCGCTTCCACGAAGCGTTACTTTTCCTGCGTGCCTTTCCTCAAGGGCGATTTGTTGTCCGCGTAACTGAGCGCATTCTTAACAGGTTCCACAAGAAAGTCGAACGGTTACATGAGAACGGTGCTGAAATGAATGCCTTCGAGCCCATCGAGGTCTCCGGCATTGCCGGCACCGAAATGGAAGACACACTCAGCTTCGACGTCGCGCGCTGGCTCATCCAGCGCATGCCCGATAAAGTTGAAATTGCGTGGGAGAACTACGAACCTGGCCGCGAGTTCGGCTCGACCGGCCCCCGCTTCATGCCCTTGCTCGAAGACGATGCGCAGGTTGAGGCCGACACCCCGTGGCGCCGATGGATTGAAGCGGCTAGCGGCAAGAAGAATGCTTGTCCTTCGTGGCTGATTGCCCGCTTCGAACAGTTGCCGCTGCCCCCTCAACAAAAAGCCGAGCTCTACGAATCACTGCGCGTTCCCCTGCGCTGGAAGCTCAAGAACTCCACCATCGCGCGGACGCGAAACTGGAAGCCCGCCCGCAAAGTCTATTACCACCGCGAGCCTTTGATCAGCCGTAGCCAGGTGTCACTGGCCGCCGAGTTTGCGCGGCCTCCAGTTCAACTGAAAAAGCTCTCACCCCAGCATGGCGGGGAAATTATCGATCTGATCCGCGAGGTCATGCTGGTGCGCTACCGCGAACTTTATGGCACCACGCTGGGCGATCCCGCGTCGGTAGTGCGGGCCGATGTAGGACGGGGGGTGACTATCCATCTCTGGAACCTGCCGCCAGAGCGCCGGCTTCCGCTGCGCGCCTATGTCGCGGGACTGACGCTGAAGAACGGTGTGCCCATTAACTACATCGAAGCCATCGGACTCTGCGAGTGGATGGAGGTCGGCTTCAACACCTTCTACACGTTCCGCGGCGGCGAAGCGGGATGGATCTACGCGCAAGTCCTGCGTTCCCTGTGTCACCTCATGGGAACGACCTGTGTCTCGGTCTATCCGTATCAACTCGGCCACGACAACGAGGAGGCGATCGAATCGGGTGCTTTCTGGTTTTATCGCAAGCTGGGCTTCCGGCCCGGGCGCGCAGAGCTGCAAGAATTGGCGGAACGGGAAGAAGCGAAGATTGCCGCCGATCCGAAATACCGGACGCCGGCCCGAACCTTGCGCCGCCTGGCAAGTGGGCACGTGTTCTACGAGTTGCCGGGCACCGAAGTGAGAGCGTGGGATACCTTCAGCACGCGCAATATTGGCCTGCGAGTGAACCGGCGAATGGCGAGAGATTTTCAAGTCGACAGCGGCAGCATGCGCAAGGAATCGGTGCGCTCGGTCGCGCGGACTCTCGGAATCAATACGTCACCGTGGACCCCTCCAGAACGCGCCACCTTCGAAAATTTTGCCCTGCTCCTGGCTCTGGTTCCCGGCGTTCGCTCCTGGAAGCGCGACGAAAAAGACGCGCTGGTTCGAATCATTCGCAGCAAGTCCAAAGTCGACGAAATGCTCTATCTTCACCTTACGCAGCGGCACGAACGGTTCCGCGAAGCACTGCTCAAGCTCGGCTCGTGAGTCCGACCTCCGGCAAGAACGCCGGCGAGCTTGAAGCGCCTCGTTTGAGCGTGTATAAAGACATAGGAAGCACGTGGCCGGGTGCTGCTCGGAAAGAGCAATTGCGCGCGTGCAACGCAGACTTCGGTCGCCTCAAACAGTCTGCAAAAGATTGATTTCAAAGCGGAAGTGGTGGAACTGGCAGACACACCATCTTGAGGGGGTGGCGCCGAAAGGCGTGGGGGTTCAAATCCCCCCTTCCGCACCAGCGTATTGATTCCACCGGAATGTGAAACCAGGCCGCGGCCCCAACGGAGCGCTTTTTGCAATGACCATTTTGATCACAATAATTCACGTTATCGTTTGTTTTTTTCTGATTGCAGTCGTTTTGCTGCAGAGCGGAAAGAGCGGCGACTTGGC
>JBAVVP010000157.1:0-23286 GCA_049697355.1 Terriglobales bacterium
AACTCATCGGCCGCGCCCTCGAGCAACGAGGCCTGGTGAGTCACGACGAAGATCGTTTTGCCCTGATCGCGCGTGCCCGCCAGCAGGCGCACCATCTCCGCCGCGGAATGCACGTCGACATTCGAGAAAGGTTCGTCGAGCAAGAGGATTTTGGGGTCGTTGAGTAAAGCCCGAGCCAACGACATCCGCTGCTTCATGCCCTGCGAATACTGCCCGACGGCGCGGCTCAAATTAGGATCAAGACCAACAGCGCGGATGACCTCCGCGCAGCGCGAACCGTCGCTGATGCCGTACAAGCGCGCGAAGTACGCGAGGTTCTCCATCCCGCTCATCTCGTCATAGAGCAGCGAAGGATGCGCCATGTAACCCACCTGCTGGCAGATGTCGTGAAACTTGCTGGCGCCGAGGATCGTGACCGCGCCGCTCGACGGCTGGTTGAGTCCCGCCAGCGTGCGCAGCAATGTAGTTTTGCCGGCTCCGTTGTCGCCAAGAATGGCGTAGAGTTTGCCGCAGGAAAATTCCGCGGTGACGCCGCGCAGGGCCGCAAAACGGCCAAACTGCTTGATCAGATTCGTGACAGCAATGACGGGGGCGGAGACGGGCGCGGTTTCAGTCAAAGTTGAGAGTTAATTCGACATCCCGTTGGACGGGGCGCTCTGGTTCTGCGACATGCTTTTGCCGGAATCGGCTGCCGGGGTGGCCCCGGGTTGACCCGGCTGTGGCGCGTACTTCGACGCGCATTTGGCCTGCAGTTGCTTGGCATGAAAGACGCCATCGCGTCCGAAACTGCCATCGGCCAAGGCTTGCGAGTCGTCCTTAAAAGTATCCGGAGGAGCTTCGGTCCCGGTATACGAAACCGGCAAAGTCAGATCGTTTTCCTTCAGCAAGAAATCCACGCGCGTTCCCGAGCGCTTGATCGACCCCGGCACCACGTTTCCCGCCACGCGCAGACGTTTGGAGTAAGCCTCGTTCCCCATGCCGTTCAATTCTTTGATGGTGACGTAATAGCTTTTGCTATCCTGCACACCCGTGTAGGCAAGATACGCAAGCGAGACTAGGATCAACACCGTGACAGAACCAAATTTCAAATATTTGCTGGCTTCACTCGACATGAAAACATCTCACCCCTGTGTAAAAACTGTACGCGCCGCTAGGTTACCGGTCAAGGCGTCGCGCCGCCGTCCCGGAGCTGTCCGCGCCCGTCGCTCCAGTGCTAGCAGCCCGTGGTATACGTGAGGTTCGTATCCGGGCATCGCTTTAGCGATGCCGCAAGCGCTGCGTTAGGATGCGCCTTTAGGCGCTGGCCCTCGGCGTCTGAGTCTTAACGCAGGCCGCTAGCTCCCCGTTTCCCGCTCGTAAGGCTTTTGCATATAGCGGCGGGTTTCATCGAGTGCGCCCTGGGTGTTGTCGTTGGTCTGGATGGCCTGCCGGTATTCATTGACGGCGCGCTCGCGCTGGCCCGTTACATCGAAAATCTTGCCCAGCTGCAGGTGGCTCCAAACCTCGGTCCAGCGCGGCTCGCCATCGCCATTCAGCGACTCGCGGTAGGCGTTCGCCGACGCCTGATAATTCTTCTGCAGGAAAAACACTTCGGCGATCCGGTAATGCGCCAGCGAACTGTTCTTGTTGACTTCGAGCGCCTTGTTGAATTCGAGCAGCGCGCCCGCCAGATCGCCTTGTTGGGTCAAGCCCTGTCCGCGCACGATCGACGATCGCAGCTTGATGTCGGCGGAGTTGGTCAGCACGCGGTTTTCCGGATCGATCGAGATCCGTCGCGGACGTCCAAAAGTTTCCACCGAAAACGGAGAATTCGTGCCCACCACCTCAATGCGTTTTTCTTCCGTTTTGCCGTCGGTGTCGATTCTCAGATTTACCGGCATGCGGAACAGATCCAGATCCTGGCTGATCGTGCCGACGATGCGGAAGCCCTTGCTCCGGCCCAGCCGGTAGATCGTGTACTTGGCCTTGAATTCGGGCGCACTGGTCGAATCCATCCACTGCGAGTAGAACCAAGTGAGTTTTTCGCCGTACACGCTTTCGCTGAGCTTACGGAAATCGTCGGTGCTGGCGGACTTGCCCGCATATTTCGTGGCGAAATCGCGCATGATCTTCAGATACTTGGGCTCGCCCACCACCCAGCGCAGCATGTGCAGGATCATGGCGCCCTTGTCGGTCACCAGCGACTGAAATTCCGGTGAAAATTCGTCGAGCTTGTCGGCGCTCGAAAGCGGCACGCTGTCATAGGCGAGCGCTCCCACCGACATGTCTTTCACCATCTCCTCGAGCCCCGCTGCGCCCGCCGCGCTTTCCACGTAGCGAGCTTCGGAGTAGCGCGAGAAGCCGTCGCTGATCCACCAGTCGTTTTTCGATGCCGGACTCACCGACGCGCCCCACCACTGATGCGCGATGGTATTGGCCAGCAGCCGGTAGTTAATCTTCTCCGTGATGGCGCGGCTCGAAAGCGCCGCGATTTCAGGCGCCCATGCCGAGGGCACCGTGTCATCCGGGAGCTCCACGACTTTTAACCGCGTCGAAGGCGCGTTTCCATACTGCGTAACGAAAAAGGTGAACGCCTTGACCGCCGTCGAGGCGTACTCCGCGCCCAAATCCTTCTTATCGGGCTTGAAAAATACGTGCAGATCGATGCCCGCTTCGTCGCTCTTGAATTCCTGGAACGTCCCCGCAATAATCGTGCCCGGAAAACTCGGCTTGTCCCACCGAAAGCTGAAGGTCTTGGAGTTCGCCAGCGCGGTCGCGGCCATCTTTGGAGTGAGGGCTGCCTCCGTCGCGGCCGACTCTTTCCCGCTGCCGATCGCCACCATGTGCGCCGGGACGGTCACGTTGATGGTGGAAGTAAAGCGATTGACGCCGTATCCCGCAACCGGAAACCAGAGGCCAGGGTAAAGCAGATAACTGGTGTCAGGACCGACGTAGGCGAGCTTCAGTCCCGGCACCGGGCTGTCGTCGGCGTTTTCCAGCGTGCCTTCGTATTCGAAGTTAAAAGTGGTGCTCGCATTCTTGGCGATGCCGCTCGAGAGCGCAATGCGCACCGTCGAATCCTGCGTGTTGCGCTCCGGAGTGAGTGGCTTGTTGTTCGCGTCCGTCAGCTTCGTAATGCGCAGCGCGTTATTCAGCTGAAACGTGGCCACGCTGAGGTCTTCGAGCGCCGTGACCTTCACCGTGGCGCGCGCGCTGAGCTTGTGCGTCTGTGGCAGAAGTTCGACGTCGATCTGGTAGTCGTCCACGCGCAGCCGCGGTTTCTCGGCCGCCCGCGCCGGCCGGTTCGCTAGCAGACATAGAACAAAGACAACCGTCACACCGAGCGCCTGGCGCGCCGGTCGAAAGTGGCAAAGCTTCAAGTAGAGTCTCCTGGCAGGGCTACAATCCTAAGATGTTAATTTTCCCGCAAAAGATGCTGGGAGGACAAGGGTTAGCGAAATTGTTCGTGCCCGTGTGGCGCGGGCGCCCTCGCCCGCGTGCTTTTGACCTACCGGATTCGTTTTCCCCCGATCTCCTCCAGGATGATCTCCGCCGCCATCTCCGCGGGATGAACGCCGCCGTTGCCGAGCTTCAGCCTCGCCTTCACCGCCGCCAACCGCTCGATCATGCGCGTCCGCGGCTCCCCGTCAGGGATGATCTTGTTCATCTCGGCGACGATGTTTTCCGCCGTAAACTTACGCTGCACCAGTTCGGGCACGACCTCCTCCTCCGCAATCAGGTTCACCATGGCAAAGTAAGGAACCTTGACCCGCGGCTTGCCCATTGCATAGGTGAGCGCCGATACACGGTACACCATGACAAAAGGAGTGCCCATGATCGCCGCTTCGACGGTGGCTGTCCCGCTAGCCACGATCGCGGCGCGCGCGTGGTAGAGCGCAGGCAAAGCCTCGGGAACCAGGTGAATACCTCGCTGTAGAGACGCGGCTTGCCGCGTCTCCGTCAGTTCCCTAAGAAACGCCGAGTCAAGCGTGCGCGCCACCGGCAGCAGAAATTCATAACCACCGCCCAGCCGACCTGCCGCCTCCAGAATCGTCGGCAGATTCATGCGCACTTCTTTCCGGCGGCTGCCCGGCATCAGCGTGATCCATGCCTTCGAGGCGTCGAGGTGATTCTCGGCCGCATAAGATTCGCGAGTAATTTCAGGCGCGGGCAGATCGGCCAACGGATGGCCAACAAACGTCGCATCCACTCCGCGATCGCGATAGAACTTTTCTTCAAAGGGAAAAATCACCAGCGCCTTGTCGACGTACTTGCGCAGCAACTTCACCCGCCCCTGCCGCCAAGCCCAGAATTGCGGGCAGACGTAGTAAACCACCGGAATGCCGCGCCGGCGCATCTGCCGCGCCACACGCCAGTTAAAAGCCGGAGCATCGATGACGACGGCCAGCGCCGGCCGCTTCTCATCCGCAGCGCGAATCAATTTCCGATAGAGCCCAAGAATCTTAGGCAAACGGCTGAGAACCTCAGTAATGCCAACGACCGCAAGGTCCCTGGCATCGACAACAATCTCGCATCCGGCAGCGCGCATGCGCTCCCCGCCCGCGCCAAAAAACGTAGGGACAGCCGCCCCCGGCTGTCCAGCGGAGCGAACCGGGGCCCCCGTCAAGCCCGGTGTTGGCTTGACGGGGTGGAGAAGCTCCGCCAGCCGCCGCAGTGCTTCGACGAGCTGGGCACCATACATGTCGCCGGAGGCCTCGCCGGCAGAGATGAGAATCTTCACCGGGCAATTGTAAACGCCGGCATTTCTATAATTCGCAGACCGGCTCCGAGAGTCCCGCGCGTGCCATGATAAAATCGAGCATTGAAAGGCAAGTGAAGCCGATGTCACGTCGCACCAGGATCGAGTTTGAACCGCTCTCACTGGAAGAAACGGCGAAGCAGTTGGGCGTTCCGCACCAGCGAGCGAAGCGAATTCTCACGTTGATTGGCGCCGACGCCGCGCCCGGCCCGCGCGGGCATGTCGCGGGAAAACGCCGGAGCGCTCGTCACAAGTTGGCTCATAAGTCCGCACGCGCTCGCTAGTTTCCCAATCGGGATTTTGGATCCGGTGGTCGTGTCGCTCCGTCGCCATGCCGAAGCCTAAACTGCAGCGCGTCTTCATCAATATTCCCTACGACAAGCCCTTCGAGCCTCTCTATCTTGCCTACATTACAGCCTTGAGCGCGATGGGATTTCTGCCGCAGGCGACGCTCGGCATCGGAGGCAACCGTAGGCTGGACCTCGCCCGTCCCGCGTAGGGACAGCCGCCCCCGGCTGTCCAGCGGAGCGAAGCTCCGCCACCCGCCGCAGCGCTTTAACCAGCTGTGCGCCGTACATTTCGCTGGAGGCTTCACCCGCAGAGACTAGAATTCGCACGGCGTTATTGTAATGGCTAATGCTTATCGGATATCGGTTTGCATCTCTGGGTAAGAGCGCTATCTTCCGATTCTGTTCTTTGGGGGGGCTAAATCCCGTTATTCTTGAGTGGACAATTCCATGACCAACAGCGTACAGGAAACGAATTTGCCAAAAGGTCCAACTCGATTGGTATTCACCGGACTGCGCTCAATTGACATCGGCGATGACGACGAGGTGGAGGTAGGTGACGGATTTTCTCTAACAAGGCCCAACGACTTCCTCTTGTCTGCACGCGACCACCACGGAATGAATCAGCGGGAGTACGATGAGGCGGCCCGAGCCAGCCGATACCTCGTCTACAAACGTGTCTCATCGATTCTCCAACCGGAGGGACCATACGACCGGGACTCGGAGACGATTCAAAATGGGCTTGTGGCTTTCCAGATCATCAAACCCATTCAGACGCTTGGTTTCACGTTCCACGGCTGGGATAGAGGCACCTCAACCTTTAGTCCGGAACTCTCGGAGAAGCGGGCTCCGATGGTCGCTGGCGAGTGGGCGCGTATGCGGCGGTTTGACCGGGAACTCTTAGATCAGGTGCCTGCGATGATCAAGAAGGTCCGGCTCGTTATGGAGGGATCGAGTGTCGAAAGGAAGAACGCGGTTATCTTCCTTCAGTTGGGCCTTGAGACCAACCATTACCATGAACTTCTCGCTGGCTTGCTTTGGGTGATGGGCATGGAAGCAATCTTCGACAGCGGAAACAGAAATGACTTCAAGAAGAAATTGTGTGACTGTCTGGGCCCAGCAACGCTTGTCTTTCCAGATTGGAATCGCCCGACTGCTCCGCCCGCTTATAAGGTCGAGGAACTGGCGATACCCGTTTACATGCTGCGTAATAAACTCGCACACGGGGCGGACTTGCGGACGGCGGTTCGAGATAAAACAACCCCGGTTGATCTCGTTAAGAAGGTTAAATCAGCGGGCGGATTGGAAGATATATCAAACGCGTACTTGCTAAGTGAGGCAGCTTGCTACCTTCTCTGCCAAGTGCTGCAGAAAGCGATTTGATGGCGGGGGTTAGTCGTCCGCGCTGACCGTAGCCTGCGGAGCGCCTGGCACCCCAGCCGGCATCTCCTGATCCTTATACTGCAGCTGATACAGCTTGTAGTAAATCCCGCGCTGGGCCAGCAGTTGCTGGTGCGATCCCATCTCGCGGACCTGGCCTTTGTGCATCAAGATGATCTTGTCAGCGCGTTGAATCGTCGACAGCCGGTGCGCGATGATCAGCGCGGTTCGCCCTTCCACCATGCGGTTGAGCGCGTCGCGCACCCGAAACTCGGTTTCCGTATCGACGCTCGAAGTCGCCTCATCGAGAATCAGAATCTTTGGATTGTGCGCCAGCGCCCGCGCGAAACTAATCAACTGCTTCTGTCCGGTCGAAAGCGTCGAGCCGCGTTCGCGCACTTCTTCTTTAAATCCTCCCGGCAAGGTTCGGATGAAGTCGGCAAGATTGACATCCTCCGCCGCCTGCTCCACGTCGGTGTCCTGAATGCGCGCGGTCCCCAGCCGGATGTTGCCCTCCACCGTGCCGCTGAAAAGAAACGGATCCTGCAACACAACCCCGAAACGCCCGCGCAGGTCGTCGAGATTCATGTCTTTAATATCCACGCCGTCGATACGAATCGCTCCCCGCTGCACATCATAGAAGCGCATCAGCAGCGAAATCAGCGTAGTCTTCCCTGCCCCGGTGTGGCCGACGACGGCGATAGTCTCGTCCGGCTCCAGCGCAAAATTGACATCGCGCAAAACCCAGTCCGGCTCGCCAGTTTGCGTAGGGGCGGACGCATTGGTCCGCCAAGCGGAGCGAAGCTCCGCTGGCCGACTCGAAGAGTCGGCAGCTCCCTCTGCTGCCGACTTGTTTCCGTACGCGAACCACACATGATCAAACTCAATCCGCCCCGGCCCCCGCGGCTCTTTCGCAACCGCCGGCGAAGTCACTTCAATCTTCGTATCCAGCAGCTTGAACACACGCTCCCCCGCCGCCATCGCCGACTGCAGAATGTTGTATTTCTCGCTCAAATCCTGAATCGGCCGGAAAAAGCGCTGCGCGTACTGCATGAACGCCACCAGCACGCCGAGCGACATTGGAATCGCCAGCAGATGGAGTTGGCCTTTCTGTATGGCCAGGCTGGAGACACCCACGTGCCGGATGATTTCCGTTCCTCCGAACCAGACGATGCTGGCGACCGCGATCGACGCCAGCACTTCGACCACCGGGTAATACACGGCATAAGCCAGGATGGCGTCTTTGAACGCTTCCATGTGCGAAGCGTTGATGTCGGAGAATTTATTGAAGGCGCGTTTCTCGCGATTGAAAAGCTGCAGCACCAGCATCCCCGAGACCGCTTCCTGCAGATACGAATTGATGCGGGCAATGGCCGTGCGGATACGCCGGTAGGAATCGCGCACCTTGTCGCGGAAAATCTTGGTCGCGTACACGATGAGCGGCAGCACGGCGAACGTGATCAGTGCCAGCTTCCAGTTCGTATTCATCATGATGGCGATAATGCCGGCCAGCACGAACACGTCCTCGAAAATCGAAACCACTCCCGCCGTAAACATTTCATTCAGCGCGTCGACGTCCGTGGTCACGCGCGTCACCAACCGCCCCACCGGATTCTTGTCGAAAAACCCCACGTGGATATGCTGCAAATGGCGAAAGATCTGCCGGCGCAAATCGAACATCACTTTCTGCCCCGTCCACTGCATCAGGTAAGTCTGGACGAATTCCAGCACGAAAGTGAAAACCAGAATCCCAACATAGAGTCCGCCAATCTGCGCGATGCCAGTCAGAGGAGTGCTGCTCAGCCGGTCGCCAATCCAGGAATGTGAGTTCGGCGACTTCGCCAGATATTTATCAATGGCGATCATGGTGAGGAACGGCCCCAGAACGTCCAGCCCAGACTTCAGGATGATCGCCGCGAGCGCCACCGCCACGTGCAGCTTGTACGGACGCAGATACGTAAGCAGCCGCCGCATCAGCCGGCCGTCGTACGCTTTGCCTAATACTTCTTCTTCCTGATTAGAAGCCATGGGTGGCGCAAGAGAACACGAAACCCGGGATTACCCCGGTTAAGCTTAAACGCCAAGCTTATCGCAAAAGCATTAACCTAAATAGATGGCCGGATGGGCCGCGAAGATGGAAACGTTTCATGACGAGCCTGTGTGGCGACGGGGCCTTGCCCCGTCCCGGCGAGGCAAAGCCCTGGGCGAAGCCCCGCCACCACACTTGCAGGGTTCAATACCTCTCAGCGCTGGGCGAGCTGTCGTTGCACGAACAGGAAATAAAAGGCCAGCAGGATGAGCAGAAATCCGTTGACGCTGAGCACGATGGGCGCCGTGAACAATGGGACTAGCCATCCCGACAATAGATTTCCCATGGGCATGCCGCCGCGGAAGGCGAAGTTATACACGCTCATAACCCGCCCGCGCATTTCGTTCGTCGTAATCAGCTGCACCAGGGAGTTCACCGTGGCAAACACCGCCATCATCGATGCGCCGACCAGCACCAGGAACGTATAGCTCACCGGCAACGACCGCGAAAGTGCAAATCCCACAATCCCCGTGCCGAGCGAGGCGAGCGCCAGCAGCGCCACCCGCCCTTTTCTCTTGATGTTGCCCGCGCCCGCGATGGTTAGCGAGCCGCAAATCGAACCGAGTCCCATCAGCGCGAGCAGATTGCCGTAAGTTTCCGGCCCGCGATGAAAGATGTCTTTCACGAAAACAGGAAAGTAGGTACGCAAGGGCATGCTCAAGAAGGTCATCAAGAACGCCAGGATGATCAACGCCTCCATCGAATGCTGCTTGCGAACAAACTGTATGCCCTGCTTCAGGCTTGTGCGCATCGATTCGGTGGCCTTCAGCGGTAGGAATCGCGATCGTATGATGGACAGCGACACAATGGGCGCCAAGAAGGAAAGCGCGTTGAGTCCAAAGCACCACTTCTCGCCCAGCCTGGCCAGCGCTTGACCGGCGAGTGCCGGACCCACCATCACCGCCACGTTGAATTGAATCGAATTCAGCGCGATGGCGTTCGGCATATCTTCTTTCTCCACCAGCGTGGGAATCAACGCCTGGTAAGCCGGACCCCCAAACGCCTGCGCGAAGCCCGAAACAAAGGAAAGGCAAAGAATGTGCCACACGTGGACCAGTCCGGTCGCGACCAGAATGGTAAGCAGGCCGGCGCTCGCCATCTGAACGTACTGCGAGGCAAGCAGAATTTTCCGGCGCTCCACGCGATCGGCCACCACGCCGCCAATCAGGGAGAAGAGAAAGATGGGAATGCCGCCAAGAAACTGATCCAGCGCCAGCAGGAATGCCGAGTGACTGAGCCGGTAAATCAGCCAGCCCTGCGCCACGATCTGCATCCACGTGCCGATGCTCGACGTGCAGGCGCCAAACCACATCAGACGGAAATCGCGATATTGAAATGCTTTGAAAACTCGCCGGATCAATTCGAGCGCCCCCGCGAAAAGGCTACCATGCACCTTCACCCGGGTAAGGTGAGGAGAACGAAATCAACATAGTCACCGCTATTGAATCTTCCTGGACGTTCGCGTCTTGCCCGTTTGCGTCGCCCGAGGCCCGGCTTTAGCAGGTCTGCAGTCGCCCTCACGGCAATTCGGGCATACGACCTTCGCATTCTTTTCGGCCATTTCATGCAGGAAGGCGGAAAACGTCTGCCCGCAGTGCTCACATAAAGCATCAACCGTCTCATTGCTCGAATTTGCGCTGGTCACCGTTCTACCTCTAACTTGTTGATCCTATCCGTTGTGCGCGGGCTTCATTTTATTCTAAGCGGCGTTCAGGCGCCTTGCCGCGGGCCCGTCCCACCAGGCTGCGAAAAAATTCCATTTCAAGCAGGTTTTGGGAAGGGCACGAGTTTACAGGCTGCGGGGAAACTCGGTGTTGCACTTGATTGTGGGTGGCGCAGCGGTTCACCGCTGCGATAAGTGCATGGTTTTGAATCCGGCTTTAGCCGCTGAGGGCGCGGCTCTAGCTCAGAAATGACTTTTTCCGCAGCCTCTTTACTCGTGCCGTTAAGTCCTTGAAAATGTGTCGCGCTTCAGCGCCTGAGGTGAACTTCTTTTCTGCAGCCTTCTAGAATGGCAATAGCAATAATTTAACAGCATGCCCCTCGGCCTCTACATCTCGGTCCCCTTCTGCCGGACCAAATGCAGCTACTGCAATTTCGCCTCTGACGTGTTTTCCAAGTCCGCTTACGAAAACTACGTCGCCCGCGTGATCGAAGATATCGCCAGCTCGCGCCAGTTCGCGTCGGAGCTGACTTGCGCACTTGACGATAGCGCCGACTCCATCTATCTCGGCGGAGGAACGCCGTCAATCCTCGAGGCCGCGCAGTTGCTGCGCATCTTCGCCGCCCTCCGCGGTCAATTTGCGGTTACGCCCCATGCCGAGATCACCGTCGAATGCGCTCCCGGCACGCTCACGCCAGCGCTGATCGAGACCTTACTGCAATGCGGCGTGAACCGCGTGAGCCTGGGAGTGCAGTCGTTTGTCGATCAGGAAGCGCAGTCCGTCGGGCGGTTGCACAAGCGCTCCACGGTCCTCGAAGAAATCGACCGGTTGCGTAATGCGGGCATCGCCGACATCAACATCGATCTGATTGCCGGGTTGCCGCATCAGTCGGAGGAAAGCTGGGCTTACTCAGTCTCGGAAACGATTGCGACGAGCGTACCCCACGTCAGCGTTTACATGCTCGAAGTCGACAACGATTCTCGCCTGGGCAGAGAACTGATTGCCGGAGGCGCCCGCTACCACGCCCACTTTGTTCCCGACGAAGACACGACCGCGGATTTCTACGAACAGGCATGCCAGATGCTCGCGTCCGCCGGCATCGCGCAGTATGAAATCTCCAACTTTGCCCGCGCCGCCTCACCGTCGCACAATAACCAGTCGCGCCACAATTTGAAATATTGGACCCGCCAGCCTTATCTCGGCTTCGGCGTCGATGCCCACTCGATGCTTGCAGCTGACCGTCACCAGGCGATCCGCTTCGCAACCCTCGACTCGCTCGACGCCTACATGAATCGTGCGCCGCATACAGTCACGCCGGTTTCCGCGCAAGCGGCGATCGAAGAATATTTCTTCCTCGGCCTGCGGCTAAATCGCGGTATCGATCGCAAGACCTTGTTGAAGTTATTTAAGAGTTGTCATCCTGACCCTGAGCCTGTCGAAGCGGAAGGACCTGCTGTTTGGGAGTCCGCAATCCACCAATGCCTGCAAGAAGGCCTCCTCGAGCAGCAAGGCGCCATCCTGCGCCTCACCGCACGCGGCCGTCTCTTATCGAATGAAGTGTTTGCCAGATTCCTTACCGAAGAAGGAAAGGAAAAGGCGGGACCCGGTCACGTGAATCCACGTTAGTTGGCCGATAAGTGCCGGTCGGCATTGGCCGATCCGGTCCCGCCATTTCATAAACTTTGGGGGAGGCCGATGCCCAAGATGGGCGGCTCACATGCCAGAGCCTGTTTTCCGGCCCCACCCGAAAGACTCACTAGCCTCGAATTTTCTCTCCATCATGCAAGCGGATCATAACCAGGAAAGGCCTCTTAGTGAAAGATCACGTCAGTTACACCCGAACGGGTTCCCGAGGTTACGTTGCATTGGACGCGGCGACAAAGGAGGAAGTATGGGTCCTATGGCTTGCAGGTGGAAGCACTTTTGAGCTTATACAAAGGCCTTAGCCCGGTGAAAGTGAGATTCGTATCAGGGCATGCCTTCAGGCATGCCGCAACTGTCGTGTGATGAATGCGCCTTTAGGCGCTGGCTTTGGGCGCGTGAAGTTGACCGCAGGCTGTTAGTCCAGGTCTCGCAGCGAGCACGCCCCCGGCCCGCCCGCGTGGCCGCACGACCCGCAGGGTCCCGCCGGCCCCGCCGAGAAAGACGGCTGGCTCGCGCCTCGGCTCTTCGCCGAAACCGCGAACACGGAAAGCTGCGGCTCCAGTTTCTGGCTGTGGCACTTCGGGCACTCGGCTTTTTGTTTGCCGAAGACCAGCGCCTCGAACGCGTGCTGGCATTCCTTGCAGACGTACTCAAAGATGGGCATGAAGAAAACTCCGCGAAGAAAATTGCTGTCTTCTATTTAAAATCAAACCGTGGGTACTTCGCAAACACACGAAGTGACGCGTAGTTTCACCCCGCGCCGCTGGTTGCGCGGCGGCCACGTGCAAACCGTTGCTAGCTTCCTAATCTCGCGACGCTTCCATCTGCCTGCGCCCGAGGAGCGATTGATCGAAGTGGAGCCCGGCATCCAGGTGCGATGCCACTGTCACTGGCAGGCAGATCGCGCCCGCGCCCTAACCATCCTCATTGTGCACGGGCTAGAGGGCTCGAGCGAATCGCAGTACATGCGCGGCGTCGCCGAGAAGGCGCTGGCCGCGGGAATGAACGTGATCCGCTACAACCAGCGCAATTGCGGCGGCACCGAGGCGCTCGCTCCCGTGCTCTATCACTCGGGGTTGTCGCAGGATGTCGCAGCGGTGGCGCGCGAGGTCATCGCTCGCGACGGCGTTTCGCGCCTGGCTCTGGCCGGATTCTCCATGGGCGGCAACATCGTCCTGAAGTTGGCGGGCGAGTGGGGATCGCAAGCGCCGCCGCAGTTTCGCGCCGTCGCGGTGTGTTGTCCGGCGATCGATCTCGCGGCGTCCGCGGACGCGCTCCACGAACCCGCGAACCGAATTTACGAAACATATTTTTTGTGGGCGCTGCGCCGCAGCATGCTGCAGAAAGCGCGCCTTTTCCCCGATCATTTCGACGTAAGCCGCCTGCGCGGCATCCGAAGCCTGCGCGAGTTCGATGACAAGGTGACGGCTTACTATTGCGGCTTCACCGGAGCCGACGATTACTATGATCGCGCGTCGGCGGCGCACGTACTCGGGCGGATCGCGGCGCCGGCGCTGCTTTTGCACGCCGCGAACGACCCGTTCATTCGCATCACGCCCGAAACCAGGCGGAAGATTTCGTCCAATAAGAACATCGCCTTCGTCGAGACGCCGGACGGCGGCCACTGCGCCTTTATCGGATCGCCATCCAAAGCCCGGGTTGGCAGCGACGTCCGCGATGAGGATGGTTATTGGGCGGAGCATGAGATCGTGAACTTCCTGCGCCAGTTCTAAGAAGTCGCGAAGCGGCAGAATAAGTTAGCCCAGCGCGTAAGCGCTGGGTCGACTGCCACAAGTGAGCGAGTCCCGAGGGACGACAGATCACGCTTCTAGCACTGCCGTAACATACTCATGCGCGAGAACATGTCTTTTCGCAGCCTGCTGGAAACGAATTTCCGACGCCCGAGGTTCTAATGGATGCCGACTTTTCAATCGAACTAGGCCGCGAAGATCCGGTGCTCGATTTTCCCTGGAAGGACCCTGAGGGCAAGCTCGCCTATGTTGATTTAAAGCGGCGTCCAGAGTTGATGGCGCGGATTGAGGAGGCGGAACAATTTCCCGAACTGGGGGAGTTTCTTGGAGCGCTGAACTCGCCGCGGAGTATTGTGGAGACGGCGAAGTGCGATGCCTGGATAACAACGGAGTTGACCCCGGAAGAAGAGATTCATAGCGCGTCGCACAAGTTCGCGAGTTATGTAGACGCGGTGTTTTCTGAAACCGATACGCGTCTATCTTTATCGCACCATCAACAGTTTGTCACAAGGCTCGTCGAGTTACTGCGGCGAGCGCCGGAGATTCCCTCGGTCGCAGAGCTGTGCGTGCGGCGCTGTTACTTCAGCGATGGCAGCGCCGTTCAGGACGGTTTCTACTTCACCCTGTATGTGACTGGTTACGGCAATGACGAAGCCCGCGCGCGTCAGAATTGGGCAGTGGGGCTGAAGTTGGTGGGGAACGCGGTGATCCAGTTATCGCGGCCCTAAATGCCTGCCCGCAGGGTGCCCCATCCTAACGTCGCGTTTTTTGCGACGTTAAGGTGGGATTTGAGCGCTCTCAACCGCACGAGATTTCCGGCCGGTGCCCCACTCATTCGCGTTCGTTCTTTGCGAATGAGCGGGTTCGTCACAATCGGACTGCATCGGGCCACCGTCACCATCGTGGCTATTCTGACCGTGTGACGAAGCGCCTTCATCGGTGCGGGACGCCGTTGGTGATCATTCGAGCGCTTAGAGTAATTATTCTTCTTGTGTATTTGGCTGCTATCTGGTAAGGTGCATTCGGTAGTATTCGGTTCTCCTCCCCTGCAAGTAAGTCGAGTTGAGAAAGTAACCACATTGCTGTCAGGCCTTCGAAGATTTTCTTAGAGGATCGGAGGGGTTCGTATGGCTACGCCCCCACGCTCCGCTGCCCTGGACGAACGCGATCTCGCAGAGATCAGGCGCAGCGCCGAAGAAGCTCGTAGGCTTCCTTTCGTTACTGTCGCCCGCTCTCACATAGAACGGTATCTGAATCCTCCGGCAAACACTCCGTATTGCCTTGAATATTCTTTTCATCTATTAGGCGATGTTCGCGGAAAAACCATCCTTGATCTGGGCTGCGGTCAAGGTGAAAACCTGATACCACTCGCCCACCGCGGAGGCAACGTCATCGGGATCGATATTTCCCCCGAACTCATCCGCCTCGCTGAGGCAAGAGTTCGCTCATCGGGGGTCAAGGCCGACCTGGCCGTCGGCTCGGCATACGAAACGGGACTTCCTGACGAGTCCGTCGACATCATCTTCTGCATTGCTCTCATCCACCACTTAGATATCGCACGGGTACAGGCCGAGATGAAGCGAACTCTGAAGAGAGACGGTTTCGTGGTGCTATCGGAACCTATACGATTTTCAAAGTTATACGACCGCTTCAGGAAACTCCTGCGACCGAGTCAGAACATTTCTGAAAGTGAGCACCCCCTCACTGGGTCGGAGTTTGACTACATGGTAAGTGGCTTCTCTGCCGAGGATCTCCGCTATTTCCGCTTGCCTTTTGTTCCCCTGACCCTGCTGTTGCTGGGGAAGACGAATGGTTTTGTCTACCGCCTGAGCGCTTGGCTAATTGCTGAGGTTCCTATGCTCCAACGTTTCGCCACCTCGGTCGCGGTGAGATTGAGGAAGCAGTCCTAGTCCAAGGAATTCCAAAATACCGCGGATCTGCGATTCGCCATGTCTCTTGTCTGGCCTGATTAGATAACCGTGTCGGCCGGGTGCCCCTGCCTTTGATCTTCTGTCACCGCCATTGGCGACGGCTGCCCCACGCTTCGCGTTCTGTGCGAAGGGTGGGAACCACAGCCTCTGCCTCCACACTCCCACTTTTGCCAAAAGCGCAAGCGTGGGGCAGCAGCCTCAGTTTTCAAAGGGTGGCCAGCACCTAACTGCCGGATTTGAGAGAGCGTAGCCGGGTCGTCTGGTAACACCGGTCGGAGCCTGGCTTTACTGAGTCCATTTCGAACGGATGAACGGCTGAGAACCTCTCGGAATCAGGTCAAAACCCGTTCCGATTCAACTGACCTGGGAACAATTCTTCGCTCCTTCCTTCCTTCTTGCCGCCACGATCTTCCCCCCAAGTCCAGTACATGCCCACGTAAGCGTAGTTCTCCGTCTGTCCGGCGACGGAGTGACCGTAGCAGAACAGGAACTGCTCGCCGGGATGGTGCTTGAAATGGTAGTAGCCGCCGACGTCGACCATGGTCGAGGCCTCGCTTTGCGCCGTCGCGCTTCCCTCGCGGCCATGAGCGAACAGCTCCGCGCCCAACTCGAGCCGCTTACTGAGTTCTTTCTTCACCAGCCAACCCGTGTAGGGAAAATTGCGGTATCCATTTTGCGGCACCACCTGATAGCCCGCGCCGCCGTCAAACGTCCACTTGCCCAAGTTCTTTTGTAGCCAGATCGGTATCTTGTACCAGACCTTGCCCACGCCAGTCCTTTGCCCGCATTGCCAGTGGGGATTTCAAACATCGTGAACGTCCCGATCTGTGGGAGATGTTTACTTTCTTTGATGAAGGCGATCTTCGCTCCCAACTCCATATCCGTCAGGCCGAACTCAGTAGGCCCAGTCCCGCTGGGCGCATAGATCGGATGATTCAGCGGCGCCACCACCCCAAACGGAAGTATCGCGTGGAGCTGCACGCGAGGCAATGCGCCCCAGTTAAACTCGAAGGCCGGCCCGAGAGAGTCCATTTCCACCGGTGTTCCGTCCGCGGCGCCAAATACGTAGAACTCATAGTGATGCAGGTCGACGGGCACAGGATCGTCAGTCTGATACGGCGGCCCCTGCGCCCACGCCTTAGGTCCACTCAGAATGACAATGACAAGAAGAGCTGTGACCGTAACCACGCAATAACAACGAGTCTTCATCAGGAAACTTTTTTGGATACTCCTCTTTATTCAAACAGCTCGCCGTGGCGATCAAACTGGTTAAATCAGGTTGCGAAAAAACCTGATTCGAATGGTTGTTGGGAAGGGCACAAGTTTACTCGTGCCGTTAAGTCGTTGAAAATGTGTTGCGCTCGAGCTCCTGAAGTGAGCTTCTTGCGCGCTCGGCGACTTTTCCGCAGCCTCCTAAGGAAGCTCTGATCAAGTCTGTCCTCTGTGACCTCTGTGTCCTCTGTGGTTTAGGCTTTTCCTCGGACACTTGATCAAAGTTTCCCTAAGCAGGCTGAACTCTCCTGATCATCTTCTTCCACCCGATCCTCTTCCAGTCGATTTTGGTGCGTACCAGCGAGAGAATCACCATGAAGACAGTAATCTCTAACCATCCCCACGACGCGCCGGACATGGTTTGAACTCGTTTGGGAAGAATGGAAAAGCGCCCGTAAACGAATTCGATGTGGACCCAATAGACAAGTAACGACGTCTGTCCCAGTTGAATCAGCGGGCTGAAGCCGAGGGTTGCCAGTCCCCAACGACACCATGCATAACTCAGTAATGCGATCACTAACAACAGTCCTACGCGCATCATCAGGAAGTTCGGGCTCGTGTGCCAGTAGTTATAGACGGAGTAAAGATGAACGGAAGAGTGGTCAAATCCGTAAGCTGCGAGAATGGCTACGACTCCCGCCGCGGCGAAAATCCCCAGTGTTTTCGCGGTCTGGTTGCGGGCCCGATCGCTGAAGAGAATGAATCCAGCAGCCAGACCGGCGAAGGCGAAAGCAGCCCATGGGAACATAGGAAAAAGCCAGCCCTGAGGAACGCCCAGGTTATGGCATCCGTTGATGTAGGATTCCAGCGGCCAAGGCAGCCAGTTTGGCCGCCAGGTTGTGTGCAGAGGCGGCGTAAGTAAGGCGATCAGCGCGGCAACGGCGATCGCGGCGATCACCAGTACAGCGCGCCAGTGGCTAACGCCCTGCGACATCTCTAGACGTGAATCGCTCGTCTTACTCCAGACTGTCAAGGTCAATCCGCAGAGCAGCGCCATCAGGATCATGGAGAGTCCGATGATATTCAGGACGTCCACGCGCAGTAAGTCCGACCATGGAGCCCATCCCCAGGCAATGAGAAACTCCTGCAAGCGAAACAAGAGTCCGAAGGCAAGGATTTCGGCGCCGCGCCGAGCCATGGCGCGAGTGATTGCGGCAGGAGTCAGGCCTTTGCGAATCAGTTTGTCGGTAACCAGAGCAAAGGAAATTCCAGCTAGAAATAGAAACAGAGGCGCCGGCAGCGTGCCCAGCAGTTGCGATCCGGTGAGAAAGCGCGTTTTGCGTGCATCGCCGCCCAGCCAAGCGTCATAACAGTGCGTCTGGAACATGAGGACGCAGGCGAGACCGCGCATCCAATCGATCCAGGCTAGGCGGGAAGAAGGAGCGGTGGTCACGGACGAAAGTGTAACGTGCGAGTGGGTTCAGAGCCAAGGTAAAAGCAAACATTTGCCCGCGTCCACGCTAGCAGCCCGTGGTGAAAGTAAGATTCGTATCAGGGCATGCCTTCAGACATGCCGCAAGTGCCGTGTTACGAATGCGCCTTTAGGCGCTGGATTTGCGCGCGAGTTTCACCACGGGCTGCTCGTCTCTACATTGCCCAGCGACGTGCTAGCATTTCCCGGAAGGGACTCCACTGTGACCTGCAGGTCTGCTATCGGCGCGGTTGTTTTGGTTATGCTGGTCGCGGGTTGTTCGTTGCCCCTCGCATCCGCCAAGGACGAGCCCAAGTGGATCGAAGTACACACCGCGCATTTTTCCGTGCTTACCGATGCGGGCGACAAGCGCGGACGGGAAGTGGCTTTGCGGATGGAGCAGATGCGCGCGGTCTTTGGACAGCTGCTGCTGAAAAACAAGTTAAAGATGCCGACCCCAATCACCGTCATCGCGCTCAAGAGCGACAAGCAGTATGGCATGATGGCTCCCGCGAAACAGAGCCTGGCGAGCGGGTTCTATGTGCCGGGATCGGATCGCGTTTATATCGTGCTGAATCTTTTTGAGGTCGATCCTTGGCGGGCAGTGGCGCATCCGCTGGCGCATTATCTTTTGAATTTCAACTATCCCCCAGCGCAAGGATGGTTCGACGAGGGCCTGGCGGAATACTTTGGGTCGATCCAGATCGGCAAACAAGTGGAGATCGGAAGTGATCCGGAGCTGGCGCCGGAATGGCACGAGGACATCTTCGATCAGATGAGGCGCGACCCAAAGACGCCCCAGTCGTTGACGCAGTTACTAAGCTCGCCGGTATGGCTGTCGATGACGGACCTGTTCATGATGAAGCATGACGGATCAGGCGCGCGCGAGGGCACGCACAACACCCTCTACTATGCTCAGTCGTGGATGGTCGTCCACTATCTGGTCAATAAGAACAAGATGCCAGAGGTTGGGGCTTACTTTAACTTAGTGCTGAATGAGAAAGTTCCGGTGGAGAAGGCGATGGTGCAGGCGTTCGACAAGACGCCGGAACAGATGGAAGTTGCGGTGAAGGCCTATAGCAAATCGCTGAGCGGGCTTGGCATTGCCCTCGATCAGGCGAAGAAGCCGGTGGAAGTTCCGGCGGACATTCAGCAGCCAGTTCATTTCGCGGTTCCGTTTGATACCGATGAGATCGGGATGGCGGTCAGTCCGGTAAAGGATGAGGAAGCGAGAGCTGCGATTGGCGACGTGATGGCGCGCATTCCGGAGCATCGCGATCAGGCCCTGCGCGATCTGCAGCAACTGACAGAGGACCCCAAGGATAATGAGGCGGCGCATCGCGGACTCGCCTGGGACGATATTCGCCAGAAGAAATTCGACGCGGCCGCCGACGAACTGGAGAAGGCGGCGGAACTGAATCCGCAAGACCCATGGATTTGGTATTACCGCTCGGCGCTGAAGTATCAAAAGGCGCAGGCGACGCGGCAAGAAATGCAGGGTCTGGCAAACATGATGCAGGATTTGCGGGCGGTCACGGATTGGTATCCGGAGTTAGCCGACGCTTACAACATGCTGGGCATGGCGCGGGTGGAGGGCGGCGGAATCAAATCGGCGCTCGAAGCGCAACGACAAGCGATTGCGCTGGCGCCGCGGAATCTGGAGTACCAGTTCAACCTGGGACAGATTTATGTTGCGGGCAAGAAGTGGGACCTGGCGCGGGAGGTGTTTACGCGGCTGAAAGCGGCGCCGGATCGAGCGGCGGCAGCAGCGGCGAAACAACAATTGGACGATTTGGAAACGCTGCAAAAATATGGAGTGCGCCCGCAGCGCGCCGGCGAGAGCACAGCGCCGGCGGGAGCGGCGAGCACTCCGGCGCCGGCTGCGAGTTCGGCGGACGATGAAGATGCGGATGCAGCGCCAAAACCGACGGCTCCCAAGCCGGGCACAACCGGGCCGGTTCAGTTTTTGAAAGGTAAGATCGTGAGCAGCGACTGTTCAAAGCCTCCCGAGGCAATGGTTACGATTCTGAGCGGCATGACGACTTATAAGATGCATACTTCGGATTACAAGTCGTTGCCTGTGATTGGCGAGGATCAGTTTTCCTGCGAGTGGACGAATCGGTTGGTCTCCGTAAACTACCGTGCGACGGGGAAGAACCAGGGAGAATTGGTTTCGATTGAAGTGCGGTGAGCGGTTCTACGGTTCGCCGCGAAAAGCAGGTCCTTCGCCTCACTCAAGCCAAGAAGCTCTACTGTTCCGAGAACGCGTGCGGGAGTAGGGGTCCTTCGACTCCGCAGAAACTTCACTTCGTGAAGTTCCTGCTCCGCTCAGGATGACAAATCATGAAACATGGCATTGGTGGGCCCGTCCGACTCGCACCCAAAGCTCTTAATCTTATCGGCCACTCTTGCGGGCGCTGGGGGCACGGCGCATGAAGGATCGGTGCTTGACCAAAGTCGACAGAACGATGGAAGTCGAGGTGGTGCCGAAGGGCGTCAGTTTGTCGATCAGACGCTCCAGATGCTGCACCGATTCGACGGCCACCTTCAGAGTGAAGGAATCGGCGCCGGTGCCGCGATGACATTCGAGGACTTCAGGCATGTCGCGGACGGCCTTGGCGATGCGCGCGAAGACGTCGCCGACCACGCTGATGCGAATAAACGCGGCGATGGGCAGGCCGATTTTGGCGGGATTCACGTCGGCGCGGAAGCCGCTGATGATACCGGCGTCTTCCATCTTGCGGACGCGCTCGGCAACCGCGGGCAGGGTCAGGCCAACGCGCCGGCCGAGTTCGGCAAACGACATGCGGCCGTTCTGTTGCAGCTCTTCGAGAATGTGCCAGCCGGTTCCGTCCAGCTCTGTATTATCGAAAGTCATATGGCCATTATACTTTAGAACATATAGGTAACAACACACCGAGCTTAATGTATTGCATTTACGAATTCCCCGTTTCCTCCAACAATAGTCTCAGCGCAGTTCCGGCTTCAGGGGGCAATCAACATGACATTTGAAAACATCCGATGGACGTGGATGAACGGCGAATTCGTGCCTTGGGCAGAGAGCACCGTACCGCTCTCCACCCACGCTCTGCATTACGGGACGGGTGTGTTCGAAGGTATTCGCAGCTATATGGTGGACGGCGAACCGGCGATCTTTCGCCTGGATGCTCACCTGGAGCGGTTCTACAAATCGGCCGCCGTGTATGGCATGCGCATTCCTTTTACGCCAGGGCAGTTGACGGAAGCGATCTGCCGCTTGATTCGGCGCAACCATCTGACCGAATCCTACATCCGGCCGCTGGCGTACGTGGGAGGGGAAACCCTGGGCATCCGGGCGCAAGGATCGACGGAAACAGCGATCATGGCCTGGCCGCACATGGCGCACGTCAGCGAACAGAGCCGGCGGCGTGGGGCGAAGCTGACCGTGTCTCCCTACCGGAAGTTTCATGCGAGCATGATGCCGACCACCGCCAAGGCTTGCGGCCAGTATCTGAATTCGCGGTTGGCCACGATGGAGGCATCGCGGCGCGGCTACGACGAAGCGCTCCTGCTCAACATTGAGGGAACCGTGGCGGAAGCGGCGGTTGCGAACGTTTTCGTCGTGAACGGACGCACCCTGCGGACGAACGACGAAAAGTCGTCGATCCTGATGGGAATTACGCGCGACTCGATTCTTCAACTGGCGGTGGCGGAAGGATTCAAAGTTGAAGTGGGCACGATTACAGTCGAGGATCTGCGCCAGGCGGATGAAGTGTTTTTGTGCGGCACGGCTTCCGAAATTGTGCCGGTGGCGGAACTGGACGGCAGCCGGATCGCACGAGGCACGCCAGGGCTGGTAACCAGCCAGATTCGCAGCGCCTTTGATCGCGCGAAGACGGGTGCTTCGAGCGAGTGGGATCATTGGCTGCATCGCCTGGCGGCCGAAGGCGCTCCGATGGAGACCGCGGTTTCCAGGTAGTACCAACACCAGGTGATGAGTTATACGATGCAGCGACGGGCGTCTCGCCCGTCGGCCGGGCGGGGACGCCCGGCCCTCCATCGGCAAGGGTTGCGGCGCGGCGCGTTCGCGCAGCGATAAAATGTGAGGAGTGGGGACTCCGATGGAAAATCCGCTCAAGCTGAAACGCATACACCACGTCGAATTCTGGGTGGGCAACGCGCGGCAGGCGGCCTACTTTTATCGCAAGGGATTCGGCTTCTCGCAGGTTGCCTACTGTGGACTGGAAACCGGGCAGCGTCAGCGAACTTCGTACGCGCTGAGTCAGGGCAAGGCGAACTTTGTTCTGACGACGCCCATGACGCCGGATGACCCTGCGGCGGAGCACATCCGCAAGCATGGCGATGGGGTGCGCGATATTGCGTTGGAAGTCGACGACGCGGACGAGGCGTTCGCCGAAGCGGTTCGCCGCGGAGCGCAACCGGCCGAGGAACCGCATGACCTCAAGGATGAACACGGCTTTATTCGCCGGGCTGCGGTCCGCACTTATGGCGACACGATCCACTCGCTGATCTCCTATAAGGATTACAAAGGACCGTTTCTGCCCGGCTTCACGGCGGCGCCCCTGGCGGGGGATGACTGCGGGATTCTGCGCATTGACCACATCGTGGGGAATGTGGAACTTGGCAAAATGCAGTACTGGGCCGATTACTATACTCGCGTCTTCGGCTTCCATCGTTACATTACTTTTGACGATAAGGATATTTCGACCGAGTACAGCGCGTTGATGAGCATTGTGATGTCGGACGATTCGCATTCGGTAAAGTTTCCCATCAACGAACCGGCAGCGGCACGCAACAAAAGCCAGATTCAGGAATATCTCGAAGCCTACGGAGGCCCGGGAGCGCAGCACATTGCGCTGCAGTGCAAAGATGTGGTGTACACGGTAGGCAAACTACAGCGCAACGGGCTCGACTTTCTTCGTGTTCCCGACGCGTATTATGACGTGTTGCCTTCGCGGGTCGGGCCGGTGGAAGAATCGCAGGCAGATTTGCGCTCACTCGGTATACTGGTGGACCGCGACGAAGAAGGCTACCTGCTGCAGATTTTCTCGATGCCGGTGGAGGATCGGCCGACCGTGTTCTTCGAAGTGATCCAGCGCAAGGGCAGCCGCGGATTCGG
>JBAVVP010000158.1:0-3264 GCA_049697355.1 Terriglobales bacterium
CGGTCTTTGGTGGCACGTTCGATATTCACCAGCATGATCACGAACAGGAACAGCACCATAATTCCGCCCGCGTAGACGATGATCTGCACGCCAGCGACAAACGGGGCATACAACATCAGGTAGAGGCCGGCCACGGAAAGCAGGGTCACGATCAGCGCCAGCGCGGAATGCACGGCGTTTCGCCGCGTGATGACCGCCAGGCCGCTGGCGACAGTCAGTCCCGCCAGCACGTAAAAGAACCACGGCGTCGCGACGGGGGCCATGCCGGAATTCAGAGCTGAGGTCGTTGCCATTGCGGGGTTCATTTAACGATCACCCCCACGGCCGCGGTCAGAATCAGCACGCCGAGTGAAATCGGCAGCAGCACTTTCCATCCGACCCGCATCAACTGATCGAAGCGGTAGCGCGGCCAGGTGGCACGATACCAGATGAATAAATACATGAAGACGGCGATTTTCAGCACGAACCAATATACGTAGCCGATGCCTTGGTTGAACCTGGCCGTCACGCTCGTGTCCGCGGAACGGCCCGCGACCGCAATCAGCAGGAGCAGCAGCGCGATGAAGCCGAGTGCCGCCGCGAATACTCCGAGCCCAATCCGCTGAATCTTAAAAAAGGATTGCGACGGCATGCGCGCAGTACCAATAAACGCAATCGCCGCCAGACCTGCGAACGTAAGGCCAGGGAAGAGCGAGAAGATGAAGTCCCACGCCGGGGCGTGCAGCAAGTTCGGGAACGGACGCATCCATCCGCCAAGCCAGAGGGTAACGGCAATCGAAGAGACGGCAATCATGGCCGCGTATTCGGCGAGCATGAACAGCGACCAGCGCAGCCCGCTGTATTCGGTGTGAAATCCGGCAGTCAGTTCCGATTCTGCTTCGGCCATATCGAACGGCGCCCGGTTGACCTCGGCGACCATGGCGATGGCGAAAATCACCAACGCGATAAAGCCGAGCGGGAAAAACTTAAAGATGAACCAGATGCCCTGCTGCTGCTGCGCCTGCACGATCCCGATCATGCTCAGCGTTCCGGTGCCGCTCGCGTTCAGGCTGGTCATCAGGATCGCCGAGACTACAGCCAGTCCCATGGCGACTTCATACGACACCATCTGCGCGCTCGATCGCAACGCACCGATCAGCGGATAGTGCGAGTTCGAAGCCCATCCCGCGACCACGATGCCGAGCACGCCGAGCGACGAGACGCCGAGCATAAAGAGGATGCCGATGTTCATGTCGCTCACTGCCTGCGAAGGGCCAAACGGGATCACCGTATAGACGGTGAACGCGGCCAGCAGGCCGATCAGCGGCGCGACCCAGAAAACGAACTGGTCGGCTTCGGCGGGGATAATGTCTTCTTTCAGCATCAGCTTGAGCGCGTCGGCGAAGGGCTGCAGCAAGCCGTGCGGGCCTACGCGCATGGGTCCCAGGCGAACCTGGAAGTGCGCCAGCGCCTTGCGCTCGATCCAGTTCATGCAAATTACGGCCGTAGACACGCCGGCAAAAATAATGAGCACATACATCAGCGCCCAGAACTGGTTGCCCGCTTCGCCGGGCGTCACCGTGCTTCCCAGATACGACATGATGAAATTCGGCATCAGCGGTCCACCTCGCCGAGCACGATGTCGAGCGTGCCGATGACGGCGATCACGTCGGCGACCAGCAGTCCGCGCACCATGAGGTCGAGCGCTTGCAAATTGACGAACGACGGGGGCCGCACGCGCAGACGGTAGGGCTGCGTTGAGCCGTCGCTGACGATGAAGTATCCCAGTTCGCCTTTCGGCGCTTCAATCGAATGATAGATTTCGCCCACCGGCGGCTTGATCACCTTGGGGACCTTGCCCATGATCGGACCTTCCGGAATGCTGTCGACGGCTTGCTCGATGATGCGCATCGCCTGCCGCATTTCCATCATGCGAACCATGTACCGGTCGTACGTGTCGCCGTTTTCGCCGGTCGGAATTTCGAAATCGAACTTGGAGTAGGCCGCGTAGGGCTGGGCTTTACGCAGGTCCCATTTCACGCCGCTGGCGCGCAGCAGCGGACCGGTGACGCCAAGCGCAATGCAATCGGCGGCCGAGATTACGCCGACATTCTTCGTGCGCTCGAGCCAGATGCGGTTGGTGGTGAGCAGCGCTTCATATTCGTCGATCTTCGGCGCGAAAAAAGTCAGGAAGGTCTTTACGTCTTTCTCGAAGCCGGCGTACGTCTCATACTGGCAGCCGCCGATGCGGAAAGCATGCGTGGTCAGGCGCGCGCCGCAGTATCTTTCGAAGATTTTCAAGACCTCTTCCCGGTCGCGGAACGTGTAAAACAGCGGCGTCATGGCTCCGATATCGAGCGCGTGCGTGCCCAGCCAAAGCTGGTGGCTGGCGATGCGGTTCAGTTCGGTCAGGATCACGCGAATGTATTGCGCCCGCGGCGGCGCCTCCACATTTAACAGTTTCTCGACCGCTTGGCAGTACCCAAGCCCATTCGACACGGCAGCGCAATAGTCCATCCGGTCGACGTAGGGATTGAACATCGCGTAGGTGCGATTCTCAGCGATCTTTTCCACGCCGCGATGCAGGTATCCGATGACGCACTCGGTGCCGAGAACTCTTTCGCCGTCAAGCTTCAGGATGACGCGCAGCACGCCGTGCGTGGCCGGATGCTGCGGTCCCATATTGATGATGAGTTCGTTCGAATCCAGATACGTCTTGTCGGGAGTCTCCAGATCGAGGTTGGCGAGCGAGCGCTTGGGGGCCTCGTTCTTGTGGTCGTTCGTGGGAGAGCTCATTGTCCGCTCTCGATTCCGAGGTTGATCTGCACCCACTCTTTGTCTTGTTGCAGAATGCCGTAATCCTTGCGCAGCGGGAAGCCTTTCCAGCCGTCGGGAAGAAGAATGCGCTTCAGGTCGGGGTGTCCCTCGAACTGGATGCCGAACATGTCGTAGACTTCGCGCTCCAGCCAGTTCGCCGTGGGCCAAATCGCCACGCTGGACGGAATCGTTGCGCCGTCGGCAATCTGCGTCTTCAGGCGCATGCGCTGGTTACGCGGGAACGAATAAAGGATCCACAGCACGTCGAATTGTTTTTCGCGCTTTGGATAGTGCACTGCCGTGATGTCGACACAGTAGTCAAACTGCTCTTCGTCGCGCAGCAGGCGCAGGATGTCGGGGATCAGCGAGCGGTCGACGCTAAGGTAGTTCTGTCCAAGATAGGTGAGCGCGTCGAGGCCTGAGCCGTACTGGCTCTTGTATTTTTCAACCAGGGGCGAGGTCCAGGGC
>JBAVVP010000159.1:0-11213 GCA_049697355.1 Terriglobales bacterium
GACCAGCGAAGTTGCCGACGGCGCCCAGGCGCGCATCCTGGACGAAGTGCACAACGGCGTGCCCACGCGCATGGCGATTCTGGCGCGGGCGATGGGAAGGATGCGATGAAATTCGATTCACCACGGAGACACGGAGAAGATCAAAATCGAGAAAACATGATTTGTTTTTCTCCGTGGCTCCGTGGTGAAGAATGTTGCTAAGAACAAAGGATTGACGTGACTTCACGCTCCGCAAGTAGTCTGCTGATCAAAGGCGGCCACCTCATCGACCCGGCGGCTCGCATCGATGCGCTCATGGACGTGTTGCTGAAAGATGGCCGCGTTGCCGAAGTGGCTCCTCCCAACAAGATCAAGGGTGGCGCAGACGAAAAATTCGACGCCCGCGGACTCATCGTTGCGCCCGGCTTCATCGATCTGCACGCGCACCTGCGCGAGCCCGGCCAGGCGCACAAAGAAACGATAGCGACGGGCACGGCCGCTGCTGCCGCGGGCGGATTTACTTCCGTCTGCACCATGCCCAACACAGTTCCAGTCGTCGATTCGGTCGAGTGGGTCGAGTGGCTTCGTCAGCCCGAGCGCGGCGCGGTCGTCAATGTGTTTGCCATCGCGGCCGCGACCCGATCGAGCAAGGGTGTAACGCTCACCGACTTCCGCGCGCTACAGACCGCGGGAGCAATCGCCGTTTCCGACGACGGCAGGCCCATCCTCGATGACAGCATCATGCGCGAGGCGCTGGTCCTGGCTGGGGAGCTGAATTTCCCCGTCGTGCAACACGCCGAAGACACTCGCATGACCGAAAACTGTTCGATGCACGCCGGCGCGCGTTCGTTCCGTCTCGGATTGCGCGGCATGACCGCGGCTGCCGAAGCTTCGATCGTCGAGCGCGACGTGCAGCTCGCGATGCAAATCCCCAACGCCCGCCTGCACGTCGCGCACCTTTCCACCTCAGACGCGCTCAAGAGTGTGCGCCGTGGCAAGCGCGCGAAAGCGCGCGTCACCTTCGAAGTTACTCCACACCATTTCACGCTGACCGACGACGATATGCGCGACTATGACAGCAATTACAAGATGAATCCCCCGCTGCGCTCGGCGTCGGATCTTGAAGCCATCCTGGCCGCGCTCGCCGACGGCACGGTGGACGCCATCGCCACCGACCACGCTCCCCACGCCGCCCACGAAAAAGAGATGGAATTCGAGCGCGCCGCATTTGGCATCACCGGACTGGAAACCGCGCTCGCGCTGGCGATCACCCGGTTGCATCGCGGGAAGCGCATCCCGCTTGCCCGCATCGTGGAACTCTTCACCGCCGGTCCCGCTCGCTGTTTCGATCTTCGCGGACGCGGATCGCTGGTCCGCGGCGCAGTGGCGGACGTCACCGTTTTCGATCCAAAAAAGAAATGGACCTTTGACGCTGCCAAGTCGCGGTCGAAATCGAGGAACACGCCCTTCGATGGATGGCCCTTGACGGGAAAAGTAGTCGCCACTATGGTCGGCGGGAAGATTGTGTATTCCGCTTGAATCAGTGTGGGGACGGGCCGCTGCTACGCGCTCTTGATCAGCGGGTTGCCCGGAGAAACCAAGCCCACGCGATGCAGTTTGGCGGTGAGGCGGTCTTTGTCGGTTGCAGCGGATGCGGCGGCGAGGCGCTTGCGCAGCTTGGCGACTTTTTCTGCGCGGGTGCGGCGCCGGCGAATTTCCGGACGACGGCTGGGTGCGGACATGAGGTTCTCCTTGTTGTTCGGTGACTGAGGTCCGTGAAATGACTGTGTGAAATCACGAGTCGGACGTGCGGTCGGCGCCGTGGACTCGTCTGAAACTTCAATTATAGGGTTGACCAGCGCTGCTGGCAAAGGGAGGAGGACAGCAATGGCGCAACGCTGCACGCCCGGTCACCTTGCGCCCGCCTTGCCCGGGCCGGAAAATCCCGCTTGCGCTCCCGGACAACCTTGCTATAATCCTGCAATGTTTGCGGACGGTCCGAAAGCCGCGCCGGTCCCATGCGAAGAAGTGGACGGAGTGCGAGGCTCCTCACGTCCGCGGGACTTGAGGGAACGGATTACCCATGGCTGAGAAACCGGTGGCAGCAGGACGAACAGGCTGGCTGCTGGGATGCGGCTTGCTGCTGGGCCTGGTAGCAGCTTTTGCCGGCCATAAGACCGTGACCTACACTTCGACCGACGCATTCTGTTCGCAGGCCTGTCATTCCCACCCGCACGCCACCGCATTCTGGGTTCAGTCCGCGCACTACTCCAACCGGCACGGCGTTGTGGCCCACTGCACCGATTGTCACCTGCCCCCGGGCGGAGTGCGGTATCTCACGGAAAAAGCTAGGTTGGGCGGCCACGATGCCTACTCCCAGCTCTTTCGCGACGTCTCTAAAATCGACTGGGCGCGGCAGCGCAAGCTCGACCGCGCTGTCACCTTCACGTACGACGCGGGTTGCATCCATTGTCACAGCAACCTGTTCACCGAGGGGCTCTCCAAAATCGAAGGCACTCTCCCTTCCGGCAACCAGCAAACCGATGCCCAGCAAGTCCGGGAGATGAGAATCGTCGCGCGCAGAATGGAAGCGCACCTCTACTACCAGCGCAATCGCGAAAAGTTGCACTGCGTCAACTGCCACTTGTTCTCCGGACATCTCATGGAGAAGAAGATAGCCCCCGTGGCTACAGCCGCGGTCGAGGATTCCCGGTTTCCGCTCGCCGCCTCCGGCTTTCGTGACTACACCGAAGCCGTGCCCGGATCGGCCGTCAAGTTCCACATGATCGCGGTGCCCGGTGGAACCCTCGCGGGGGGCAGCCCGGAACTGGGGCCCTGCCGTTTACGAGACACGGGACCGGTTCACGAAGTCAACATGGCCCCGTTCTGGATGGCGCAAGCCACGGTCAGCAGCCACGACCTCGAATTGTTTTCCGCCCAGCGCAGTTTGAAGCAGAAGGAGAAGCCAGGCGCGGTGACGCCCGAGCTCGCCGAGGCCTACACGCAATGGTTGTCGCAAACGACGGGGAAGAAATATCGTCTCCCGACAGAAGCCGAGTTGGAGTATGCCTGTGTTGCCGGCGGCACCATGCCCGCCTGGAACCGGTTCGAGAGCCGAGCCGACTCCCCGGTTTCCGGTTTGGCCGTGGTCAATGACTGGGGCTTCTTCGATCTTTCCGGCACGCCCGAGCTTTGGCTGGACGGGATCCGCACCGGCGCCAGCTTCCGGGTGGTAAGGGAAGCAGACGAGAAACCGGCAACCCGCGCCGCCATGCAACCATAAGGAGTTGGGACCAATCATGACGAACGACGCAAGCGATCGCGATCTGGGCATGAACCGCGCCATTACGCGGCGCGATTTCCTGAACGGAGTCGCCATCGGGATCGGCGGTCTGGCGCTCGGTTCCACCCTGAGCGGTTGTGGAAGGTTCGGCGCCTCGGATTCCAACCCCGCGCAGGACCGCGCCGGTTACAACCCGCCGGCGGGCACCGGGATGCGTGGCGATAACGCCGGTTCGTTCGAAGCCGCGCACGGGTTGCGCGACGGATCTTTTTGGCAAAACGCCGGTACGGCCACCCCCACCGATGGCACCTACGATCTCATCGTGGTAGGGGCGGGTATTTCCGGACTCGCAGCGGCTCATTTCTTTCGCAAGCAAGCCGGCGCCAACGCGCGCATCCTGATTCTCGAAGCGCACGACGACTTCGGCGGCCACGCGGAGCGTAAACAGCTCCACGCGGGCAACCGGCTGTTGCTTAGTTACGGCGCCCAGTCGATTGAAAGCCCGTCGCTCTACAGCGCCGAGGCCAAGGGATTGCTGGCCGACGTGGGCTGTGACGTGCAAAAGTTCTACCGCTACTACGACCGGAATCTCGCTTCTTCGCTGAAGCTCGGAAGCGGCATGTTCTTCGACCGCGAGACTTTCGGAGAGGATCGTTTGGTGGCCGGCTTCGGCAAGATTCCTCACCGGGATTTTTTTGCCAAGGCCCCGCTCTCTGACGCGGCGCGCCGCGACATCGTCCGCCTCTACACCGAAAAGGTGGACTACCTGCCCGGCCTTACCCCGGAACAGAAGAAAGCTTTCCTGGACAAGATCAGCTACGCCGATTTTCTGACCAAGATTGCCAAGTGCACTCCCGAGGTGGTTCCCGTCTTCCAGACCCGCAGCCACGATCTCTACGGGGTGGGCATCGACGCCATCTCCGCTTTCGCGCTCCACGATGAAGGCGATGACTATGGCTATGGTTATCCTGGCCTCGATGCCATGCTGGGACCCTCCGGCGATCGTGGGCCCCACAAGCCCGATCCTTACATCTTTCATTTTCCAGATGGCAATGCTTCCGTCGCCCGCTTGCTGGTGCGGTCCTTCATCCCCGAAGCCATTCCGGGACACACCATGGAAGACGTGGTGCTGGCCCAGGCCGACTACAGCCGGCTCGATCGTGCTGCTTCTCCCGTGCGCATTCGTTTGAACAGCACGGTCGTAGGAGTGCGTCACAACGGCGACCCCGGGTCGGCGAGCGACGTGGAGGTAACCTACACCCGCGATCGGCAAATGTTTCAAGCACGCGGCCGCCGCGTGGTGCTGGCCTGTTACAACAGCATGGTTCCCTACGTTTGCCCCGAACTTCCCGCCAAGCAGAAGGAAGCGCTGGCCTATGGCGTAAGAACGCCGCTGGTGTACTCGCACACTGCCATTCGCAATTGGACTTCGTTCCAGAAGCTGGGCGTGTTTCAGATCGCGGCCCCCGGATGCTATCACCCCTATGCCGCCATCGACTTTCCCGTGAGCATAGGAGAATACAAATACCCCAGCAGCCCGGAAGAGCCGATGGTCGTGTTCATGGTGCGCACGCCCTGCCAGCCCGGCCTGTCGCAACGCGAGCAGCATCGCGTGGGGCACGTGGAACTTTACGACACGCCGTTTGAAACTTTCGAGCGCAAGATCCGCGACCAACTCGCGCGCATGTTAGGTCCTGGAGGCTTCGATCCCGCCAAGGACATCGAGGGCATCACCATTGGGCGATGGGCCCACGGCTACGCCTACGGATATAACTCCTTGTTCGATCCCGACTTTGCCGAGGGGGAGGCGCCCAATGAGGTCGGCCGAAAACCGTTCGGCCGCATCGCCATCGCCAACTCCGACGCCGGCGCCATCGCCTACATGGATACCGCCATCAACGAGGCCTATCGCGCCGTGCAGGAACTCTCTCACTACCGGGATGCCTAGAGTGGCGACGTGGAGCGACGGGCGTCTCGCCCGTCCAGCCGGGCGGGGACGCCCGGCTCTCCACTAGCAAGCTATTGGAGGAGGCAAGAATGAACATGAAGCGAGTCCTCACCGCCGTTGCCATGCTCACCGTGATGATTCTGGCGCCTGCCGTGTGGCCACAAGTGAAACCCACCAGCGATCGCGATGCCGTCGTCGCGGAAAAGTGGATTGCAGCCTGGAATTCCCACGATCCGGACAAGATGCTCCCAGTCTTCACGGACGATGTTTTCTACGAAGATGTGGCTTACGGCGAGGTAAGTCACGGCCACGCTGAATTCCGGAAGTTCGCCGCCGACGAGTTTGAGGCCGTTCCCGATCTCCAACTCAGGTTAGTGCGCGCGTCGATTCAAAACGGCCACGGTACCATCGAATGGTCGTTTAGCGGTACCGACAAGGGGATCTACAAAACCGGAAAGAAATTCACGGTCCGAGGCGTGAGCGTGATTGACGTGCGTGACGGCAAGATCGCACGCAGCCTCGATTTCTACGATTCGGGTACAATCATGCGCCAAGTCGGAGTGCTGCCGGCCCAATAGCGGATGCTAATTAGCCAATGAATTGTCATCCTGAGCGAAGCCAAGGACCTGTATATCTGGCCGCGGGGAATGCATAGGTCCTTCGCTGCGCTCAGGATGACAAGGATTCTGACCAATTGAAGGACTCCTTATGACAGAAAACACGACCATTGAAAACCGGGACTCCGCTCAGCTCGAAGCCCTCGGCTACGATTCCAAGTTTGACCGCTCCATGAGCTTGTGGGCGAACTTCGCCCTTGGCTTTACCTACTTATCGCCGGTCGTGGGCGTGTACACGCTCTTCGCCATCGCCTTGGCCGCTGGCGGCCCAGCCATGTTCTGGACTTACTTGTTTGTCGGAATCGGACAACTGTTCGTGGCCATGGTGTTTGGAGAGATCGTTTCCCAGTTTCCGATTGCCGGTGGCCTCTATCCCTGGGCCCGGCGGCTGGTGGGAAAGCGGTGGGCGTGGATGGCGGGCTGGGTCTACCTGTGGGCCTTGTGCAGCACCATCGCCGGGGTTGCCGTCGGAGGAGCTCCCTACGTGGCTCAGCTTCTTGGCCTGAAGGTGGGTCAAGCCGGCGAAGTCGCGATCGCCCTCGTCATGATTGTCGGCACGACCGCGCTGAACGTCAGTGGCACGAAGCTTCTGGCGCGGGTTGCCATGTTCGGATTCATTTGTGAACTGGTGGGTGCGATCGTAGTGGGAGGCTATCTGCTGATCGTAGCCCGGCACCAGAGCTTCCATGTCCTCTTCCAAAGCTTTGGTCTTGGGAATGGACACTACTTCTCCGCCTTCGTGGCGTCGAGCGTCGCTGCCATGTGGTGTTACTACGGCTTTGAAGCTTGTGGCGACGTCGCCGAAGAAACTCCCGACGCCAGTCGCGCCATTCCCAAGGCCATGCGCAGGACCATTTATATCGGCGGCTTTGCCGCCATGCTGGTTTGCCTGGCTTTCGTGCTGGCCGTGCCCGATCTGAACGCCGTGTTCTCTGGAAAGGATACCGACCCAGTGGTGACCATTCTGAACACCGCTATGGGCCCGATCGGGCTGCGGGCTGTCATCGCGGTGGTCATGGTTTCATTCCTTTCCTGCCTCATCAGTCTGGAGGCGGCCACCAGCCGCCTGTTGTTCAGCTACGGCCGCGACCGCATGATCTTTGGCAGCCATCGGCTCAGCACGCTTTCCGAACGCACGCGAGTTCCCGTGAATGCCCTGCTATTTGCCGGAATTGTGCCGGCCTTCATTGCGATTACAGGTTTGTTCCTGGAGAAAATGATTCAGACGATCGTTGTATCCAGCGCCGCGGGCATCTACGTCGCCTTCCAGATGATTGTCTTGGCGGCTTTGATCGCGCGCGCCAGGGGCTGGAAACCACGCGGCGCGTTTCGCCTGGGCGTCTGGGCGTGGCCGGTCAATCTGGCGGCGCTCACGTATGGTGTCCTGGCGATCGTCAACATGACTTGGCCGCGTTCTCCTGGGGACCCCTGGTATGCCAACTACGGAATGATCGTAGTTTGGCTGGCCGTAATTGCTATCGGTTTGTTCTATGCCGTCCTGTTCCGCCCCTACGAACACGGCGATGCCCCGGCCGGTGACGCGCACCTGAATTGACATTCACCGAGACTTGGGAGACGGCGAAAAAATTCCGGCTTCGTATTAGACTCGGGCTTCGTATCAGGGTATCGCTTTAGCGATACCGTAAGCCCCTTCAAGCTGGACGCCCCCCTTCAGGGGCTGGGCGTCGGATTAGAATGTCTGCTATGTCAATCCTTGCCCCGACTACTTCCTCCACCCCGCTTGACCTGTCCTGGGTGCGCTCGCAGTTCCCTGCGCTTGCGCAGATGGTCAATGGACGCCCCATGGTTTTTCTGGACGGGCCGGGCGGCACGCAAGTTCCGCAGCGCGTGATTGACGCCATCGCCGACTACCTGTCACGCAACAATGCCAACACCGGCGGCGCTTATCACACCAGCCGCAACAGCGACCGCATGATCGCGGAAGCGCGCTCGGCCATGGGCACCTTCCTGAATTGCGAGGCGGATGAAATCGTGTTCGGCCCGAACATGACGACGTTGACGTTCGCCATGAGCCGTGCGCTCGGAAGGGAACTCGGCCCCGGCGACGAGATCGTACTCACGCTGCTCGACCACGACGCCAATTTCTCGCCGTGGAAGGCGTTGGAAGAAAAGGGCGTGACGATCCGCGCGGTGAAGTTTTACGAAAACGATTGCACGCTCGATATGCAAGACCTCGCAGAAAAGATTGGTAAGCGCACGCGGCTGGTCGCGGTGGGATACGCGTCGAATGCGGTGGGCACGATCAACAACGTCGCCGAAGTGGTGCGCCTGGCGCGGCAAGCGGGGGCCTTGAGTTATATCGATGCCGTCCACTACGCTCCGCACGGACTGATTGACGTGCGCGCACTCGACTGCGATTTCCTGGTCTGCTCGACCTACAAATTCTTCGGCCCGCACATGGGCGTGCTCTACGGCAAGCGCGAACACCTGAAGAAGTTGCATCCGTATAAAGTCCGGCCCAACACCGACAACATTCCTAACCGTTGGGAATGGGGGACACTGAACCACGAGTGCATCGCGGGCATCAAAGCCTGCGTGGATTACTGGGAAGCGCTCGGACGGCGCGCGAATCCCGCGGTCGCAACCCGGTGCGCTGCCATCATTGCGGCGCACGAAGCGATCCAGGAACACGAGCGCAAGATGACGGAGAAGATGGTCGCGGGCCTGCTTGCGATCCCTGGACTGAAGCTGTACGGCATCACCGATCCACGCCGCTTCGAGGAGAGATGCGCGACATTTGTGGTCCGCATCGAAGGCCACACGCCGCTGGAACTGGCAACCAAACTCGGGGAGCGAGGCTTCTTCACGTGGGACGGAAACTACTATGCGCTGAATCTCACCGAACAGTTAGACGTCGAGCGGTTGGGAGGATTTCTGCGAATCGGACTGGTTCACTACAACACGCTGGAGGAAGTAGAGCGGCTGTTGGCGGCGCTGCGGGAGATTGTGGGTTGAGCCGACGCCAGCACGTCACGTAGGGACACCCGCCCCCAGTTGTCCGGTCGGGCGAAGCGCCGCGATGCTAGGGGTGCAGTCCTTCCACGCGGTCTCCGCGTCCTACCAACGCCAGCTTCGCGAGCCCGATAAACAATCCATGCTCGACTACCCCGGGCATGCCATTCAACTCCCGCGCCAGCGCGGGTGGATCTACTATCTTCCCAAAGCTGCAATCCAGAATCTGATTGCCATTGTCGGTAACGTAAGGGCAGCCGTCGGATTTCGTCCTCAATTTAGGCACCGCGCCGAGCGCCACGATCTTCTTCTCGACCACGGTTCGCGCAAACGAGATTATTTCGACCGGCAAAGGAAATCTGCCGAGCGCGGCAACGATCTTGCCCGAGTCCGCGACCACCACCATTTTCTTTGTAACCGACGCAACCACCTTCTCGCGCAGCAGCGCGCCGCCGCCGCCCTTGATCAGGTTCAGCTTGGGATCGACCTCGTCGGCGCCGTCGATGGTAATGTCGATTTCCGGATGTTCGTCGAGCGTAGTCAGCGGAATGCCGAGAGTGCGCGCCAGGTCGGCGGTCTGGATAGAAGTTGGGATTCCGATAATTTTCAATCCCGCTTTTACACGCTCGCCCAACGCGACTACGGCGAAATAGGCGGTTGAGCCGGTGCCCAATCCTACAATGTCGCCGTCACGCACCAACTCGGCGGCGGCGCGTCCGGCGGCTTCTTTTTCCTGCGAATTCGCATTGGCCATGGATTCCTTGCTGAAGATCGCGTGTCGAATATGCGAGCCCGCTATTATTCCACAGCCTTCCCGACCAGCGCAGCGATTCCAGCGATGTTTTTCAAAAGCTCTGCCGGAAAGCCGTGCCGCTCGTGCAGGTAATCCGGCGAATTGTAGGAGAGCCACACTTGGCCCTGTTCGTCTTGCCACGCCAGCGCTTTCAGCGGAAGGTCGATGGCAAGCCGGGGCGCAGCGACCATCAAAGGCGTGCCGCTTTTGGGACTGCCGAAGATCAGCAACTGCGTCGGGCGCATGGTGAGTCCGGCCTTTTCCGCCTCACCGCTGTGATCGATGAGCGCAAACACCGTCAGACCTTTCTCTTTGAGGATCGACTGCAGCCGCGCCAGCGTCTCCGGCACGGAGTAGCGGCTGGGCACATCGATGATTCCGCGGTCCATTGGGTCCCGCCTCCAATCTAAATCTTGTCATCCTGAGCGAAGCGAAGGCCCATGTATTTTGCTAGCAGCGGAGGAATGCACAGGTCCTTCGCTGCGCTCAGGATGACAACCACATCCATGCCGCGAATTTACGGGCACGGCTCTAGTTCATCGGAGCCGGCAGGGGAAGAATCTTCTTTTGGATGGCGACCGTAACCAGTTGCGCCTTGTTGTGAATATCGAGTTTGCGCATCAAGTTGAACTTGTGCGCTTCCGCCGTCTTGACGCTGACTCCGAGAACTGCCGCCGCTTGCTTCACGGTATGCCCCTCGGCGAGCAATTTCATCACTTCGCGCTCGCGCACAGTCAGGGTACTCCTCCGCAGCGGCGTCCGTAACGCCCGGTCCCGCAGGATCGCATCGTCTTTCAATTTGCTCTTGACCCGCGGACTCCATGATCGCTCGCCCCGGTGCACTTCCCGCAGCGCGCTCAACAAGAGCGGCGCGGGAGTATCTTTCAGCAGGTACCCGCTGGCACCCGAGCGCAGGGCTTGCTGCACATACTCCCAATCCTCGTGCATGGTCAGATACACGATGCGCGTGCCGGCGCAATGTTCCTCGATAAGGCGTCCGGCCTCGAACGACGACATACCGGGCATGCTGATATCGAGCAGCACCAGGTCGGGACGGTGCTCCAGGACCAACTTGAGCGCCTCGGCGGCATCGCCCGCTTCACCTACCACGGCAAAATCGGGATCGTCTTCCAGCAGGCGGCGCACACCGTAGCGCAGCATCTCATGATCGTCGGCGATCACGCAGCGAATGCGATCGGCTGCGTCCGGAGGAAACGGACCAGCATGGGTAGTCAACATGGAAAAAGGCCTCGCGTACTCTGACGAAGGGCGCGATGAGCCTTCAAAACCGGTCGTCCGGCGGCTTCAGTTATGAAGTAATGGTCTATTGTACCCGCGCCGCCGCGCCTTCAGCGAAAAAAGGTTTCGGCGCAAGAGTCTCCGGCGCAAGAACCCGGCCAGCAAATCCGACGGATAAATCAAAGAGAGCTGAACCGTACCGCTTCATTTACAATGCCTCTTCAACATGCTGCGCTACTTCACCTCCGGAGAATCCCACGGCGAGGCCCTGGTTGCGTTTCTTTCCGGGCTGCCCGCCGGGCTCGTGGTCGATCAGGCATTTGTGGACCGCGAACTCTGGCGCCGCCAGCAGGGTTTCGGACGCGGCGGGCGCATGAAGAT
>JBAVVP010000160.1:0-3940 GCA_049697355.1 Terriglobales bacterium
GCGGCTACATGATGATCACGCTCATGTTGGCCCTGGCCATGATCGCGATTGCGCTGCTCACCGTCCTCCCCGAAATTGGCCAGCAGATCAGACGCGATCGCGAAGAGGAGATGAGACGCCGGGGCACGGAGTACATGCGCGCGATTCAACATTACTACAAGAAGTTCAGCCGCTATCCCGTGAGCCTCGAGCAGTTGGAAGATACCAACCACCTCCGTTTCCTCCGCAAGCGCTATACCGATCCGATGAACCGGGACCCAAAAACGGGCAAGGAAAGAGACTTCAAAATTCTGCATCAGACCGACGTCATGCTCAACAACGGGCCGGTGTTGGGACAAATCCCCGGGCAAACTGGGCCGCAGGGTGGACCCGCCGGCAGCCCTCAGGGCGGATTGAACGCGTTACAAGGAGGACTTGCAGCTCTGGGAGCGCAGACCGGCGGGGTGCAATCGGCGGTCACGCCGAATCCCGCGACGGGCGACGCTTCGGATGCGGAGGGAAATTCGAATCCGGCTGAATCGTCCCCTTCTAATTCGATTGCGAAGTCGGGGTCCACTTCCGGCTTCAACGGGCCGGTGTTGGGCGGCGGGCCAATCGTCGGGGTCGCCAGCATGAGCAAGGAGAAGCCCATTCGCGTGTTCTACGGAAAGAGCCACTATAAGGACTGGCTCTTTATTTATCTGCCGCAGGCGGACCAAGGCGGCCTGCTGAAAGGGCCGGTGAATCCTGGCATGCCCACTCCGAACTTGAACGGCGGCAATCTGAATCCGGCGGCAAATACCGGTGGCTTCGGAGGGAGCGCCAATCCGTCCCAAGGCCTTTCGAACCCGGCGCCTCAACCCCCCGCGCAAACACCGCCGCAACAGTAGATTTCACTCCCCACCGGCAATTCTCGTCCGATGGAAAAATGGCACCGCTCAAAGCGGCAACAGAAAAGCCCCGCGTAAAAGCGGGGCTTGACGGGAAACCGGAGCCACCGAATCGTTAAGGCTTACACATTAAACGAGGAGCCGCAGCCGCAGGTGCTCTTCACGTTCGGATTTTCGAACTTGAAACCGGCGCCCTCCAGGGTCTCGACATAATCGACATGCGCTCCGCCAAGATACATCAGTGAAGTCGCGTCGACGTAAACCTTCAGACCGTCGAAGTCGAAAACCTTGTCCATCATGCCCGCGCCGTTCTCAAAGGCCATGGAGTACTGAAAGCCGGAGCAACCGCCGCCGACTACGGACAACCGCAATCCCGACGGGACCGGATTCTGGGCAGCCATAATCTCTTTGACTTTGGCAATCGCGGAGGGGGTCAGGACGGGCGCGGTTGTGGGTTGAACGTTGGGTGTCGTGGTGGTCGCCATTCGGTTGATCTCCTTGGTGATAGCTCATTATAACAAAAGCCGAAACCGGCCCGGCAAGGCTTTTCCGGACCTGGTCCCACTTCCCGAACCTGCCCTTTAGATGCTGCGGCCAGGCAAGAAGTCGCGCCCCCTCTTGCCAATGGGTCTATAATCGTGCCGAGTAGGAGCCGGTTCCCGAACGCCAGCGGAGGCCAGGACGGATTTCGCTGGGGCTGAAGGCAGCAACTTCGGGATGGGCTCGATCTCAGCTCCGAGGTGGCGTATGTCTCCTATGTATCTGCTGCTTGTCGCGTGGGGTATTCTGACGGGGATTCTCATCATCCTCCTGATCTATCGCAGCACCCTCACCATGCACGAGGACGATTCGATCTTCCTCCATGAAACCGAATCCCAGATGCACAAGGATCAAACGGAAGTGATCTCCAAGATGCAAAAGATCACACCGATCGTCAAGGTGCTGGGTGCCTTGTCAGGGGCGATGATCCTGGTCATCGCGGGATTGTTCATCTACCAGGGTCTAAACATCGCTACCACGCCGCAGTAACCGGGGAGGCTGCGGCGGATTCGCGGGAGTCCTTGCCAGGAGTCCTGGCTAACCCGGCTCGGGAAGAACTTCGCCAGCGCAGCGGCGGCGTGTAGCTGCTCGCTGGCGAGCCTGTTTCCTGCGCGGAAAAATCCGTGATCGGAATTATGAGGGCGCAACGCCCCATTGCGATTGTCGGAGGCGGTCCGGCTGGCGCTCTGGCTGGTGCGCTATTGGCGGCGGAAGGCAGAGAGGTCCTTCTCTTTGACGAGAAGCTTGCCTGGGAAAAACCTTGCGGCGGCGGACTCACGCACAAAGCTTTGCAGCGGTATCCGTTCTTGGCGGATGCCGGCGGCGAAAACAATCTGGCAGAAAGCAATCCGGTCGAAAGTAATCCCGTCAAAAGTAATTCGGTCGAGCAGTGCGAGCTGATCAGCCCGTCGGGGCGCCGGGTACGCTTCCACCTGCGGTACCCGGTCGCGATCTTCTCGCGCCTGGCGTTGAATCGATTGTTGCTGGAGCGCGCCCGGCGCAGCGGCGTCGAACTGCACCAGGAGCGCGTGACCCGGATTACGCGAAGCGGCAATGACCGGCAAAACGACTGGCAACTGGTCACGCCCCAGCACGAATACGAAGCGTCGTACGTGATCCTGGCCGCGGGCGCCCGGAATCCGTTCCGCTCTCAGTTTTTCTCTCCGATTGCCCCGCCCGACTTGATGGTCACCGCCGGCTACTTTATTCCGGGACGTAATTCGCTGATGCAGATTCAGTTTCTGAAAGGGATCACCGGCTATCTCTGGGTGTTTCCTCGCGTGGATCATGTTTCCGCCGGGATCACGGGCAAGATGGGCGAAACCTCAACGTTGGAGCTGCGGCGCACACTGGAGCATTGGCTCGAAGCAGAATGGCTCAAAGAGCACGGCCTCCGCCTGGACGGGGCCCGTTTTTACTCGCACATTCTTCCCTCCTTGCGTCCGCAGACTTTCGAAACGCTCGATGTCTGCGGGAACGATTGGGCCATGATCGGCGACAGCGCGGGCCTGGTGGACCCGATTACGGGAGAGGGTCTCTACTACGCGCTGCGATCGGCGGAGTTGTGCGCCGACGCGCTGTTGGCCGGACGGCCGGAAGATTACTGGGCCCTACTCGAAGAAGAGGTGCTTCCTGAATTGAAGCTGGCTGCGCGCGTCTCCGAGCGCTTCTACCGAGGGCAGGTATTCGGCGAGAGCATCCTCGAGCAGATGGTATCGCTAACCACGAGAAGCGCCAGCTTCCGCGATCTGATGAGCGACCTTTTTGCCGGGATTCAAGGCTACCGCGACTTGCGCGCGCGCCTGTACCGGATACTGCCCGCAGTGATGGCCGAGGGCCTGGCTGGAACGCTGAGCTTGCCTTGGAACAGCAGCGGACCGCGCTTCGCCACCGACCCGGTATCGGAATACTTACCACCCGCATCGTAGAGACGCGGCTTGCCGCGTCTCTTACTCAAGCCTCTTCTCATTCAGGCAGCCTTTGCCTGCAACCCTGCGATATCGCTAAGCAGCACTCGCTCGTGGCCTTCAGGGGCCACCTTTTCGTATACCTTGCGGATCACGCCTTTGGGATCAACCACAAAACTGGTGCGCTCCCAGAAGTTCATCCCCTTCCATTCCGCCTGGCCGATGCCGAGCGACTTCATCAGGCGGGCATCGGTATCGGCAAGCAAATCGATGGTAAAGGCGAACTTGTTGCAGAAGTTCTTGTGCGAGGCCACGTCGTCGGCGCTTACGCCGATGACCTTGATCCCGGCGGCGTCGAAATCGGCCTTGGTCGCCGTAAACGACTTGCCCTGGATGGTGCAGCCCGGCGTGTCGTCTTTCGGATAGAAATAGACGACCAGCCAGTGTCCGGCGAAGTCGGAAAGCTTGACGGTCTTGCCGTCCTGATTGGGAAGCGAAAAATTCGGGAAGGGATTGCCAGCGGAAAGCATGGAAGCGTCCTTTCTAGATTGGTTCTCTGAGTGGGAGGTCAGAGGTAGGAGGTCAGATTGCAGAGGTGAAAACCCGTAACCCACAGTTCTTACC
>JBAVVP010000161.1:0-3024 GCA_049697355.1 Terriglobales bacterium
TACTTCGCGGTCAAACGGATGAAGTCTTCGGCCGAGAACTTCGAGAACCAGCGGCTGTTGAAGTCCACCACCGTTTTTTCCTTGCTGAGAATCCTGAAAACCTGCGCCTTGTAGGTTTCGGCGTTCTCCGCAATCTGCTCCCGCGTCAGCGGAGGCCGCGTTGCCGTGCGTCCTGTCGGATCGCCAATCATCCCGGTGAAATCGCCGATCAGAAAGATGACCGTGTGACCGAGGTCCTGAAAATGCTTCAGCTTGCGCAGGAGGACCGTGTGCCCCAGGTGCAGATCGGGCGCGGTCGGATCGAAGCCCGCCTTCACCTTGAGCGGCTTGCCCGAAGCGCGCGAGCGTTCGAGCTTCGAGCGCAGTTCGGATTCTTTGACGATCTCCGCCGCGCCCTTCTTGAGGTAAGCCAGTTGTTCTTCGACCGGTGGAAAGTTAGGCATGTCGTAGTGATTATAGCGAGGTAGCTGCGAGCCGCGAGCTCCACGTAGGGACGGACGCATTCGTCCGTCCCCGCCGACTCGAACCTCGTAGCTCGCGGCTCACGAACGCCGATAGAAGCTCAGCGCCGCATCCCCCTGCACCAGCTTGCGATATCGCCGCAATTCCCCAAACGCCTCTCCCGGATCGAACCTCTTCTCATGCTCGGCGATTACCAGGCTCCGCCCGGCCAACAATTTCGATTCCGACAGCGCCGCCATTGTCTTCGCGTACTCATTCTGCATCGAGTAGGGCGGATCGAGAAAGACGAAATCGGCGACGTTCCCCGCCGCTTCCAATTGCCGCAGAGCCTGCCCGGCCTCAGCCTTCACGATCTGAAATCCTTGCGCAATCCCCAACGACTTTAAGTTCACGGCAATCAACTCCGCCGCTGCTTTGGACGACTCGACGAAGTACACCATCCGGGCACCCCGGCTCAGCGCCTCAATGCCCACCGCGCCCGTCCCGGCGTACAAGTCAAGCCACACCGACTCGGCCAGCGCTGCCGGATCGCCTGCGCACAGCACGTTGAACAGGGTCTCGCGCAACCGGTCCGCAGTCGGACGGATTTCACGTCCAGGCAACGACCGCAAGGTCCGCCGCCGGTAGTGCCCTGCAATCACTCTCATAATTTTTCTGTAGATGGGGTTTGCCCCGTCTCTGTGCTCAAACCTAAACCCTGTCACCCTGAGCGGAGGTGGTCGTTCACGAAGTGAACGGCCACCGTAGTCGAAGGGCCCCTACGCCCTCTATGCCGCATGAGCGAAATATGCGCGTGCCCCTCCACCCAAGGAGATGCGGCAAGCCGCGTCTCTACAGACTAGGCCCTTCCGGTTCCTCTTTTCGCATCGGCGCAGGGTCCGCCGGTGTCTAAACAGATAGAATACTGGTAGGCATGACGATGCGCAGTTGGTCAATCCCGGTCGGACGTCTTTTCGGAATCGAAATTCGCATTCACCTGACCTTTCTGTTTCTGCTGGTCTTTTTGTTTAGCACCGAAGCCGCTACGCAGGATGCAACCGCCGCTCTTCGGGTCCTGGGCTTGTTCGGCATCGTTTTCGGCAGCGTGGTGCTGCATGAATTAGGTCACGCTCTGGTGGCCCGCGGCTCGGGCATTCCAGCGAAGGGCATCATCCTGCTGCCGATCGGCGGCGTTACCATCCTCGACGAAGCGCACGCCATTCCCGACCCGATCAACGCCTGGAAGCGCGATATCCGCATCGCGGTTGCCGGACCGGTGGTGAACCTGTGCATCGCCGGCTTATCCGCGCTCATCCTACTCGCGGCCGTACCGAACTTTTCGCTTACCGCGCGGCCGCTTCTTCACTCGAGCGCCTTGTTGCGGAGCATCGTCTGGTGGAACCTCTACCTCGGTTTGTTCAACCTGCTACCGGCCTATCCCATGGATGGTGGGCGCGCCTTGCGCGCGGTTTTCTCGCGCCGCGTTGACATGGTTCAAGCCACCCAGCGCGCGGTCCGCATCGGCCACGTCTTTTCCATTCTGATGATCATGGTCGGAATGATACTCAGCAGCGGCGCTGAGCGCTGGGATGGCTATTGGCTGATGATGATCGGATTGTTCCTCTTTCTTGGGGCGCAACTCGAAGAGCGCTCGGCGGTATTTCAGTCGGTGCTGCAAAGCGTCCGGCTGGAAGAAGTCATGCTCACCGACTTCGCGACGCTCTCGCCCGCCGATACGCTGGAAGACGCGCTCGAAAAAGCCGTGCACACGCTGCAGGACGATTTTCCGGTGGTACGCGGCAGCGACATGGTGGGCGTCGTGTCGCGGCAAAAAATTCTTGAGGCCCTGCGCGCCGAAGGCAACGGCTATGTGCAGGCGGTGATGAACCGCATTTTCGAAGTGGCTGCCAAGCAGGAGTCGCTTGCCTCCGCCTTTCGTAAGCTCTCCGCGCGAAATCTCAGCATTATTCCGGTGGTCGACGATCAGCATCTGGTCGGAATCGTCACCCTGCAGAACCTGATGCACTCCATGTCGCTACTGGCCGAAAGCCGCAAATTGCGCCGGGAAGCGCTCGACGCCTAGTGTTGTGGACCTCAAATTCACAATCTAGGCTTCATTTGTCATCCTGAGCGAGCCGAAGGACCTGCTGTCTCTTGCACCGAGAAGAAAGCAGGTCCTTCGCTTCGCTCAGGATGACAGCGCGGATTTATGTTGCGAACCGACGGCCCGCGCATACACTTCCTGCGCGGCACGCACCGCGCATCCAAACTCGGCCGCCTTCCCCGTCGCTTCGGCAATGACATGTTCGAGTGCCGCCAACACTCCTATCGTGTCCAGATAATCGTAGTAACCAATGTGAGCGATACGGAAAAGCTGTCCTTTCATCTCCGCCTGTCCGTTGGCTACGACCGCGCCAAACTGGTCGCGGAAGCGTTTACAGATGGCCGTGGAATCGACGCCAACCGGGGCGGCGACGGCCGTCAGCGCGGCCGCGGGAGAACTCGGCGCGAACAGCTTCAGTCCCAGCGCCTCGACGCCCGCGCGCGTCATCGCCGCGCACAACTCGGCGTTCGCGATCAGCG
>JBAVVP010000162.1:0-4411 GCA_049697355.1 Terriglobales bacterium
CAGGTGTACCTGGCGCAGGGCGAGTACGACAAAGCCATAAAGGCGTTCACCGCAAACTTCAAACCTGCCGGCATCTCGTATTACTGGCTGGGTGCGGCATATGCGGCAAAAGGCGATCGCGGTAAGGCGCTCGCCACCATGCAGAAAGCGTTTCAAAGCGGGTTCACGGACTTCGGCGCCATTGATAACAGCCCGTACTTCGCATCGCTCAAGTCGGACCCACGCTTCCAGCAACTCATCCTTGAATACAAGAAATAAACGGGCGTCAGGCTTCTACATTCGCGAGTAGGGAAGCGACGGCTGACGCCATGTTTTCAGGATGGGGCGTGCGCACGTTGTCAGCGCATCACCCGGCGTTCGATCCGTACGCTTCTCACCACGCGGGACGGTTTGGCCGGTGGAGAATGAGGTCTTCTACTCCGCAACCCCCACCGCATAAGGGTGGTCCGCCTGGGAGTAGTGGCACATCCGGAATCCTCCTGCCTTGAACTCCGCTTGGATCTCTTCTTTGGCGAAACAGTGGTGATAACCGCTGTTGGTAACGTGGTCGCCGGGTTCCAAGGGCTCCGCGCGCCGGCCTCGTAGAGATCGAAACCATTTGCCGACCCGGAAGACTCTGCCTTCATCGGGCGTTCCCTCTCTAACCCAGAATGAGACGAGGATGGGGGCCTCGGGCGGTACCGAGGCGCGGAGCTTTCGCAGAAATGCGATCCGGCGCGCGCTTCCGGGGATCTGCATGTACGCCGTCCACCCAACGATGAGGCCATCGTGCGGCGTCAACTCCCCTGGCGCCTCATTCGGCGGACAGAGCGTGACTTTGGAGGAGATGCCGAGCTCCTGCAAGAGCCGCCGGCTAGTTTCGACCAAGCGTGGAGTGCAATCAAAGCCATCCGTCTCGAACCCAAGGCTGTGGAGGGCGATGATTTCCCGGCCCCCACCGCAAGCGGCGACCAGAATTCTTGAGCCTGGCCGGAAGAAGCGGTCGATGGTCTCCCGCTCCCAGGGGAAAAGTCCAGACTGGTTGTGTTCCCGGCCGCTGTACAGGCGACTCTGCTGAAAGCTTCGGATGGTTACAGCGGTCAGATCTTCGGGGTCGAGACAGCCGAGCCAGAAGCCCTCGTGCAGTATGCCGAGCAGACGCACCCATCGCTGGAGCCAGCGATCGAGCCCTAAGTACAACCGGACGCGCAAACGAGGTGCGGGTGGCGGCATAGTTTGCGTGAGCTTCGAACGGCCGAAGATGCACAGTGTACACCCGGCAGAAAGGAGCGGAGGCAAGGGGATGGTTGACACACCAGGCTTTACGCTCATGACCTGGGCAATGAATGTAAACGCGATATTTCGCCAACAAGAATTTAGATCGAGAATCGCCGCAACCACGCCCTTCCAAATTGGACAAGCCTGACGATTCAGCTTAGGGTTGAGATTGAGTGAGCACTTTTCCTCCTCTTTCAGATCCCCTGGACTAAGCCAGTTCATCTGAAGTAAGCCCCCCTTAGTTCCGACCACCCAGAAGGTTTCCCCTATGAGCAGTCTGAAGATTCAAAAACAACCGCAGCCCAAGATCGTCGACCCGAAGAGCTTTCCTGGCAAAGTTGCGAGAATGCCAAACACCGTCCCCTCACAAGACAGGATTAGAGAGCGGGCCTATGAGCTGTATGAAAGCCGTGGTCGTGAACCCGGCCAAGACGAACAGGACTGGCTCCACGCCGAGCGCGAGATCCTCAACCGATAGCGTTAGAGGGGTTCACCATGCCCCCCCAAGCATGCATCTGCTGGAGGTATAGGTATGGATTGTCCTACGTGTAAGGAGCTGGAACGAGCTTTTGAATCTAGACGCCGCAACTACATCGCGGCCCGTTTCGCTGCGTATTATCGCGTCAGCACGGAGCTTGCCGCCTACAAGAACGTCGAGATGGAGCGCGCCAAGAGCGACTTGGAAGAGCACCAGTCGGTATGCGCCTTCGCCGCATCGGGACTGACGGCCTCATGGCTTAACTCTACGCTCGGGCGGCATGCGGAAAGCTGGTTATCGAAGGCGCATCACTTTGTTTAAAGACAGCTGAAGAAGCTCGGCTCGGGCAAACGCGCTTCCTTAATGTGTTTCCCATCACTAGTTGGCGCGAAGGCTGTAGTGCGATGCGATTATTTGCCACCGGCCGTTGAGGTTCATCCAAACGTCGGTGAGACGATCCCGGTATTCGTAAGGTTTACCCTTCTCGGTGCCCTTTTCGTGGTATGCACCCGTGACCACAGCCGTATTGCCGTGCATGCGAACTTGCAGATCCGACATTTCTGAAATCTCCACGTGCACGGCAGAATCTCCGTTGTGAGCGATGTATCCAGGCTTGCTGAAGGTGCCTCCATCCTCAACCGTGATGATGAAATCGTCCGCCAGCAGAGAATTCATGGCCGCGATATCCCCTCGCTTATAAATGTCATTCCATTTCTTCTCGAGGGCAAGAACTTTGGACGCCGCAGGGTTGCGCTCATTTTGTGCAACCGCGAAGTCCAAAGCCCAAACTGCAAGCGCCGCCAGGACAAGAAGTGAAACTCTGATTTTCATGCGCGGATCCTCCGGAATCTCCCCCTGGAGCCAACGAGTGTACGCCGGGCGCAACCGGCACTGGGCGGCGATATCCACACCCAGGATCCGCGGCGTCCCGTTGCCTTCCCGTCCACACTCAATAAATTTCCGACCGCGCCGCACGCATCATCAGTTCTTCAATGGCCTGCTGCGGCGCCTTGCCGTTTTCGAGGATGGCGAACATCTGCTCGGTGATCGGCATCTCAACGTGCTTCTGGCGTGCCAATCCCATCGCCGCTTTGGTGGTGAAAACGCCCTCCGCGACTGCCCCATGCATGTCCGCGATGATGTCGGGCAACTTGCGGCCCTTGCCCAGTTCCACCCCGACGCTGCGGTTGCGCGAGAGATCTCCGGTGCAGGTGAGAACCAGATCGCCCAGTCCAGCGAGTCCAGACATGGTCTCAAGGCGGCCGCCGCAAGCCACGACCAGGCGCGCGACTTCGGCGAGACCCCGCGTAATCAGCGCCGCGACCGAGTTATGGCCAAGGCCCAGACCATCGCAGACGCCGGCGGCGATGGCGATGATGTTCTTCAGCGCGCCGCCTAACTCCACCCCGATCACGTCGTCGTTGGTGTAAACGCGAAAGCGGGAATCGTTGAACGCCTGCTGCACGGCGCGCGTCACTTCTCCATCCACCGATGCCACGGTCACGGCGGTCGGATCGCCGCGCGCCACCTCTTTGGCAAATGACGGGCCGCTGAGCGCCGCTACGCGAGGAGCGAACTGGCGGCTGCGCAACACGTCGCCAATCACTTCCGTCATGCGCAGCAGAGTTCTGTCTTCGAGCCCTTTGGTGCAACTGACGAAAAGCATCTCCGGGCGGAGCGCCGGCGCCATCCGTTCGAACAGAACTCGACAATGCTGCGACGGCATCACGCTGACGACAATCTCCGCGGCGTCGAGCGCGGTGTTTAGGTCGCTGGTCGCCACAATCGATTCGGGCAGCTGAAAGCCGGGCAGGAAGCGCTCGTTGATGCGGCGGCTGACGATGCTCTCGCAAACATCGGTTTCGTTGGCCCAGAGCCGGACCTCGTGCTGCAAATCGCGCGTCCCTTTGCGTGCGAGGACGATTGCCAGTCCTGTGCCCCAGGCGCCTGCTCCGATGACGGCAATGCGGCTCATCCGCGGGTTGCTCCCAGAGTTCCGGACTTTGTTCCGGACTCTGTTCCTGACTTTCTACCTAACTTTGCTTCCGTTCCGGCGGCGAGACGGCCGATGTTTCGGCGGTGTTTCCAGATCACAAGTGCCGAAACCATGGCGATCAAAACAATTTGCCGCGAATCCGCGTATTCGTGGAGCCCCCACGCCAGCAGCGGGAACGCCGCCGCCGCTGCGACCGACCCGAGCGAGACGTAGCGGAACGCTGCCACCAGGATCAAAAACACCACCACCATGCACAAAATAGATTTCGGGGTGAGCAGAATAAACGCTCCGAAGGTGGTGGCGACGCCCTTGCCGCCGCCGAACTTCAGCCAGACCGGGAACAGATGCCCCAGCACGGCAAAGCAAGCCGCCGTGGTCATGATGAGCGCTTGATGCGGTCCGCTGAACAGCACCCGCGCCACCAGAACCGCCGCGAGACCTTTGGCGGCATCCAGCAGCAGAGTCGCAGCCCCAAGCCCGGGAGACGTGCGGGCCACGTTCGTCGCGCCGATGTTGCCACTGCCGGTCGCGCGTACGTCCTCGCCCTTGAGAACACGCACCAGCAGATAGCCAAATGGGATGGATCCCAGCACGTAACCGACGGCGGCGGCGATGAGGTAAGGATTCATGTTCATAGTTACTGGTGGAGCGCCTGGCGTCCTCGCCCGGCGGGGCGGGCG
>JBAVVP010000163.1:0-66933 GCA_049697355.1 Terriglobales bacterium
ATGTCGCCGGAATTGGCGTACTTGAGCACCACGGCTTGGTTCGCTCCCATGCGCTCGGCGGCAATCATCGCGGCTACGATGGGCGCGCCGCCGCAGGCTTCCCAGATCCGCGCCTCGAAGTTCCGCGACATGCTGAAGTAGTCCCAAGCCTGCAGCGCACCCAGCGTTTTATGGTCGATCTTCACCGCTTCGTCGTAGGGGTGATAGTGCGACAGATCGGAACTGGCTACGATCAGCGTATTTTTATCTTTATCTTTGCCCTGGATCAGCTTCGCCAGAGCCACACCCAGCGCACGGCTGTTTTCGTAACTCTGGTCTCCCATGACGACGGGTACGAGTTCGAAGTCGCCCAGCACCCGCTGCAACCACGGCAACTCCACCTCAAGCGCATGCTCAGCGCCCTCTTTCGTAGGAGTGTGCCCCTGGCTGGAGAATTTGATGGTTGGACTCATCTGCACAAGTTGTTTTGCAAACGCCTTGTCTACCGGTACTGTCCCCAGCGGCGTCGCGTACGCGTCGCCGTCATAGACAGACGTGAAATCAAAGGCCTCGTAATGCGACGGCGCAATCACGACCACGCGCGAAAACTTGCGCCCTTTCAGCGCCGCGTAGGTGTAGGCAGCGACGGGGCCGGAGAACTGATAGCCGGCGTGAGGCGCAACCACAGCGAGGATCGGGTCGTTGATCGGCGGCTGAGACGCATGGGCCAGCATGTCATCGATCATCACCGCAAGCGTCTTTGGGTCGGCCGGATAGAATCCACCGGCCACACCGGCTTCCCTAACTTTCGGAGGATCGGCGGCGCGAACGTGCCGCACCGCCGCAATCGCCAGGATCGCGGTCATGAAAGCCGCCAGCCAATAGACTTTGGAGCGCATCTTGGTATTCATACGCGAAGCCTCCTATCGCGCTTTCATGCGTGCCAAATGCCAGGGATCGGCTGCCCGCAGAATGGGCAACTGCCCTTGCGGATCAGCATCTGACTCGCCGTAAACCCGACGCGTTCCACCAACATGCGGCGGCACTTCGGGCAGTAGGTATTTTGCGCAGGATGTCCCGGCACATTGCCGACGTAGACGTAGTGCAGCCCCTCGGCGTCGGCAATTGCCTTGGCACGCTCCAGCGTGGGCACGGGCGTGATGGGCAGGTTCTTCAACAGGTATTGCGGATGAAATTGCGTGAAATGTACCGGCACATCCACGCCCAGGTTGGACTTGATCCAACGCGCCAAGCCGCGGAATTCGGTATCGCTGTCGTTCATCGCCGGCACCACCAGGTAGACGATCTCGGTCCACTTGTTCATCTTCCGCAAGGTGACCAGCGAGTCCAATACCGGCTTCAACTCACCCACGACAACATCTTTGTAGTAAGACTCCGTGAAGGCTTTCAGATCGATCTTGACCGCGTCCATCTTTCCGTACGCCGCTTTCAGCGCCTCCTCTTGCATGTAGCCGTTCGACACGACTACGCTGCGGACTCCGGCCTCGTGCCCGGCATCGGCCGCATCCATCAGATACTCGCTGAAGATCACCGGCTCGCTGTAGGTGTAGGCAATCGTGGGACAGCTATTCTGTTTGGCCAGCTCGGCAACCAATTTCGGGGGCGCGTACTCGGCGGGAACCTGCTCCGGACGCACCTGGGAGATGTCCCAGTTCTGGCAAAATTTGCAGTTGACGTTGCAGCCCGCCGTGGCCAATGAGAAAGCCAGTGTCCCCGGCAGGTAGTGGAACAGAGGCTTCTTCTCGACGGGATCGATGTGCGCGGCGCACACTCGCGAGTGCACCAGCGTGTGGTAGGTCCCTCCGCGATTCTCGCGCACGCCACAATAGCCGCGTTCCCGGTCTCCCACCGTGCATTCGCGCGGACACAGCTTGCACTTGATCTTCTTGTTTTGAAGTTTCTGGTAGAACTTCGCCTCGACGGTGAATCGCGAATCGTCCTGCTTTTGCGGACTCGCCCACGCCTGGGTCGCGACAGGGAACTGGGCAAGCTCGCAGACGCCGAAAGCTGCTCCCGACGCCAGGGCGCACTTCAAGAACGAACGGCGATCGAGTTCACGCGACATGTTGCACTCTCAATCACGCACCCTATCAGCCCGTGGTGCACGTCTAATCGCCGGCCCCAGCGCCTGAAGGCGCCTTCATAACGCGGCCCCTGCGGCACGCCTGAAGGCGTGCCCTGATACGAAACGTATCTTCACCACAGGCTGCTATACCTCAACAACCGCTATTCTCCGCGGATCGTTTGTGCCCAGCCGATGCTGCGCGTCGGCGGCGGTCGCGATGTAGTGTGGCGCTCTTTTATCGCCTTCCAGCGTCTTCAATCCTTTTTCGGCCCGCTTGCGCTCGATGATTTGCCAGCCGGTGTAATCGAGCGCGACGGGATCCTGCGAAACGATCAGGGCATTGTTCTTCCAACTGTATTCCGGCTTGTATCCGGGCCCACCTTCGAAGCAGGCCGTGGTCGCGTCGCAGATGGTCAACCGCATCTTGGTTCTGATTTCCGGCAGCATGTTCAAATCTGCGATATACGGATTGCAGCCGTTGGGGTGGTACTTGTTCGGGTTATGAATGACTCCGTACATGTTCTTCAAGGCCATGGTTACGCCGGCGTCGTCATGGTCTTTCAGCACCGGGACATTGATCAGGACATGGCAGCGTTGCGTCAGGATCTTCGACAACCGGCTGCCCACGCTGCCATACATGGCCAGCTCGGGTTCGTAATCGATGCGATCGGTGCCAAAGCACTGCACGCGGTTTCCGCCCGTCGCTACATGAAATCCAACATGCTCCAGTTCGTCGCTATCGCGGTCCCAGACCACGATATCGTTCGCCTTGATTCCGGCCTCCTGCAACCGCTCGCAGATGGCTTCGACGAGTTGCAGGTTGCTGGAGAGTCCGCGTCCTCCAAGCGCATTGACTTTCAGTCCCACTGTCTCGCCCGGATGGACCAGCTTCTTCCACGTCTCGATCGGATTATCGCGGTCGAAGAAAGACTGCATGGCGCGATCCAGAAGGCTCAGAATCCGGCGCGAATCGACCGTGGCGCCGGCGCCGCGCAGCGCAGCGTCGTGCGCGACCACAACCCTGGACTTCGCGAGCGCCGTTACTTGTTGTTGCGGTTGTTGTTGTTCTGCTGATGCGAGCCGTTCCAGCCTGCCGCTTGCGCCCAGGACCGCAGCGCCGGTGAGGCACTTCCTAAGAAAATCCCGCCGACTGGTGCTGCGCGTTGCGCTCATAAGGGTTCTCCGGTGAACCCAGGGCCAGCTCCGAAAGTCCTTAAGGTACCTATACCGCAATCCGTCTGACTTTTCAGTGACGAACAGCACTTCTGGCGATCGTCAGCGGGCAAGCCTCGGTTCGATGCCGCGCCCTAGTTGCAGAAGTGCCTGCTGTGTTTCCGGCGATTCCTCAAAGGCAACGATTCGCACCAGGTAAGCTCCCTTGCGGAAGACCAGGCTCTGGCTGGACAAGCGCGCGGCGTCTCCCAGTTGAATCGGTTTCGCATCGACAGCCGGCTCCGATTCAAGAATCTTCTCGGCGCCTTCCGCGTTTCCCATGGCATAGATGTCTGCTGTCGCTTCGACCTGGTTCTGGAACTTGTAGTCGGCCGTAGATACTCGCTGCACCCCAGCTTTCAAGTATCGTTCCGCCTCGCCGTCAATGTACTTCCAGAGGTCGGCGGCCTCGAAGGTCCGTGTATCTCCGGTCTTCGCCCAGCCCGCGACCGGATTGGACGCGGGGAAAAGGGATGGTGCAGTTCCCGCCTGACGTTTGCATCCGGCGTTCAACAGCAGCGCGACACCGAGCATGATCGACAGCGCTTCGCGGGCCTTCATCTCGGCCTTTCCTTGTCTTTGTTTTTGCCCCGGTTCAGCAGAATCTGGTTGGTTCGCGATCGGCTCTCGCCTACGCTGGTCACGTAAACTGCCGGGCGATCCTGAACCGGGCAGGCGTACTCGCAAGCCCCGCAGCCCACGCAGCGATGCGGATCGACAAACGGTTGTTTGACCGGCTGCAGATGGCCCTCCGCATCGGCGACTTCGGCGGGCTGCAAATAGATGGCCTTGGGCGATGTCGGACACCACTCCTCGCACACAATGCACGGGGTTGCCATCGCCCACGGCAAACATCGTCCGCGATCCAGGAACGCTGTTCCTAGGCTGATGGGTTTGGCGTCGCTCGTGACCCGCGCCTCCCAGCCCTTTTCTTTCGCCGTGATCTCCCATATTGCGCCGGTCGGACAAACCTGGGAGCACAGCACGCAACTGCTCTCACAGTAGCCAATCCGCGGCACCAAAACCGGCGTCCAGAGACCTTCCAGCCCCGCCTCGTTCAACGCGGGATGCAGCGCGTTGTTGGGACAGACTTTCATGCACTCGCCACAGCGTATGCAACGCGACAGAAAGTCCCCTTCGTCCAATGCGCCCGGAGGACGCAGCAATCTCTCGTGGCGCTCGACGGCGAATCCGGGCGTGCTGCGCAACAGTGGAACTACGGCTGCCCCGGCCGCCAATCCCGTGAGCACTTTGCGCCTCTGCAGGTTCACACCGATGGACTTTTGGGCGGGGAAGAACTTGAACTGCAGGCCGTGCTCCGGGCACTCATCAACACAGTTCAGGCAGAGATGACACTCCGCTTGACGCCACGGAACTCCGCCGATCGGATCATCGCCGCCCTGGCAGCGCAGCAGGCAGCGATTGCAGTCCTCGCAGTGCTCCGGGCTCTTGACCAGTCCCAGAATCGACCAGCGCGAAACGATGCCGAGCAGCGCGCCCAGTGGGCAGAGTGCCCGGCACCAGAAACGGGTCACTCGAAAATTCAACGCCAAAAGAAAGATGAAGATGATGCCAAGCCAAATACCCTGGCGAAAGTACGGCTGTTTGAAGTTGAGCAGCCATCCTCCGAGAAGGAAGTTCAGCACGTTGCCTTCCAGCCCATTCCCCCAACGGCTGTGTTCGAGCACGCGCAGGCCAGCGCTCACGGCATAGTTCACACCGGGCAGGATAGACAGGCCCAGCGAGCGCACCAGCAACGAGAAGGGATCCAGCCATCCGACGACCCCCGTGCCCAACACAGCGGCGATTAAGGCCGCGACTAAGAGGTAGTACTTCGTCGTCTGCCAGCGCTTGTAGCGGTTCGATTCCAACAGTTGCTTTCCACGTTTGCGCTCGGATTTCAGGCTGCTGAAGAAGTGGTGAACGGAGCCCAGTGGACAAATCCAGCCGCAGAAGAAGCGCCCGAGCAACATGGTCGGAAGCAGAACGACCAGGCTCCACAACAGGCCGCGGTACAGCGCGCGGCTGGAGAGAGCATTCGACAGCATTACCAAGGGATCGAATTGGAAAAACAACTGCACCGGGTAGGGGAGCCGAATCGCATTTCCGCCGGCGTGCAGCGATCCGCGAAACTCCGTGCGCAGCAGAAGGAACAAGAACAGGGAGAAGAAAATAATCTGCGAGAGCCAGCGCCACCTTGTCGGCTTAAGTCGCACCCCGTACTCCTTGCCTCTCCACGCAGTGGATCGGCGCGGCGCACACCAAACCCTCGGTGCGTTCTGAGCGCCTGGCGCTGCCCACCCAATGTTCTGCCAAGCGCCTTCCGCTTTCTGTGACCAAGATCACTTGTTATGGCCCGCTGGGGCCGAGCGCAATCTGTGCGCTTCCCACGTGATGGCATCAACAACAGTCAGAGTAGAAGGGGGAGGGCCTGGATCGCTGCGTCACAGCCATGATTGACGGGGGTCACTGCGCGCCGACCTGGACAGGAGTAGGGTCAAACTGGATTTGTTTACTCCGTTGCGGCCGTTTCCAAGTAAGCAGCTGGCTTGGTGGTGAACCAGAAAGTTGCCGGACGGACACCAGGAGGGGACAAGCCCATGAGTGTTCGGCCCTCATACGAGCAACTCAACACGAATTTCGACTGGGCGAATGCTGAGCGCGAACTAGGCTATCGGCCGCGCGATTCGATCAACATCGGTTGGATGTGCAGCGACCGCCTGTGCCAGCTGGGGATGGCCGAGAAGCTGGCGCTGCTCTGGGAAGACTATCAGGGCAACCAGAAGCGCTTCACCTACAACGATCTTCGTGTCTACTCCAACACCATCGCCCATTTCCTGGCCGGCCTGGGAATTCTCCCCGGCGAGCGGGTATGCCTCTTTTTAGACCGGGTACCCGAGTTGTACATCGGATTTCTGGGCATTCTGAAGATGGGCGCGGTGGCCCAGCCGCTGTTTTCGGCTTTCGGAGACGAATCTCTGTGTGTCCGGCTCAAAGACGCCGGGACGGCAGCGATCATTACCCAGAAGAAACATCTCCTTAAGGTCCGCAAGATCCGGGAGCAACTCCCGAACTTGCGGCACTTCATCGTGGTGGATGCGCCCCAGGCGTCTCTCCAGGAACGCGAGACTGCCTTCGCGATGGAACAATCGCCGCCCGTCGAGCACTTCCCAATCTACCCGACCAAGGCCGAATCTCCATCGGTTCTGCACTACACCTCTGGCACCACGGGCCAGCCTAAGGGTGCGCAGCACGTTCACTACTCGATCGTTTCGCAGTATCTCACCGCGAAATGGGTCCTCGATTTTCAGCCGGACGACATTTACTGGTGCAACGCCGACCCGGGTTGGGTCACCGGTACGTCCTACGGCATCATCGGTCCCTGGGCGAACGGAATTACACAAGCGGTTCTGGACTCCGGTTTCAACGCGGAGAAATGGTACGAGTTCATCGAGAAGTACCACGTTACCGTCTGGTATTCGGCGCCGACTGCGATCCGCCTGCTCATGAAGGAGGGAGCGGAAATCATCCGCAAGCATGATCTCTCCAGCTTGCGGCATCTAGCCAGTGTGGGCGAGCCGCTCAACCCCGAGGCCGTGATCTGGTCGAGAGAAGTCTTCGGGAAACCGTTCCACGACACGTTCTGGCAGACCGAAACCGGCTGCATCGTAATTGCGAACTTTCCCGGGATGCAAATCAAACCCGGCTCGATGGGCAAGCCGTTTCCGGGAATCACCGCAACCGTGCTGGATCCAAGAACCTACGAACCGGCCAACGCAGGTCTGATTGCGCTGCGCCCGGGCTGGCCGTCGCAGATTCGCGGTTATTGGAACAATCCCGCCGGATACCACGCCAAATTCAGGAATGGATGGTACCTCTGTGGCGACCGTGCCTCCATCGACACGGACGGCTATTTCTGGTTCATGGGACGCGATGACGACGTCATCAATACCGGCGGGCACCTGGTCGGCCCCTTCGAAGTCGAATCGGCCCTGCTGGGATGTCCGGCTGTCGCTGAGTCTGCCGCCGTTGCTAAACCTGACCCTGTCAACATGGAAGTTGTGAAAGCGTACGTGACTGTAAAGCAAGGTTTTCAACCATCCGACGACCTTGAACTGGAAATCATGAACCATATTCGCAAGCGGTTGTCGCCGCTGGCCATGCCCCAGGAAATCGAGTTCGTCGACTCGTTGCCTAAGACGCGCAGCGGCAAAATCGTGCGCCGCATCCTACGCTGCAAGGAGTTCCATGAGCCCGTGGGCGATCTTTCCACCATCATGGACGACTAAGCCGAGGCCCGTTATGGACGAAATCACGCAAGTAGTTCGCAATTACATAATGCGGGAATACCTGGAAGAAGGTGACGACCGAACCATTACCGAGACAACTCCACTGATTTCTGGTGGCATTGTGGATTCGTTTTCCATGGTATCTCTGCTTCGTTTTCTGGAGAAGAAGTACTCGATTGACATTCCCGACGAATGCGCCACCCCCGAAGCTTTCGATACCGTCGAGCGTATCGCCGGACTGGTGCGACGTTTCCAGAAGGCTGAAGTCATCAAGGGCTAGGGTGTGCCCGCCGCCGGACCCGGTTTGGCTTGGGCACCTACTGAAGAAAATCCTATTACGCGAGGCGCGTCATGGCGTTTGCCGATGCAGTTCGCCACCGCTATCAGACCGATGTCGAGGGAATCAAAAACGCAGGCCTGTTCAAAGAGGAAAGGTATATCCACTCGCCGCAGTCCTCGGAAATTGAGGTGGAGTTCCCGGTTGGCTCGGCAATCAGGAAGTGCATCAATGTTTGCGCGAACAACTACCTCGGACTCTCCAGCCATCCCGAGGTCATCGCCGCGGCGCACGCAGGCTTGGACGCACGGGGCTACGGCATGTCCTCAGTGCGTTTTATCTGTGGTACGCAGGATATCCACCGCGAGTTAGAGAATCGCCTGACCGCGTTCCTCGGTACCGAGGATACCTTGCTGTTCCCCTCCTGCATGGACGCAAATGCCGGCTTCTTCGAGGCCTGCCTGAATGAGCAGGATGTCATGATCGCCGATCGGCTCGTTCACGCCTCCATCGTGGATGGAATGCGTCTGTGCAAGGCGATGCAAGACACCTACAAGCACTCCGATATGGGGCATCTTGCGGAGAAGCTGCAAGAACACCAGGACAAGCGGTCGCGCATAGTGATTACGGACGGCGTGTTCTCGATGGATGGCGATACCGCCAAGCTGGCTGACATCGTCGACCTGGCCGAGAAATACAACGCCATGGTGTTCGTGGATGACTCGCACGCCACCGGCTTCATGGGCAAAACCGGACGTGGGACGCACGAGCACTGCGGCGTGTTCGGCAAGATCGATGTCATCACCACGACGCTGGGAAAGGCGTTGGGCGGTGCTTCCGGAGGCTGCGTCAGCGGCCGTCGCGAACTGGTGGACATGTGCCGGCAGCGAGCGCGTCCTTACCTGTTTTCCAATGCCGTGGCGCCGGTGATCGTGGCGGGTGCGCTCAAGGTACTGGACCTAATCAGCGCCTCCACCGATCGTCGCGACAAACTGGAATGGAACGCGAGGTATTGGCGCGGCTTGCTCAAAGACGCTGGTTTCGATCTGAAGGAAGGGGATACCCCGATTGTGCCGGTCATGCTCTACGACGCCAAACTGGCGCAAGACTTTGCCCGCGATCTCTTTGACGAGGGCGTGTACGCCGTTGGGTTCTTCTTTCCGGTCGTGCCGAAAGGGCAAGCCCGGATTCGCACGCAACTGTCGGCGGCTCACGATAAACACCATCTGGACGCCGCCATCGAGGGTTTCAAAAGAGTAGGGAAAAAACACGGCATTCTAGGTTTGGGAAAAAAGGAACTCATGGCGAGAGCCGTTGCGTAATCGGCGGATCATCTATTGATGAGAGCAGCCGAGTGCCGGTGCCGAGTTCATTGGGCAGTCAGCTCCGTGACGATTTGAGGAGGAAACGGAGGTCGTATGCTCTGTGCAGAGCTTGAGGAACTGGAAGCGGAATTCGATGACATTCTTACCGCGCTCGAGAATCCGTACCTGACCGAGCGGGAAAAACGCTCTCTGCAGGCCGCGTATTCCCGGCTCAGTCACACCATCAAGGATCACCAGAAGCATGGTCACGATGGTGGCCCCTGCTTTGAAGAATAGCGGACTCTCCACTCGCATGAGGAGCGCTCCTCGTGCTTAACACTTTCATGAACGTAAAGGAGAAGTTATGACAACCGCGACTCTGAAAGCAACCAAGGTCTTCAGCTATCTCCGACCCGAGGAGATCGATTTCCTCAGTAATTACGCCAGCACCGAACAATACAAAGCCGGCGCAATCGTCTACCGCAAAGGGCAGCCCGCCGCCCGTGCGTACGTTTTACTCGAAGGGGAAGTCGTACTCCGCGCTCCCACTCCAGCGGGTCACGGCATTGTCATCGAAGAAGTGGGTCCCGGTACGATGATCGGGGCGAGCGTGCTGTTGGGGGAAACCTATATGGTGACGGCCCAGTGTGTCACCGACTGCAAGATCATGACTCTCGGCAAAACGGCCCTGGAGCGGATCGTGGACGCCAATCCGCAAATGGGATTGGTCATTGAGAAGTACCTGGCTGAGCATTACTACCAGAGAAGTCTCGACCTCATGCACATGCTGGAAGGCCTGATACGGGGAGAGCCGCCGGAGGAGCTGAAGCGGGGAGGACCTCTGCCGATCGTGTGAGACCCATGGCGAGATCGGGGTCTATGATCGGATCGATGGTTTCTTAGACGCGATACCAATCTTCCCGCGTCAGCGGCAAACCACTGCTGCCTTGTCCTGGCTTAGCGAGGAGTGTCTGATACACGTTCAGTCGCTCCGTGCGGAATGCGTGAGCGGAGCCGGCCATGTAGAGGCGCCATATCCGGTAAGTTGTATCATCCGAGATTCCACGTGCCTGCTCGGCATGGGCTTCCAGACGCCGGACCCAGCGGTGCAGCGTTAATTCATAGTGCTCGCGCAAACTCTCCACGTCCCGGACCTCAAACCCGCTCAGTTCCGCCGCTCGAAGGGTGGTACTGATCGGGACCATCTCCCCATCGGGAAAGACATAGCGGTCGCAGAAAGACGGGCCCTGCCGGTGGTAGGTGGCGCTATAAGCAATCCCATGGTTCAGAAATACTCCCCCCGGCCGCAATAGCTCGTACGCTCGGGCGAAGTACTCCGGCAGAAATACCTCTCCCACGTGCTCAAACATCCCCACACTGACAATCTTGTCGTATAGCTGACCATGCTCAAGGTCACGGTAATCTGCAACCTCTACGCGACAGCGGTCATTCAACCCCAATTCGCGCAGCCGTTGTCGGGCTAGTTCCGCCTGCGGCGCACTCAGCGTGATTCCTACCGCTTCCACGCCATAGTGGGCAGCGGCGTGCATGATCAATCCACCCCAACCGCAACCAATGTCCAAAAGACGCTGACCACGGCAGAGCCGCAGTTTTCTGCAGATGTAATCCAGCTTCCTCTCCTGCGCCGAATCCAGATCTTCTTCCGGTGTGGCGAAGTAAGCGCAGGAGTAAACCATGTGCCGATCGAGCCACAGCGCGTAGAACTCGGCCGGAAGATTGTAGTGATAGCTGACGGCTTGGCGGTCACGATCTCGAGAATGAAGGGATCCGCTGAAATTGGCTGGTCGCCGGTCCTTATGAGCGCGGTCGCTTACCGGCAACTTCTGCAGTCGTTTAGCAAGATCAAAAGTCTTCCGCGGGTTGCGTTCTTGCCCAAGCATGGAATCCGCCAACTGGAAGATTGCTTCGATGTCGCCCTCGATGTCGAAGTCATCGTAGATGTACGCTTCTCCGAGCGTGAGTTCGCTGGGGCAGGAAAACATCGCACGCAAGGCTCCTGGATGCTTGAGCACCAACGTGAAGCGCGGTTGCGGTACCGCTCCCCAGGTGGCGCCGTCCCACAGCCGAACCTGAAAATCCCGGTTCGGGTAGTCTTCCAGGAGCGCCTCCAGGAACTCGGCGCTCGCCACTGAAGCCGTTTCCCTGAATAGAAAGTTCGCCAACGCTGCCATGCGCACCTCCCGGCACTCAGGCAGTACTCTGCCTGCTCCAAAATCCAGCGCTCCTTATATCCAGCAGTCCAAAACGTCCGGAGGCCGATTTGGGCACGTCCGTCTCTCAGACACCTTGAATCCTCCACTCAAGCGGCAGTTTCGATCTTGTTCTGGGCAGCTGTGGGGAGCTCAAATTTCAGCACTCCCCCCTGCCATTGGACGACTGCGCGCTCCGGTATCACCTCCGTTGCAAGGTCGACGACTTCCAGGATTTGGTCGGGAACCGCGCTAGTCCGCCCGATGGTTTCGTCCTTGGCTTTTGCCCCACTCGTCTTCTTCTCACCGAGGATCGAGATGCGACTCGGCTCGATGCTAACTTCAAGTTCGGTCTGCTCAAAGCCGGCGACGTTAGCGTAAACACTGACCCGGTCTTTGGATTCTGACAAGGAAACCGATACCGGACAGAGCAGCTCAGATTCCGCTCGGAACCAGTCTTCCCGATCGTGACCATGCTCCTGGCCACGAGCTTCGAACAACTCATGTGCACGCTGCGAAATCGCAAGCTGCACTTTTTGCACCTTCCGTTGGAGGTCTGCAGGATTGGATGGTTTTAGCAACACCACGGGTCGATCCGACTCGAGTTTCGCTGCCCTTGGAGACTTCATGGCACCCTCCTTCGAATGTTGCGGTGAAGGAGCATCGCTCGGCCTTTTGTCGCGAGCGGCACAGGCTTGGGCGAGCCGTTATGAACCCTCCTGTGCAGGGGCACAGGACACACTTCCACACTTTCCATTCTGGGCAGAGGTTGCCTCGTATGCCGTGACGCGTGTCACCCATGCATGTGTTCCGGCGCAAACCGGGGAACGATCCGTCCCTACTTCGCCGGCACAGTCAGAATCAACACGGCCAAGACGACCAAGACGAAGCCTGCAACAAGCACAAACAGGGTGTGGAATGGATAGGTGTGGAAATGGCTATCGCCTGATCTCCTGTGCTCTAACCTCATGACCGACCTCCCGCGACGGTTGGGTAGCGGACAATTTGCCGATCTCTGGCTTGCACTTTCCTACATCGCCAATCGTCCCCTATCTTCCTTCATTACGCCGCCGTGTTCCGCTGGCCCGAAATCCAGCGCAACTCCACGGGCCAGCGATACCTAGATTGCCCAGGTGTCGTCTCCGTAACTTGCCGACACATATTTGTTCTGGCATTCGGCAGAGCAGAAATGGACAGCATTCCGTTCACTGGCACGCTGCTCATCCCACTTCACGCGCAGGTTGATGGTGTATTTCATGGCTGGTTTTCTTGAGCCCTCGAAGCCCAGCAGCCAGCCTTTGGCATCACCCTTTCGCTTGCCGCAGGTTTTGCAAAAGAACTCCATCGTGCGACCTCAGCTTTCCATAGACCTTGTCTCTTCCGGAAGTCACCTAAAGCTCTCCGAAATAGCCCATCAGCTCGATCTCGGACCCGCGACCATCGCGCGGGCCCAAACCCGCGCGTTGTCACGCAGCTTGGGGCCGCGGCTTTTCTTCCGGCGGCGTTTCAATATCCTCGATTTTCTGTACGCGATGCAGAAACACGTACGCGGCGAGCAAACTCAGCATCAACAGCGACAGAATCATGACGAAGAGCGCGAAACCAGCCACATTTCGGATGGGACCCGTGATCTCACGTTCTTCCTGGCTGGCCACGACGATCCACGGAAGGTTGGGGAACGCGTCCTTCAATCCGGCGTCGGCGAACCCAACGAGATATTTCTCGCCCTTGGAGAACGTCGTGAAAAGATATCCAGTTTCGCGACCCCGCAGGTTCCCGAGAGAGTCACGGATCGCGCTGTATTCCTCGGAGTGGATCTTCATCGATGGGGTTACGCCGTTTGCCTGGATCACGGTTCCATCCTCGCGCACCAGGAACAGTCGCCCACTACGTCCGATCTGCTGCCGGTTCAGTTGCGCAAACAGCGGCGAAACATCGAGCAGAGCAGTGACCGCGCCGATGAACCTGCCTGTGCTTTCCTGCAAAATGGGGTAAGCGATGCTTAGGTAGGGCAGTCGGTTCAGTTCGTCATAGCGCACATCGGCCACGTCGATCGCGCCGTGTCCTTGGGAATACAGCCTCCCCCAGTACCCGCGATCCGTCTGAAAGTAGCGGACGGGCTTATCCGTCGCTGCCACGGTGGCGCCGCTCGCATCTGCAACCGTTACTTTCAACAAGCTCGGGTTCAGCTCCCGCAGGCGACGCAGTTGGCGCGCCAAATCGGAGGTGAGGATGTTCTTCGCCAAGGCATCGCCTTCCGAGTTGTTCCATTTCTGTTCGGTGGCTTCGAGCTTGCTCATCACGGCGTCGTCGGAAAGGCGCTCGTATTGATGGTTCGCGGAAACAACTGCTTGAACGACACTGGGGTTGTTCGCGATCACGCTCACGTCCCGCACGTGCCCTGCGATGAATTGGGAGGTGTGTTCAGCCGCACTGCGGGTCACGGAACGGACATTTTCGCCGGCCATCTGGCGAATCTGGCTGTCTCCCTGCAACGCGACATAGAAGCCGAACACGGTGAGCGGAACCAGGATCAGGATCAGACCGACAAGCACTCGTTGGAGAGAAGTACGTAGTTCCAGTGAATCGAGAGGCATGGGAACCTCCTCTACGGCGCAATGGCCGTCGTGCTGGATCGTACCTGGATGGCACCTGCAACGCCTTAGAGAGCGGAAGAGACAAGTACCCATTTCAACAGTAGATCGCCCAAAAGATTCTGTCTGTGATTAAGCGCACAGGTTGATAGCGCTCCCATTCCAGCTTCCATCCCGGACTTCCGCGCGTAAAGTCTCGAGAAGCATAGAAGTTCTCCGAACTAGGCTGCGCCATTCCGTGGTCCCCGCGCCGGCAAACCGGGCGCCAGGGCGGTAGACTCCCGCAACACCAGGCTGGTGTCCAGGGGATACTCCGTTCCATTCGGCGCGGGAGTCTTGCGTTCGACGTCCGACAGCAGGGCGTGGAACGCCAGCCGTGCCAATTCCGACTGCGACATCCGCACCGTGGTCAGCGGAGGCAACCCGAACTGCGCCAACCGGATGTCTCCGGATGTACCGCGCCTGGGAATTCACGGTGTGCGTTCATCGATCTGCCGGTGGTGTTGGCAGTCGTCCGCGGTTATCGAGAGCAACGGCGACTCCGTAGGGAGGCAGGTCGACAACGTACCCCTGTTTTCCGTCAAGGACAAGCTTCATCGAATGCGGCAGGCTCACTCGGCGGTTTTCCGGTGCGTAGTTGATGATAACAAAGACTTGCTTGCCCGGACCGACTCGACGGCTGACCTCTACGCCATCGGGCAGCGGGCCGAACACGGGCGTAACGCCGGCTTCTTTCGTCATCCATCCGGCGGCAGCCGCCATCAGCTTGTCGTCGAGCAGGGCGCCGACATAGGTGATTCGGCCCTGGCCATAAGTGCGAGTGACGACGGCAGGCTGATCGTCGAGCCATCCGTTACTCCTGCCGTACTTCAGAAGCACTTCCTCGCCGGGGGCCTGGCTCTTTAGTTGCTCAGCCCAGATGCTGGCTTCTCCGTTGCCCCAGGCGCCGGAGACAGGAACCTCTTTTTCGAGCGCGTAGTACTGATCGACGCACGCACCGAGGGCGTCAACCAGGAACCCCGGCTGTCGTTGCGGCAACAGGGCGTTGAATTCATCTTTCAAGCCGGAGCGCGGACCGAGAACCAGATGTCCACCTTGCCGCACATATTCCAGCAGATGATCAGCGAGATCCTTGGGCAGCACGGTCAGACTGGGTGCGGCGACGAGTTTGTAGCCACCGAGCGGAACGTAAGCGCTGACTACATCGACGGACTGCGAAATCTGCCGCAGCGCGCGGTAGTAACTCTTCAACAGGACGATGTCGTCATACTTCTCGGTGTGTTTCTGAAACTGAATCGCCCAGTGGCTGTCGTAGGAGTAAAGCAGCGCCACCTGCGATAGCGGCGCAGTGTCGCGAAAACTGCTTTCAACTTTTGTGAACTCTTGCGCCGTTCGGGCAGCTTCATCGTAGAAGGGCACGGGAGTGCCGTCGGGGCCGATGAGCACGCCGTGAATCTCTTCCTGGCCGTTGAGCGCGCTGCGCCACTGCCAGTAGTTGACGCCGTCGGCGCCGTGGCCGATCGCCTGCCAGGCCATGGCACGGGCCTCTCCGCGATTTAAGAAGTTGTTTAGTGGAGACCAATTCACCGCGCCGGGTTGTGTCTCCATCACCCAGAAGTTCTGGCGCTTGAAGCCGCGGGTGAGATCGTGGGCGAGCCCGTTGTAGGCGGGGTCCACGTGTCCGGTGCCAACATAGTCGTCCCAGGAAGCAAAGGTAAGCGGTTCGGTGATCGGGTAGTGATCGAATCCATCGAAGAATCCCATGAGGTTGCCGGTAATGAACTGGCGCGGGTCGGCGTGCTGGCGGATGACGTTGATCTGATTCTGCTGGTACGAGGCCCAGGTGTAAGTGACAAAGCGCCTCCACTCGAGCATCAGGCCGGGGTTGTGCTCGCCAACCGGAATCGGGATTTCCCTCCAGTTGTCGTAAGTCTGGCTCCAGTACGCGGTCGTCCAGTGCGTGTTCAGATTGTCGAGCGTTTTGTATTTCGCCTCCAGCCAATCCTGAAACTGCTGGCGCGTGACATCGTCGTAGGACATCAAGGCGTAGCCGTATTCGTTATCGATCTGCCATCCAACAACGTTGGGATTGTGGCCGAAGCGCATGGCCATCTGCTGGGCAATACGGCGGCAGATCTCCCGATAGCGCGGAGAGGTAGCCGACGCGTGCGCGCGGTTGCCGTGGGTTACACGTTGACCATTCGCTTCCACTCGCAACGTGTCAGGATATTTCTGCGTTAGCCAAGCGGGCGGAGTCGCCGTCGGTGTCCCTAAAACAGAAACGATGTGATGCGTGGCGGCCAGGGAGATGGCGCGCTCCAGCCAGTCGAAGTCATAGTGGCCCTCCGAGGGTTCCATGCGGCTCCAGGCAAATTCGGCGATCCGGACCACTTTCAGGTTTGCCGCTTCCATCAGGCGCAGGTCTTCTTCCCAGCGCGAGTCGGGCCACTGCTCCGGATACCAGGCAACACCCATGAGAATCGCGTTCTGACCGGGAATCTGTGTGGGGATGGCGCTGGTTGCTTGCCCTGCCGGAGTTTTGCCGGATGCTTGCACGGAAAGCGCTAACACGAAGCAAGACAGAAGGTGCGAGAAAGAGGAAGTCGCCACAGACACCTCGCTGAATTAGGGAGTCACGATGATCTGCTTTCCGGAATAGTTCACCACTTTGTCGGGGGTACTGGAAGGCGCAATACCCGTCCCGTGGTTCTCACCGACAAAGACCACACGGAACGTCCGGCTCGCTAGCATTCCCGGAAACTGGCCTTGCCGGTCGCTAATGGTCAGGGTTTGCCTGGCATCGTCCCAGCGAAAAGGAATCGTGGCGTAGGTGCCCTTCTCATAGTTGTAGTTGTCGTTTTCGTCTTCGTAGAGAGTGAACGCACCATCGGCCCCGCGATAGACGCGCAACTCGATCGGGTCAACGGGCTTTTCCGTGGCCCACTCAACATCAGGACCCATCGGCAAGATAGAGCCAGCACGAATGTAAAGTGGGAGGCGGTCGAGCGGAGCTTGAGCGGTGATCCCATGTCCGCCATCAACCTGAACGCCGCTCCAAAAGTCATACCACTTAGTGTTGGGCAAATAGACGGGGCGGCTGGTGGCTCCAGGCTCGGTGACGGGATTCACCAGGAATGCCGTGCCGTACATGAATTCATCCCATGTGTTTTGCGCTCGCACATCGGTGCGAAAGTCCATCACCAATGGCCGCATCGGAGTGTAACTCTCGCTGGTCGTCTTCCAGGCCAGGGAGTAGATGTAGGGCAATAAACGGCAGCGGAGACGGTCAAAGTTGACCAGGATTTTTTGTGCGTCGGGGCCGTACGACCACAGTTCGTTCTGATCGGTCTTACGGGTTCCGTGGACACGCAAGATCGGGTTGAATGTTCCGTACTGAAACCAGCGGACAAACAGCTCTCGATAGGCTGGGTCGTCAGGGTCACCAAAAACGAATCCACCTATGTCGGTGGTCCAGTAGGGAATGCCAGAAAGAGCAAAGTTCAAGCCGGCGGGAATCTGCCGGCGATAGCTGAACCAGTCAGAGTTGATGTCGCCCGACCAGGCGGTGACGGCATTTCTTTGCGATCCTGCAAAGGCAGATCGCGACAAGATAAATACACGTTTCTGCTCCGATGAGCTGCGCTGTCCTTCGTAGACTGCGCCGGTCGTCAGCATGGGATACAGGTTGACGTAGCGATCACCGCTGCCCGCCGCTAGTTTGTGACCGAGCTGAATGTTTTCTTCCTGGCCTTCGGTCTCGGGTTCGGTTGTATCCATCCACCAGGCATCGAGGCCAATGCTGAACAGTCCTTTATTGACCTGCCCCCAGTAGAATTTGCGAGCTTCCGGGCTGGTCGCGTCGTATACCGCCATGGCATCGGTGTGAAAAGGGGGCTTGGCGAACTTGAACTTGTCGATGAACCATCCCCGCTTCTCCATGTGGTCGTAGTTGGACGAGCCCGGTTCGAAGAATGGCCAGATCGAGATCATCAGGTGGAAGTTCTCGCGGTGAAGTTCGTCGACCATGCCCTTGGGATCGGGATAGTTCTTGTTGAAGACGAACTCTCCCTTGTGGTTCCACCAGAACCAATCCTGCACAATGTTGTCGGCGGGGATGTGGAGCTCACGATACTTGCGGGCCACGCCCAGGATTTCTTCCTGCGATTTGTAGCGATTCTTGCACTGCCAGAAACCATACGCCCACTTGCCGAACATGGGCGCTTGTCCGGTGAGCTCACGGTAACTGGCGATGACTGTGTCGAGTTCGGGACCGTAGAAAAAGTAATAATCGATCACGTCGGCGACTTCCGAACTGATGTACAGATAATTCGCGAAGCGGTTGTTGAAGCGGCTGCGCGAATCGTTGTTCCAGAAGATGCCGTACCCGTTGCTCGAAACCAGGAACGGCACGGCGATGTTCGTGTTGTCTTGCGAAATGTCGACCGATTCGCCGCGATAGTTCCAGACACCGGCCTGGTGCTGGCCTAGCCCGTATAGGGCTTCTCGTGACCCGTAGATATTGACGAATGACTCAGCGCGGTACGTCTCTTCGCCGTTCACCCTCACGGGGGTCAGAGTCCTGGTTGCTTCCTGCACCAGTTGGTTGCCGGCAAGATCATAATAGGTAATTGCTCCATCCTTGCGGGTAACGGTGACCTTCAGTTTCAACGTCAAAAGCGTGACTTCCTCATCACTCTGCTGAATCGTCCACGGAGCCGCTGACCAATTCTTCTTGATGACCACCGGATCGGGAGGGCTCTGAGGAAAAGAGGAAGTCGGAGAATAGACGACGTGGATAATCGAGTCGGAGCAGATCTGCAGCCGAAGCGTCCCAGATTTCATGGTGAAGACCACGCCATCGGCTTGCGGCTGGACTGCGACCACGGGGTCCATGGGTGCCCATTGCGCAAGCGCAGATGACACGAGCCCGAACACCAAGAGCACCAGCAGGATTGAGCGCGGAAAGAAGGTTCTTTGGCCTAGCATATTATGAAGACCTCGAGACCATTCAGACTCTTTGGAGAAAGAATTTGCGATTCGTCGAGGGTACACGCCAGCGGATCGCGGCGGAAGCAGGTGCCCTCCAATGAAGCTGCCGTGCTGGCCCTCGGAATCGATTCCGGTAAACTGCGGCATCGCCTCGGCAAACACTGTGGCACTTTATAACTACAATTGTCAATGCGGAAGGCACGGAAACCCAGTGGAGAAAAGCCAGTAAACCATATTAATACTGCTAATTGCGGAAATGATTCGACCTCGGAAGAGTCCTGGATTGGGAGCACCTGCAAGCTGGAATCAGCCGCCAAAGTTAAGTCTATACTTGCTTTATTATACCGGAAACGTTTACGTTACTCTGTTAAGGGTTTAGACTGTAGCGGTTTACGAGTCAGGACCTCGGAGACCCTAATGAAGATTGCCAACGCAAGGTGCAAAATCCTATCCCTGACAGTCCTAATGGTTATTTCGTCGGGCCTGGCTTGGGCCGCGAATCCTACGAAAGCAAACTCGGAGGCTGCTGTGGAGACCAGTAAGTTTGGAACCCTGCAGGACGGGAAGGTCGTTGAGTTGTACACGCTAAAGAATGCCAAGGGCGCCACCGCCAAGGTCATTACCTATGGCGCGACACTGACCGAACTGTGGGTCCCCGATCGATTCGGAAAGCTCGGCGATGTGGTGCTCGGGTTCGACAACCTTCAGGGCTACCTCGGAAAACATCCCTGGTTCGGAGCCACGGTCGGACGAGTAGCGAACCGTATCGCGAAGGGCAAGTTCACGCTCGATGGAAAAGAATATTCGCTGGAGATCAACGATCCGCCCAATAGCCTGCATAGTGGGTCGAAGGATTTGAGCCGCGTGGTGTGGAAGGCGGAACCGGTTCATGAGCGGGACGGCGCCGCAGTTCGCTTTACCTATGACAGCCCGGATGGAGACGAAGGTTTTCCGGGTCGTCTGGCGGTAACGGTCCTCTACCGGCTGACCAACAACAACGAATTGCAGCTGGAATACACGGCCAAGACCGACAAAGCGACCCCCGTCAATCTCACCAATCACAGTTATTTCAACCTCGACGGCAATAAGGATGTCCTGGGAGAAGAGTTGCAACTGAACGCGGAGAAGTACACGCCGGTGGATGCCACGCTGATTCCGACGGGCGAGATCCGGCCGGTGAAAGGAACGCCGCTCGACTTCACGCACCCGGTTGCCATCGGCGCGCACATTGCCGAGATGAAGGGAGATCCCGGAGGCTACGATCACAACTTCGTGTTGAGCGCGGACCGAGGCAAGCTCAAGTTGGCGGCCAGCGTTGTGGATCCAGTTTCGGGCCGGAAGATGGAAGTGTGGACGACGGAACCCGGGGTGCAGTTCTATTCGGGAAACTTTCTCGACGGAAGCCTCACTGGCAAGCGTGGGATCGTCTACGGGAAACATTCCGGTTTCTGCCTGGAGACGCAACACTTCCCGGATGCCGTGAATCAGCCAACGTTTCCGTCGGTAATCCTGCGGCCGTCTTCGGTCTATAGCACGCAGACGACCTACAAATTCTCAACCGTTGACCGGAGCGGAAACGGCAGGTGACCGAAGCAAAGATCCTGACTCGTGCGATGAAAGGGTGTCGGTAAGACACAGACGGTGATCCTCCAAGCATGATGGCTATGGCTTTGGTGGTTCCGCAGCGACTGGTTCACTTATCCCTCGTCGATTCGATCATTATCGTCTTTTACTTTGTGCTGGTGCTGGCCATTGGCTTCTATCTGAAGCGGCAGTCCAATACCAGCGAGGATTACTTTCTTGCCGGCCGCGAGATGACGGCGTGGATCGCCGGCCTCAGTTTTCTCTCCGCGAACCTCGGCGCCCTGGAACTCATGGGATGGGCCGCCGCCTCGTATCAGTACGGCATCCTCGCGGCCCACTGGTATTGGATCGGCGCCATTCCCGCCATGATCTTCCTCGGCCTGGTGATGATGCCGTTCTATTACATTTCCAAAACGCACTCCGTCCCCGGCTACCTCAAACTACGCTACGGAGAGCCGAGCCGCGCCTTGTCCGCCGTCTCTTTCGCTTTTATGACCGTGCTCATGAGCGGCATCAACATGTACTCCATGGCGCTGGTCATGAAAGTTGTGCTCGGCTGGGACATCCACTTCAGCATCTGGGTTTCCTCGATCACGGTCGCGATCTACGTGGGCCTTGGCGGACTGCGATCGGCCATCTTCAACGAGGTGCTGCAGTTCATTCTGATCTGGGCTGGCGCGCTGCTGATTCCGATCCTTGGTTTGATCGAAGCCGGCGGGTGGAAGAACCTGCAGGCGCAGGTAGCGCAACGTGCCTCGGCGGAATATACGCACTTATGGAGCACCCTCGGTTCGTTCCAATCGAATCCCATGGGCATTCATTGGACCGGGATCGTTTTCGGTCTGGGTGCGTGCATCTCCATGGGCTACTGGACGACGGACTTCCTGGTCGTGCAACGCATACTCTCCGCCAAAGACTTGCGCGCCGCGAAGATGGCACCCATCATCGGCGCTGCTTTCAAGATGTTTGTGCCGCTGATTGTGATCCTTCCCGGGCTGATCGGAATCGCCGTCCTGCCCATGAAGTTGATGGGTGAGGGCGCGGCGGTTGCTACCGGCGGGCACAGCTACAACGAAGTGCTGCCCCTGCTGTTGGCCCGTTACTGTGGCCCTGGACTGCTTGGGTTGGGCGTGACGGCGCTCATGGCCGGATTCATGTCGGGCATGGCGGGCAACGTCAGCGCCTTCTCGACCGTGTGGACCTACGACATTTACGGCGCGCTGCTCCACAAGAACGCGACCGACAAGCAGTACGTGAACATGGGACGCTGGTCCACGGTGGTCGGCGTGTTGATCAGCGTGGGCACGGCTTACCTGGTGATGCAATTCCTCAGCATCATGGACTACGTGCAGGCGCTCTTCAGCTTCTTCATCGCCCCGCTCTACGGCACCGTGCTGCTGGGCATGTTGTGGAAGCGCGCCACCAATGCCGGAGGATTCTGGGGTCTGCTGGCGGGAACTCTTTCTTCCATTGGCATGTGGGCGTGGGTGAAGGTGGATCCTTCGGCCCTCCGGTATGTGGCGCTGTCGGCATACGCTCGCGACATGGCGGAAAACATGTACCGCGCGCTGTGGTCTTGTCTGATTTGCGTCGCGGTCACGGTCGTGGTCAGCCTGTTGACCGCTCCCAAGCCGGCCAGCGAACTCAAGGGCCTGGTGTACGGCGAAACCGAGATACCCTCCGAAGGCGAATTAGCGTTCTATCAACGGCCCGTGTTCTGGGCCGTCGTTGTCTTGGCGGTGTTCGTCGTGCTGAATATTCTGTTCTGGTGAGGTGACCATGCACTCCGAAGGCTCGATCTCGATTTGGTTTTTCATTGGCATCTCTCTGCTCGGAAACGGCCTGCTGATCTTCGGAGCCGGCCTTTACGAACTGGCACATCCGCCGGCACAACCGGTGGTGCTGTTCTCGCTGCACGCACCGGTGTGGTGGGGGGCTCTGCTCGCGCTAGCGGGAGCGGCGTACTGCTATTACTTTCGGCCGGGACGAGCATGAATCGGGCGATCGGGTGATCGGAAGATCAAGAACCGCGTGTTCCAGATTTTCGATGGCCCGATGGCCCGATCACCCTGCGGCCCGATCACAGCGGATGGAACGGAATCGTTGATCGATAAGGACTCATTATGTCGAATGGTGAGCAGTCGAATCAGAAGCGGAAAATGACGTTCGGGTTGATTGTCGGGAACCGCGGCTTTTTCCCCGACCATCTGGCGAAATCCGGCCGGGAAGAAATGCTGCGCGCGCTCGACGAAGCGGGTATCGACGTGGTCGCGCTGGGGACCGAGGAGAGCAAGCACGGCGCGGTTGAGACCCACGAAGAAGCTAAACGCTGTGCGGCGCTGTTTCGCAAGCATGCGGACCGACTGGATGGTGTAATCGTCACTCTGCCAAATTTTGGAGACGAGCGTGCCATCGCCGACACGCTGCGCCTGGCGAGACTCAATGTTCCGGTGCTGGTGCAGGCAACGCCCGACCAGCCCAGCAAAATGACGATCGCGTTCCGGCGCGACAGCTTTTGCGGCAAGATGTCGGCGTGTAACAACCTGCGGCAGTACGGGATTCCTTATTCGCTTACGGCGACGCATACGGTTGCGCCAGACTCCGCGGAGTTCCGCAAGGATCTGGAGTGGTTTGCGGGCGTCTGCCGGATCGTAAACGGCCTGCGTGATCTGCGAGTCGGCAGCATTGGTGCGCGTCCGGCGGCGTTTAATACGGTCCGATACAGCGAAAAGATTCTGGAGGCAAACGGCATTTCCGTCGAAACCATAGACCTCTCCGAGATTCTGGGCCGGATCGCGCGCCTGGGAGATGCAGAAGCGTGCGTACAAGGCAAGCTGCACGAGATCCGCAAATATGTGACGACAAGCGGAGTGCCGGAAGCAGCCCTGATCAAGATGGCCAAGCTGGGCGCAGTTATTGATGGCTGGATGAAATCGGCGGATGTCACCGTCAGCGCCGTGCAGTGCTGGACTGCGCTCGAAGAATATTTTGGCGTAGTCCCGTGCACCATCATGAGCATGATGAGCAACAATCTGATCCCCAGCGCCTGCGAGGTGGACGTATGCGGCACCGTCAGCATGCACGCCTTACGCCTTGCCTCGGAAACGCCCAGCGCGCTGCTCGACTGGAACAATAACTATGGCGATAATCCCGACAAGGCCGTCTGCTTCCACTGCAGCAATCTTCCCAAACATTTCTTTCAGGATGTGCGCATGGACTTCCAGGAAATCATTGCCGGAACGGTGGGCAAGGAAAACACATTCGGCACCTGCGTGGGCCGTGTCAAAGCGGGCGCGATGAGCTTTGCGCGTTTCTCCACCGATGACCGCGCCGGAGTGGTGCGTGGCTACGTCGGCGAAGGCGCTTTTACCAACGACCCCCTGAATACATTCGGCGGGGCAGGCGTGGTCGAGATTCCGCACATGCAGAAACTGCTGCACTACATTTGTGAGAACGGCTTCGAGCATCACGTAGCCGCTAACTTCTCGACGGTTGCAGGCGCGACGCACGAGGCTGCTACCCGCTATCTGGGCTGGACTACCTACTGGCATGGACGGGATCGAGTGGGCGACTGAAGTCCGACCTGCATCAAACTTTTTGGGATTGATGTCGGCACCGGTGGAAAGTGTTTCCCCCCATCAGCGCAGCCCACCTCGAAGAGGGATTCTGATTTCCTGTTGCAATGCGGTAAGCCCTTCTCTATGACGAGCTATCCAGCCTCAGCCGAAGGACTCGACCATTTCAGGCGAGGCGCTCTGTACCCGAGCCGCCCGCTGAGGAGTCGATTCCAAGGATTGCCGCTGCAGAAAAAAATCGAGGTTGCCACGCATCACCAGATGCGGCGCCAGCGTCACCTGGAAGGATGGACACTCGCCCTCGACGAGAAATTCATGCAGCACGCGAAACGCCATGCGTCCTTGCGTGCGCGGCCGCTGATAAATCGTAGCCGCCACCGCTCGGGATCGGATTTCAGGCACCAGTGCGGGAAACAAATCTGTAGTGATAAAGGTGATCTGGTCCAGCATCTTTGCGTCGCGCGCGGCGTTCAACACCGGGATTGACGCCTCAGTGGTGACGTAGATGCCGGCCAGATCAGGGTGCTTCTTGAAGAGCTTCGCGCTCTTATCGTACGCCTCGGATTCAACGTCGTGATCCTCGATCGTTTCCTGTAGTTGCATCTGCGGATACAGGCCCAGCAGAGTGCTGGCGAAGGCCTTGTGCTTCTCAGCATGTTCGGTGATCGCCAGAGAACTCAGCGTCACGGCAAGTTTTCCTTTACCGCCGAGGAAACTCCCCATCAGATCGGCCGCGAGCGAGCCGCTGACCAGAGTGTCGATCGAGACCACCGCCAGACGGCCAGTGTTTGGGGCATCGGTGGCCACGCAGACAACGGGAATGTTGTTTCGCGATGCACGCCGCATCCATGAGTGCAGACTCTGCGGACGACTGGGAAATGTAATGATCCCATCCACGCCAGCTTTAAGAGCCGCTTCAAAGGCCTCTTCTTCGCCTTCCCCCAAGCGAGGATAGGTTCGATACTCAATCTCTACGTTCTCCATGACCAGTCCCCGCGCCTCTTCGCCGATCCCCGCGCGGACTTCGTCCCAGAAAGAAGTGGTTCCCTGGAGGGTGTTGACTGAGACTCGCAGATTGCGCTTCGAGGATAGATAACGCGCTGCCAGATTCGGCCGATATCCCAGAGTCTTCGCCATCTGCAGCACTCTGGACTTAGTCATAGGGCTGACGCCGGGATGATTGTGCAAGGCGCGGTGGACGGTTCCGGTAGAAACTCCGAGAGCCCCGGCGATGTCCACGAGCTTGGTTTTTTGCTTCACAGCAGCACTCGGAGGGTTTTACGTGCGCCGTCAATTCTTGGCGATCTACCGATTTTCATGAGAGGTCTACGGAAGCTGGCAGACCGTAAACGTTAACGAAGGTAAATCTCCGCATCCTCTGCTGTCAACAAGATTCGTTGAAGGTCTTTTATCCTAAGCGTTTATCGATGATTTTGTAGATCGTGCCCGCGGGAATGGAACAAGTCGACCGCATGCCAAGCGAGGACACAAAAATCGCGGCACCAGGCCGCTCCAGAATATGTCTATTCTCGTTTAATGATGATGATGGGGGGGACGCGGTAATTTGCAGGAATCGGCGCGCCGTGCCCCGCCCCCCACGGATTCGGCTCTGCGGTTCCGGCCGCAATCGGTGCAGGCTTTGAAATCTCGACGCTTGCAGCTTTGAAGTGTATCAGGCTGGCGCATGAGTTCGATTGCTAAGCGAATCCGACGAATTTGTGTAAGCTGTTGCTTTGTTGAACGGAGTTCTTGAAATCATGATTCCTAGAAAAGCTCTCATCCTCGCCATCGGGGTTGGATTTGTGCTTTCGCTAGCGTGCAGTGCTTTAGCCCAGAAACCCTCCGAACCGGCACTCAGGCCGCTGCCGTTCGTGAGCACGATCTTTGGCGACAACATGGTGCTCCAGCGCGGCAAAAAAAACACCATCTGGGGCTGGTCAGATACCGGCGATAAGGTTCGGGTCGAGATCGCAGGCAAGCATGCATCCGGCATAGCTGGGCCGGATCGCCGCTGGCAAGTGAAGATGCAGCCGCCGGCTGTGAGCGGCCCTTATACGATCAAGATCAGCGGTCATCAGAGCGTCGAACTTCACAACGTGCTGGTTGGCGATGTCTGGCTGTGCGGAGGCCAATCCAATATGCAGGTGGCGCTGCGTTTCGCACGAAATGGCGAGGAGGAGGTCAAAGCCGCCAACTTCCCAGAGATACGCTTCTTCTCGGTTGGGCCTCACCCCGCCTACCACCACACGGATGTTGTGGAGGGATCATGGAAAGTGGTCTCACCTGAAACCGCCGATCATGTTTCGGCAGTCGCGTACTACTTTGCACACAAGGTGCAACAGGAAATCCATGTTCCGATCGGTCTGGTCGTGGACGCCCTTGGGGGAACTCCCGCAGAGACATGGACCAGTGTTACCGCACTCCGTCCGCTGAAAGACTTCGATGTCCCGTTGGCAGAACTCGAAAGACTGGCCGCCACCGGCGCGCCCGAATATGGGAATTACGTCATGCATTGGTATGACCAGTATGACGTCGGGATTAAAGGAAACTGGGCTGGGCCCGACTTAGACGATTCGACCTGGAAGATGGTTGAGATTCCCGGCGGATTTTCCGACTTGGGTGTAGCGGAGACACCCGCAGTGGCCTGGTTCCGGATAGAGATCGTCGTACCGGACCCGATTCCGGCGGGGCGCGCCTTGTTGTTCCTGGGCTCGATTGAGCGCATGGATACGGCGTACATCAACGGAACGGAAGTCGGCGCCAGCGCGTGGGTCGAGAATCCACGCGTCTATTTCATTCCGGATGGTGTACTGAAGCCGGGCAAGAATGTCGTGGCGATTCGCGTCCTGAAGACGAAGCCGCAGGGCGGATTTCTTGCGAAGCCAGAGGAGTTGCGCCTCGAACTGGGAGAAAAGACGAGCATTGCCCTTGCCGGCAAATGGAAAGGTCAATTGAGTGTCGATGCTCGCCCGCCGCATCCGTTGCCCATTGGGTACGAGAACTGGCCCGTGATGCCGTCTGTGCTTTACGAAGGAATGCTGGCTCCCATTGCTCCGCTTTCGATCACGGGTGCGCTGTGGTACCAGGGCGAGCAGAACTCAGAACGGGGATTCCAATACCGCAGAATCCTTCCCGCAATGATTGAGGATTGGCGAAATCTCTTCGGACAGGGCGATTTTCCTTTCTACATTGTCAGCTTGCCGACCTTCCGGCAGCGCAGTGCGACACCCATCGAGGACATGTGGGCAGAAACGAGAGAGTCGCAGGCCTTCACGGCCGCCACGGTCCGCAACTCCTGCCTGGCGGTTACGATCGACACAGGTGATCCCGACAATCTCCATCCTAAGGATAAACAGCCTGTGGGGGAGCGTCTTGCCCTATGCGCATTAGCAAAACAGTATGGCGAGAGAGTGGTTTATTCTGGCCCAACGCTCGCGTCCGTCGAACGCCTTCCGGGCTCGATCCGACTGCACTTTGCGAACGCAGATGGTGGTTTGATCGCGAAGGGAGCGAAGTTGGAAGAGTTCGCAATTGCTGGAGAAGACCGAAAATGGTATTGGGCCGATGCACACATCGAAGGCGATACAGTTGTCGTCTCATCTCCCTCGGCGCCCAATCCCAAAGAGGTTCGCTACGCCTGGCAGTCGAATCCGGCGGCGACCCTCTTCAACGGAGCTGGATTGCCAGCAGGCCCGTTCCGGACCGATACCTGGCCGGGGATAACTGAGCGCCAAAGACCTTACTGAACAGTTGCTACCGGCAACCTGCCTGAAAGCAGAGATTCTGGCTGAAAAACGGCACCACATGATTCTGGAAGCGATCCGCCACTTTACTGGTATGAGTGCCCGGATAAACCTCGAAGCGGTTCGCGATTCCGTACTTATCAAGGACATCGTGCAATTTGGCGGTATCGACGCGTAAGCCGTCCTGGTCGCCCACATCCAACGCGATTGCACGATATTGGCGAAGATCTCCGATGTATTGATCGACGAAAGCCAACGGTGCGTTGGCGGCCCATTTCGCGAGGACATCCGGCTGAGGCTGGCCGTCCTTGGTCGGCAGGTCAAGATATAGCGGCGGATTCTTCGGATTGGGTGACCAGGCCGCGGCAGTCGCCAGCGTGGCCCGCGCAAAGAAAGGCAGCTTGGCCGAATCTTCCGGCGTCTTCACGGACTCCATCGCTTTATCCACTTCTGGGTTTGGGGCGGGACGAGGCGATAGGCAGCACGGGCTCATGATGTACAGGCTGCCGAACACATCTGCATGCTTCATGCCGATGCGCATCGCGCCGTAGCCTCCCATGGAGTGGCCAACCAGGCCGCGGCTTGCTCGATCGGGAATCGTGCGGTAATGAGCGTCGATGTACGCGACCACATCGTGCGCGATGAACTGCTCGAAGTCTCCGGTGGTGACCGAACTCGAATACATGGAACCGTTGTGCAACGTTTTCGAATCGGGCAGCACGACGATCATCTCTTTCGCACCCTGGGCGAAAGCGCCTTCAATGGTCTGTGGCACATGGATCTCGTGGGACCACTGTTCCGCGCCGATGGAAAACCCGTGCAGTGCGTACACGACGGGATAGCGGCGATGCCTGTCTTTCTGGTAGCTGGGCGGCAAAACCACGAACACGTCGCGGTCAACTGCGTCGCCCTCCAGGCTACCTTCGAGAGCGCTGCCGTGGACCTTTATGTGCTCGACCACCGCAGGCTTCGCTCCGGCAACAACAGGGGGCACGTCAGTCTGAACTTGTGCTGTAAGGCGAGATCCCAGAGCGACGGTCATTGCAAGCGTCATCACATAGAGCAGTTTGTTCGCTATCATCAATACCTTTCCTTGAGATGGACCACGAACATGCATGCAGTGGCCGCGGAAACTCGGTGCGCCAGGAGTGACGTTAGGCCACATTACCCGCGTCCGATCGGACTTAGGTTTCGAAACAACCTGTTTCACGGTTCTTCTACCGAAATTGCCTTCCCGGTGTACTCCACAGTTTTGTCGGGGTTAGCCACTGGTGCGGCTGAGGCGCCGTGCCCGGCAGACACCCAGACGATATTGATTTGAATACTCGCAGGCATTTCGGGGTACTCGCCCTTCCGATCACCGATCGTCAGAGTCTTGGCGGACTCAGACCAGCGCAACGGAATGACAGCATGCGCACCCTTTTCGTAGTCGTAACTGTCTCCAGCATCCTGGTACAGATCGAACGTGCCGTCGGCTCCCTTGAAAATCCGAAGGTCAATCGGTCCGGCGGGCTTCGCATTGGCATACTCAATTTCTGGGCCAAGGGGAAGAATCGAACCGGCACGTACGTAGAGTGGAATGCGGTCGAGAGGAGCGTCCGTGTCAATTTCACGGCCTCCCTTTTGCGAAGCTCCAGTCCAGAAGTCGTACCACGCCGGAGAATCTGGCAAATACAGACTTCTGCGAATAGCGTCCGGCTGAAGCACCGGACCGACAAGGATCCCAGGTCCAAACATGAACTCATCGCCGATGTCGCGTGTATTCGGATCAGTCCGCCAGTCCATCACCAGCGGCCGCTGGATCGTGTAGTCCTCATTGGTGACGCGCCAGGCAAGGGAGTAGATATACGGCATCAGACGATATCGAAGCTTGTCATAGTTAACCAGGATTGGCCGAACTTTATCGAACGCCCAGATCTCATTTTGCGGCCGGTGCCCGTGAGTGCGGAAAATAGGACAGAATATTCCATACTCGAACCATCGTGCATAGAGTTCCTGGAATTTTGGATCGTCAACCGGATTGTCGTGCGGCGGCCAATAGCCCCCGATATCAGTGGTCCAATAGGGATAACCGGAAAGCGCGAAGTTCAGCCCGGCGGCTACCTGATGGCGCAAACCCCAATACGAGCCATAGACGTCGCCCGACCACACCGTCGCTCCAACTCGTTGCTGGCCAAGAAAAGCGGAACGCGTCAGGAGAAAGACCCGCTTCCGGTTCGTCGTCGCTCTCCAGTGCTGCTGGATTCCAAGAGTGTGAGTGAGGGGGAATATGTTCGTGTACTCGGCTCCGTTGCCAATCGCAATCTGCTGGTTGCTGAGAATCGCATCGCCCATGTGGGGCCAGTATTCTTCGGGTTCTGCGCTGTCGAGCCAGAACGCATCCCAGCCCTGCGAAAACAGTTTGCCGACCAGGTTATTCCAATAGAAGTCGCGCGCCTGCGGATTGGTCGAATCGTACACGTGAGCATTCGGCACACCGAAGTGTTTGGCGGCGAGTTCCTGGTAATTCTGCGACTTCGTATCGAAGAGTCCCCACACCGACAACATCGCGTGAACGTGCTCATCGTGCAACTGCTTCAGTTCGCCAGGGACGTCCGGGAAGTTGGGATTGAATACCGGATCGCCTTCTGTTTTCCACCAAAACCAGTCCTGCACAATGGCATCCAAAGGAATGTGCTCTTCACGGTAACGTTGTGCTATGCCTAAGACCTCGTCTTGGGAAACGTACCGATCCTTCGACTGAAAAAAGCCATACGCCCATTGGGGAAGCATCGGCGTGTGCCCGGTGAGGCTTCGGTATTCATGGATCATCTGATCCATTTCCGGACCGTAAATGAAGGAGTAGTCCACGGAATGCCCTGCGAGCGAACGCAGGTTCAGTTCAAGAGGGAAGCGGTTGTCGACGTAAGTGAGGGAAGCAGTATTCCACATTAATGCGTAGCCCTTGCTCGACAAGAGCAACGGAATGGCAACATCCGTATTGTTCTGGCCAAGCTCGATGGTTGCTCCGCGGTAATTGAATAACCCACTCTGATGCTGTCCCAGACCGTAGAACCCCTCTGAGAAGTCCGGTGCAAATCTATCTTCGACATGGAATGTTTTCTCGCCGTTCAACTCGACGGGTTCATAGGTACGAGGAATGGAGTTTCGCTCCCGCAAAAGGGTCTCGCCGGCCAGGGTGCTGTATTGAACGTTTCCCCACTTCAACGAAAACTCGATTTTTACAGCGTCGGTTGTGAGGATGACCGCATCGGCAGTCTCTGATATCTGGAACTTTGCCCCTGGACATGACTCCTTCGAATCGAGCATCCATGGCTGGTTCTGTCGGATCGCGTTGGACGGCTCAGGAGTGGCGACAAAGTGGATAACAGCGGAACGGCAAACGGAAATATGAATCTGCTCGGCTCCGACCGAGACCGTCATACCGTCCGGAGCCGGCGCAAACTTTACAGGAGGCACCGGAGGTGTTTCCCACAGCTGAGCCCGTGCATCCGTTGGACTCCACAGGAAACAGCACATCGCGACAAGGAGAAAGCTTCGGACACTGAGTAGCCGGGGACCGATAACTCTCACAACGTTTATCGCTCGAAATATCTGTGCCGTTATCATTGATACGCCTTTCTAGATATCTAGCAAACGTTTGTTCTAGATCAGGGCTTCGCCCTCAGAAGCGCTTCTTTCCAAGGTCCGTAGCTCGGCAAAAGAAAAATGATCTTCGAGCCTATTTTTTGTCGAGCATTAGAACGACGCTGGCATGGGGCTCGAGCGTGGTGCCAACGCGAACTCCCGCAGGCAAACGCTCTCCGGTCCAAGCGTTTCTTAGGTTGTACTGCGCTGCCGACGGGACGAAGTCCGACAAAGGGCGATCGAAAGTGATGGCCTTTTCGCCCAGGTTGAATGCTGCCAAAGCATGCTGATCCCCAGGTAAGTCGGCACTCCAGATCACGAGATCACCTTCGTGCAACACCTGCCGCGACGCCGTAGCGGTCTGGTCGATCTTCAAAATGTCGGTATTGCACAGCAGGCGCAGAGTGCCCTGATCAAGCAGGGTGAGATTGGCGCCGATGATCAGCGGACTGCGAGCCATAGCCCAAAGGCTTAGTTGCGTTTGTTGCTCCGCAGGCATTAGACGCGTATGGCGCGGTCCTGGGCCGACGTCGGGGTACGGACGCAACTCGCCGACCGGCAGCATGTCCGCATCCGGCCAGTGTCCGGGTTTTGTATATTGAGCCCAACGTGCAGCGTTCTCAAATTGGTTCTTGATGCCGATGGGGAAGTCCGAGTTACCGATCCAAATGTCCCAGATGTCGTTCGATATGCGCCACATCTGGGCGAGGTTGCCGACTTCGGCGTGATGCTCGACAGCGGTCGGCCCTGGCGAGAGGCTCAGCACAATGTCGCGACCGCTACGCTGTACCGCCAGCTTGATCTGCCGAATTTCGCCGGCCTTGTAGGGATGATCCGCAATACAGTCAACCTTCAGGAAATCGACGCCCCAGTTTGCGTACTGACGAAGGAGAGAGTCGTACCATGCCTGACCGGCGGTGGTGTCCTTGATACCCCAGCTTGTGGGGTCCCAAGGACAGGCGTCATTTTGGTCAGCGGCATCCTGAGCTTTGAAAGCTGAACCCTCGATTGGCAGATTGCGCAAAACACTCTCCCGGGGTATGCCGCGGACAATGTGCACCCCGAACTTGAGGCCCTTTGCATGGACCGACTTCGCGATCTCCTCGAAACCCACGTTCCTGCCATTGCGCAGAGCGGACGGGAAACGCACGATCACGGGAATAAACCGGCCATTCTCGTCCACCGCATACTTCAGCAGGTCAGGCTTGGGCCTGTCCTCAGGATTGACCATGTACCAGCCCTCGTCGATGACGGCGTAGGTATAGCCGAACGGCTTCAGTTTCGTAGCCATGGCCTCGACATTCTCGCGGAACTGCTGTTCATTGATGCGCAAGCCGTAGGAATCCCAACTGTTCCATCCCATGGGAGGCGTTTGCGCGAGCACCTTACTCACGGTGCGACTCTCTTGAGCCATTAGCGTGGCTTGCAGACAAAGAAGATTGCCGGCAATCAATAGCGAAGCCATCCCATAGCAGAATGAAGAATTGCCTGATCTCATGGATTCTCCTTCGAACAATGCCAACAGCACCGTTCGCTCTCAAAACGTTAAACGGAGTACGTATGCATACTTGGCCGGTGGCTGCGCGGGCAGTACCACGTGCAATCCATCGGGACGCTGCTGGAACTTCGGCTTTGCATCGCTGCCCAGCAGTGACACGCTTTGTACGGATTGGCTTCCCGTTGTCGCTGCAAGCGAGCGAATCACCACCTCTGCGTTCGTCGGCCATGCGAGTCCGATCGCATAGAGCACGTCGCCTTTGGTGGTGAAGCGAAAATCCTCAGGCGTGTAGTGAGCGGTGTCAGTGTCGTGAAACGAACCAGCCGCCACCTTTGTCGGTCCCTCGCCGTAAGTCCTCCAGGGGCGAGTGCCGTAGATCGCGTCTCCGTTGACATTCAACCAGGAGCCCACGTCCAGCAGCACCTCCTGTGCTTCTTCAGGGATGGTTCCGTCAGAACGCGGGCCGATGTTTAACAATAGATTTCCGTTCTTGCTGACAATATCAATGAGCTGGTGAACCACGAATTCCGGCGACTTGAAGGTGTCGTCCTTGATGTAGCCCCAAGACTTGTTGCTTACGGATGTATCGGTTTGCCAATGGAGCGCGCGCGTGTCGCCGAGTTGGCCACGTTCCACGTCCAGCACGCCAGCGTGCTCCTGCATAGCGTAGTCCTTGTAGTTGATGACTCCGACATGGTCGCCATACTTCAGGGAACGGTTGTAATAAAACGCTGCAAAGCGCGTCAAATTCGGCCGGATCGATGCCTGGCCGATCCACCAGTCGAAGTAGACGAGATCGGGATGATATTTCTCGACGAGTTCGGCGCCCCGAGCAAGCCAGTCGTCGGCCCACGCCGACGAAACATAGGTGAAATCATTGCCGACGGGAGTCCCCCACTGATACACGCCTGGTTGTGCCGGACCGTAGAAGGCGGCATATTGCGGGTCGTTAACATCAGAGGGAATCTTGCGGCCCACGCCCATGAAGAAATCGTGTTCCACCCGATGCGACGACACGCCAAAACGCAAGCCTCGTGCCCGTACGGCCTGTGCCAGGTCGCCAATGATATCGCGGTGGGGTCCCATCTTTGCAGCCGTCCAATCGCTCAGTCCGCTGTCGTACATGGCAAAACCGTCGTGATGTTCTGCGACCGGTACGACGTACTTTGCGCCCGCTTTCTTGAACAACTCGGCCCATGCAGAAGGATCGAAGCGCTCCGCCTTAAACATCGGGATGAAATCTTTGTAGCCGAACTTGTCCTGTGGTCCGTAGGTGGCGATATGGTGCTTGTACGCCTCGAATCCAGGCTCATACATATTCCGCGGATACCATTCGTTGCCAAAAGCTGCGACCGAATAGACTCCCCAATGAATGAAAATGCCGAACTTCGCGTTCTGATACCAGTCAGGAGCCTCATATTTCTGCAGTGACTCCCAGTCGGGCCGGAACGGGCCTTGGTAATCGATGGCATCAACTTCCTTCAGGAGAGCTGCCCGTTGCGCGTCGTACTTACTGCTGGCTGTCTGCCAGATCTGATCAATCTTTACCGGCTCCTCCGAAGCGGTGGGAGCCGTGGGGCTTTGCGCGTACATGACGGAGAACGCGGAAAAAACCAACACGATACCGCCGAACCAACGAATCAATGATGATGAGAACAATCGATGTAGCCTCATGACTCCTCCCGGTCAATCTGGGTTGGTCGCCCTATACCGGACTGCAATGAAGGGCCTTGCCGAATGCGGCCCAACGAATTAGTAGATGGGAAAGTTCGTTACATCAGGAATCACTCTTATGAATCTCGTGGTATACGGAGTACCGTTCATGCACAATACCCGCCAGAGGCAGAAACGGTACTGCTTGATTTTGTGACACTGCGCGGAACGTGAGTTTTCCGCTCCCAGGTTCCAGCCAAGTTGCTGGATCGTCCAGCTTGCCCTTGAACTGCAGCGTGGGCGAGGGCTCCTGCTTCTCTTGTGAGGTAAAGTGACGGTACCACTTCTCCCGAGGTTCTTCTTCGAAGCGCGCGGCTAATACCAGGGGTCCATACATCGCCGCCTGAAGATTTTCCTTGTCGGGCATGGGAGCCGCGTGCAGTGACATTGGAAGGCTAAGTTCGATGCGGTCTCCGTCCCTCCACGGCCCGCGCAGAACGAGGTAGCTGCCGGGATCCGCGAAGGCCGGTATCGGACGCCCGTTCACTTTCACGCCGCCGCTTTTCGCCCAGTACGGAATGCGCAATTTCAGATCGACATAGACCGGCTTCGTCGCTGAAACGACCAGCGTGGTCCCTTGCTCCTCCGGGAAAGAAGTCCATTGTGTCAGGCGGATGCCTTTCTCTGGCCAGTTCACATCGGAAGCGATGTAGAGATTGACGGAAATAGAATCGTCGTCGTGAAAATAGATCGCGTCCGTCATCTTGGCGAACTCTTCCGCACCCGTACCGTTGCAGCACCAGAAGGAGTCGAACGGCTTGGCGTAGATTTTGGAGTAACCGTTTCCAAGCGGCAGGTAGTAGACGGTTGTACCGGTTTCAGGATCGATGGTGCCCATGCGGTGATTGAACAGCACACGTTCGTAGTAGTCCATGAAATGCGCTTGCGGCGACCACGAGAATAAGTGACGCGTCAGCTTCATCATGTTGTACACACAGCAATCCTCGGCCGTTTCGGAGCTGAGTTGCGTCGAGAGTACGCCCGGATCCGATCTCCAAAGCTCGAAATTGCTAGTGCCGCCTGTGCAAAATGAACGTTCGCTCGTAACTTCGTTCCAGAAGTAATCGGCAATGTTCCAGTAGCGCTTGTCTCCGGTGAGCTCGTACAACCGGGCAGCAGCGATCACCTGAGGAACGTGCGTGTTCACGTGCAGACCCTTGAGTTCGTCGCGGTGCGCCGCAAGCGGATCGAAAAACCCTTTCTTGTCGAAACGTTGTGCCAGATCCAGATATTCGCGCTTTCCCGTCACTCCGTACAAATTGGCGAGCACCTCGCCCATCCCGCCGTACTCCACCAGAAGCACGCGCTGCATTTGCTGTTCGCTCAATGGATCGGACCAACTCCGCACCCATCGCGCCATCCTCTCGACGGTCTGCAGAGACTGCTCGTTACCGGCCAGTGTGTACATGTCGAGATGCCCGGCCATGATTTTGTGGATGGTGTAGAACGGAGCCCACACGTTCACGCCATCACGGAGGCGGTCGAACGATTCCTGAGGAAATGCGCTGAGGTAGCCATTTTTGTGTTGCGCCTGGCACTTGGCCAGTTCAACCACCATAAGATCGCCGTTCCGTTTGAGTTCTTCGTCTCCCGAACCGGCGAAGGCCAGCGCGCAAGCCGAAAGGTAGTGTCCGCCGGCGAAGTGCCCTCGCAGTTCGCAATCGGACTTTTCCCAATCGCCCAGCGGTTCAGCAGAGGATGGCAGGCCGGCAGTCAGGCGAAAGGTATGAAGCAACCGGTCGGGAGGGAGCGTCTTCAGATATCGCCGATTAGCCTCGGCGGCAGCGCTGAACGTCCCCGGCTGGAGCCTTACACTCTTCATTGGGAATGGACTCGCTTGCGGCGCCACGACCTCGTGATTCACGGCCTTGGATGCAGCAGCGGAACCGGCACGATTGCCGTGGGCCTCAAACGCGAATGCTGGGGAGCGAAGCATCGCGCCCGCGCCGACGGCAGCGGCGGTAGCGACGAACTCACGGCGGCTAACGGTTCTCATGATGATCTCCTTTGAGACAAGACATTCTGTTCTTGCGCTGGAGAACTTACTGCACCGCAAACGAATAGAGGTTCACGCTAAACGGCGGAACGGTCATCGCATCGGGCATCGACTTCAGTTTTTGCTCCTGCATCTCAACCTCTGCCTTTTGCCCCACAGTGATGGTAGCTTCAACCGACGATGGAGCCATACGCCACAGATGACCCGGGCTGGCGAGCTTTACGCCGCTGATCGCGAGTTGCAAGTGCTGCTCGGAATCTGACGGATTCAGCACGGAGAACGTGAGCGTTGTGCGGTCGTCACCAAGGGCAGCACTCACATCCAGAGGATAGGTATCGCTTCCCGGATTGACCGCAGGTTGGTCACCGCCGTCCGGATAAACTGGCTTGGGCTGCGGAGAGTCTCCGGAGACCTGTACCGGAATCGTGCCGAAATGCTCCCGATACATCTTGAACAGAAGACCCGTCGGATTCAGAACCGCGTCGGTGCGGCTTTCGCTGACCATTGCTGTCGCGAAGGTGAACGCGCCTAGCTGATAAAGATCAGAATGGCGAAACATCTCGTGGAAAGCCCAGGCGTAGGCCGGCACCACTTTGTAAGAATTCGGCGGAGCACCGATATATGCCCATTCGTCGAGACTGATCGGCACTGGCCTTGCTTTGAGATCAGGGATGCGCTTCAAGTATTCCTGGTAGTGCTCGTATTTCGCCCGGACCTGGGTCGCTGGCGCCCGTTCCCACTCGATCAGGCTCTGCGGACCGACATCAACTTTTTCACCCGTCTGAAGGTCGGTTCGCTTTCCGCTGGTGGAGTAGAAGTGCTCACTCAGCATGTCCATATTGTCGAGACAATGCGCTAGCAGGTTGCCACTCCAATCTCCCGGCGAGAGGTAGTCTGGGACGATTTGGCCGTTCAAGCGCTTCGCCTGCTTGGAGCCGGTCATTGCGTCCGGCATTGCACCGGCGGCGATTAGCTTGATCGTGGGATCTACTTTTCGCATCGCCTTCGCGAACATGTTGTGCTTCAATTCCCATTGTGCGACGGGCATGAAGCCGAGTTGCCACTCGCCCCACGGCTCGTTTCCGACGCCCCAAAGTTTGATGTGGTACGGCTCCGGATGACCATTCGCAGCACGCAACTTCCCCATCGGCGTGGTGACAGCTCCATTCGTATACTCGACAAGTTGCGCCGCCGACCATTCGTCGCCAAAGCCGCCATTGACAGTCACGTAAGGTTCGACGTTCAGTAAGCGGCAAAGCGTCATGAATTCATCCGTGCCAACGTCGTTGGGCTGAACCGCGTGCCAGACCGGATCCAAGATTGGAGGGCGCGTGTCCGGATCGCCAATCGCATCGCGCCACTCGTATCCGGAAACGAAGTTGCCCCCGGGCCAACGATACACACCGGAATGCAGTTGCTTCAGCGCCGCGATGACTTCTGCGCGAAAGCCCTGGACGTTGTCGGCGGGCATTAACGAGACTGCTCCGACGCGAAAAGAGCCGGTGCCGCTTCCCGCAATCTCAAGCCGGGCATCGTCACTATCACCTTGCACCTGGAACGTTAGCGGGAACTTGCGATATTCAGATCCGACTTTGTGAATGACAACCGTCGGGTGGTCACTCGCGGCGTTCCCCCAGATCAGACTCACCTTCACCGTTGTGCCGGGTGCTCCTGCCAAAACAACGCGTCCCGTGTACGACTTGCCTTTGCGCACGGCCAGCCCGGCTTGCTGGATTCCGTGAGCTTCGCTGGAACTCAGCTTCACCAGCGGCGTGTGTTCTCCGACATAAGGACGATCCTTGTCCATCGTCACGAATTCGTCCGCGCCGATCGGCATCCAATGGCGCAACGCGGTGCGTCTCCATGGTGGTCCGGATGGTTCTGCGGGCGGGTGCGAGTTGATCGGGAAATAAAACTTGCGGTCATCGAGCATCTCGGCCCAGATGTTGTTATTCACGATGCCGCCGATGTGTTCGAGAAACTGCCCGTAAATGTATTTCGAGATCGGAGCGCCGGTTTTAGACGCGTCGATGGCCGCATGGACTGGCTGGGTTTGAGCAGAGCAGAGATTTGTGAATAGCAATGTTAAAAGCATTAGGATTGGATTTTTAGCTTGCACAGTCGGAAACCTCCAGTCGCAACGGTGAGCAAACGTAAAAGATACCAATTGCGAACTGCTTCATTGGCTTCTCCTCGTAAACGTTTACGATCTCGACCGCGCGGGCTCATGATTCGCTAACCGCACTACCGAGAGTTTGTTATTGCTCGACCGAGACCACAGTCACGGACTTAGGCTCGAGTTGCAGAATCAACTTGCCGCCTTGTGCCCTCGCCGAAATGGGCCTGGGCACGACGGCATTCGGGGCTTCGAAGGTGTTCACGCTGTCCACCTTGGGCGCAGTGAGAGTCTCTCCCGAGGCAGACTTGGCGTTGATCCCAGTCACGTTCAACTCGACCTCCGCTGATTGATGGGGATCGACATTCGTAATCTCCACCCACAGCTTGCCGTCTTTGCTTTTTGCAGCCATGGCATCGACGCGTGGCAGGGTGGAGTCGCTGTGCGTGTATCTGCCTGGGTCAAACGAAACGGGGACGAATATGGAATCCTGGAATGGCACGTACATTTTGTAAACATAGTAGGTCGGTGTTAGTACCATCTTCTCGTGATCGGTCAGTATCACCGCCTGCAACACGTTGATCATCTGGGCGATGTTGGCGCCGCGCACGCGATCGGCGTGACGCGCAAAGATGTTGATATTCAGCGCAGCCAGTATCGCATCGCGCAAGCTGTTCTGCTGCACGAGAAAGCCCGGATTGCTGCCGGGCAACGGCGCATACCAGCCGCCCCATTCATCCACCACTAGAGCGACCTTCTTCTGCGGATCATACTTATCCATGATAGAAGCATGCTTTTTGATCAGGTCATCCATGTCTAGCGTGGCCTTGAGAACCTGTGCGTACTCGTCTTCTCCGAATCCTACCGAATTAAACGATGGCGGCCACTTCACGACCGTGTAGTTATGCATGGAAAGGCCGTTGATGTCCCAGCTCCACGTGTGTTGCTGGTAGGCCTTCATGACGGTTTCGGTCCAGTCGGTCCAGCGCTGTTCGCCGCCGCCCGGACCGACGGCGATCTTCAGCGTTTGGTCTTTCTCCATCTGCGCCGGATTGTAGTTGCGAACGAACCGGCTGAAGAGCTTCATCCGGTCCAGATAGTACTCGGGCGTCATGTTACCGCCACAGTCCCAGCTTTCATTGCCGAGCCCGAGCCATGCGATTTTGTACGGCTCCGGATGTCCGTTCGCGGCGCGCTCCTTCTCGAGCGTCGTCGCCTGCGCGGCGGTCATGTACTCCAGCCACTCGGCCGCCTCCTGGGGAGTACCGGAGCCGACATTGACGGAGACGTAAGCGTCGGCACCGATCTGATCGAGGAAGTCCATGAATTCGTGCGTCCCAAAAGTGTTCGGCTCGATCACGCCCCCCCAGTTGGGGTTCAGCCCCACGACTCGCTGCGGACCGATCCCGTGGCGCCAGTGATATTCATCGGCGAAGCAGCCTCCGGGCCAGCGAACGTTCGGCACCTTGATCGCTTTCAAAGCGCCAACAACGTCGTTGCGAATTCCGTGTGTATTCGGAATTTTGGAATCCGGTCCAACCCAGATGCCTTCATAAACGCCGTGTCCAAGATGCTCGGCGAACTGCCCGAAAATGTTGCGGTCGATCTTCGCACCGGTTGTGGATGCGTCAATCGACAATTCAACCTTCTGGGCAGCCATCATCGGCGCGGTGATGGCCATCACGATCAGCGTGAAGCCGACAAGAACTGAACGCATAAGAAGCGATGTCCTTTGAGGCAGAAGTACGACTGCCAGGGAGAAACGACGAACGAATGAGCAGCATTGTGCTAAAAATACTGTCCTCGCTGGGAAAGTATCGACGTGAAGTTTCGGGGAATGGACTATGGATTGAGATCTATGAGCGAGTGTAAAGGCCATCTATTCTTCCCTCTTCTCCGCGACTTGGTGCCGACTAGTTTCTCTGTAGAAAGGACATGATAGCTCAAGCACTTTCGAAGCAGTGCTCTCAGTCGACGTGTTTCTGTCTGGAGTTGGGGCGTAGGCCGCGAAAGAACCGCAGGCAGGTGGCACCTGATGCGCGGAGACTCACATTCCTCTCCAGCACGTTGCTTCATTGGGAAGTCGGCATGGCAAAGGCAATACCGCCGCGACATTTTGCACCAGACCATAGCAGGCCGCTGAAAAATTGATGAGCAGCCTGCTAGACGCCCACGATCGCGGCGTTGCTCATTTCTTCTTCTTATTGTAGTTTTGCATCATCGCCTGAAAGCGGTCCATGGTCGGCTGGAGTTGCTGCGGATCGCGAATGCAATTCGAGAATATTGAACGCGGGTCGAAGTCTCCCATGCCTCCGAAATACCGGTACGCTGCGGGCGGCGGCGGGCCACCGGGCTGGCCTGCCGCGGGAATGATTTCAGGAAGCTGGACCGCGTACATGCTGCCACCGGCGAGAACCTGGTGCGGATACTCCATGAGCCAAATACAGTTCCCCGCATCCGCCATATAGTTAGCGGAGACTACCGCCCATTGGCCGCCATCGTGCGATGCAGGTTGCTGGCAATCCCAAAGCAACGCCTGGGGAACGTAAGCCGCAGACTCTGAGAATCCATACTCCTCGAGCAGGAGCTGCTTCAGACCGCGCTCGCGCACGAAACTCTCCACTTCGGGAAGAGCGTGGTTCCAGTCGAGGTTCGAGTCGTTGACCAAGGTGTAGCCCGGCCGTCCCATGCTGAGAATATTCAGATAAGGAAAATAGTTCGGGTAGGCGCGTATGGCCGTAACGATGGAGGACAGCACTAGCACAATCGTGAGCCAGTTTCCGATACGTGCCGCCAGCGGGCTCGAGTCGCGCAGCAGTTCCAGCGCACGGGGGAGGGGGGCGAGCAGCAAGACAATAAGCGCCAGCGCAACCGAGAAATGGCGGATGCTGAGGTCCAATCGGTTCAGCATGCAGGCGGCGACGAATACGGCCAGGGAAACCCAGACGGCGCGCCAGTGCAGGTCCAGCTCGGTGGGTATCGCCGCACGCGCGAGTGACCGCCGCTTCACAATCAAGGCCGTCGCAGTAGCAAGAAAGAGGAGCAAAAGGAACGCCAACTGCGATTTCAAAAGGAAGAGCACGGGGAAATAGAACCAGACCCCGTGCGGATAAGGATGGCCGAGGATGTATGTGGGACGGCTCGCTGCACTGAACGCAAATCCCACCAGACCACGCAAGTAGATCCCGAGCGGCATGAGCAGCCGCCGCAGGACCGGCGAAGCGGGAAAGTGCGGAATGATCTGGAAAGAATCGGTTGGTTGGTTCCACGACAGGACCAGATACACCAGGTAAACGAACAACGCGGCCCAGAGAGTCCCTTTTGCAAGATTGCGCCACGCCCGCCGGCGCCAGCGGCGCAGTTCGATCTTCTCAACCGGTTGCTCCGGCAGCGGCTTGCATCGCAAACTCAGGGCAAAGGCAACGAACACGAAGAACAACAATCCCGACGAAAACTTAGAAAGCAAAGCTCCGGCCAGCGCTAGACCAAACTTCACGACTGTTCCCCGCGTGGGTGAACGCCACAACTTCGGGAGTTGCCAAACCGTCAGCACCCAGAATGATGCGACCGCGATGTCGGTAATCACGAGCGGGCCAAATGCGAGAAAGGCCGGCATGGTCACGAAGGCCGAGAGACAGAGCAAGCCTCCCCAGTCGCCTCCTAGCCGCGAGCCACAAGTGTAAAGAATGAGTCCCAACAACAAAGTCATCAGCAACATGGGCGCTCGCGCCCATAGCACCGTGGAGTAGGGGTCGTTCCACTGCATGAGGAACCAGTGTCCGAAGACCCACTCGCCCAGAAACTGGTGGAACATCTTGTTGCTGAACGTCCAGGAGAGATGGGAATAGTCGGCATGCGCCCCGCGCAGAACCAGCGGCAGCGCGGCGACCACCTTGGCCAGCGGGGGATGCTCTTCGTTCATCCGCATGTCTAACTTCTGGAGATAGCTCACGCCAGCGCCGATATGCGGGACTTCATCGACGGTTACGGACTCACGTCTCGCTGCCCCACCCGCGAGCAGCGCCATCAGGGCAAGTAGGAGGACTGCGGTGAAGCAAAATCTTCCAGGTGTTTTCACTTCCGTTAACCTCGTGCAATCAAACTGAAGAGGCGAAATCTACAGCACACTCTAGACCGTCGTCGGCGTCGTTCCTGGCGCGGTATTGGCCGGGCCACTGTACTGGTTGATGTGTTCGAGTTCCTGGAGATGGTTGTACCAGGTGAACTTCAGGGTGATCGAAGTAATCGCGATGACGCCAAACGCGATCGCCGCGGTCCGCAGCCTCCACGTCACGATGTAGATGGGCAGGGCCACCAGGGCGATCTGCCAGACGATGCCAACGACGACGTTGAACATGTCGCGGAAGAAATCGTTGTTCTTTTGAAAAGACGGGTCCTCCTGCTGCACTTTCTTCAGGATCGGTCCCCAGAAGCCCCAGGGCCGCACCCGCCGGTAGAACTCTTTCAACACTTCTTCATCTTCCGGCGCGGTGAGCCATGTGCCCGCGAAGCAACCGATGAGCGATAGCAGGAACACTATGCCAAAGCCCACGGAGACTTCCAGATTCAGCGAATGGGCATGGGCGAAATTCTGCAAAGGCTCGATCGTTGTCAGTAGCGTCGGAATCGTCAGCGCGGAGGAGATTCCCGCCACCATGCCCCAGAAATAACCATAGCCATTGAAGCGCCACCAATACCACTTGAGCACATTCGAAGCCGTGTAGCCGCCCCAGAGCGAGGTCACGATCCAGATCACCACGTTGTTCACACTGGTCACGTACCAGCCGAGCAGCACGCCGAGCAGCACCACCACGAACGAACTCAGATAGCTCAGCCGCACGTAGGTCTTCGCGCTGGCATTGGGATTGATGAAGCGCTTGTAAATGTCGTTCACGAAGTAGGGTGGCGCGGCATTCACAGTCGCAGCGAAGTTGGACATATACGCAGCCAGCAAGCCCGCGATCAGCACGCCGAGCAAGCCGGCCGGAACAAACAGCGCCAGCGCCGACGGAAGAATCCGCTCGAAATCCATGTTCGTGCCCATGCTCCGGATCTGGTCGCCGAAAAACACCAGCGCCAGCACGGTCAGCCCGGTGATCAGGAAGTAGCGCGGGAACGTCAGCACCACGTTCACCCATCCGCTCATCATGGAGGCTTCGCGCGGGTTCTTGCAGGAAAGAACGCGCTGCATGTCGTAGTTGGGCGCGGGGCCGGCGGCGCTGATCAGGATGCCTTTAAAGAGGAGCATCATCACGAAAAATCCGAATAGTCCGTAGCCGTCCTGCGCCACGCGCGCATTGGCCGACGGTATCAGATGGGACCAGTCCAGATTCAAGTGCCACCCAAAGAAGATGTTGCCCCAGCCTGCTGGAGTGAAGCGCTGCAACGTCCCCGGCGCGACCTTCATCATGGCGATGATCCCCACCGCGAAGGACGCGACGGAGAGGATGCAGAACTGCAACACTTCGGTGATCACCACGCTGAACATCCCGCCCTTGATCACGTAAATGGCGGTGATGGCAATCAGCAGGAGGGCGTACTGATTCACGCTGAGGTGCCAGGGCAGGAAGGTGGCGGCGAATTTGCCGATGCCCTTGAACCCGTAAGTGAAGAATCCGATGATGCTGATGAAGGCGTAAATCACGACGATGATGTGGGAAAGTTGCGCGCCGCGGCCCTTGCCGAATCGCGTCTGAATCCACTCCGCACCCGTCATCACATTCGATCGCCGCAGCCAGGTGGACATATACACCATCAGGATGACCTGGTTGAAGGTCGGCCAGAGCCACGGGATCCACACGCTCTTGACGCCGTAGACAAACATCCAATAGACCAGCAGCATGGTGCCGCTGATATCAAACATCCCCGAAGCGTTGGAGATCCCGAGGATGTACCAGGGCATGACGTTGCCGCCCAGGAAGTACGCCCTCATGTCGCGCGACGCGCGATGAGAAACCCAGTAGCCGATCAGGACCGACAGCGCCAGGTAGGCAATGATGATGGCAATATCAATGAAATGCAGGTGCATGAACACCCCAATGGCCCTCCCATGAGGGCGTGACTTCCCGCACATTTCCCGGAGACGTGCGCCCCACTCTCTAGTTTTGCGGGCACGCTAAATATTTACACCTCAAAGTTGTTCAATGCCAGTAGAAAATCGTTATACTAAGTATTCTTGCCGGTTCGGAACCTGCCGTTCAGAAAGCCGCCATCATGAAATACGGGTACTTCGACGATCAGAACCGCGAGTATGTAATCACGCAGCCGGATACGCCACTGCCCTGGATCAACTACCTCGGATGCGAGGCCTATTTCGGAATCATCTCCAATACTGCTGGCGGCTACTCTTTCTATCGCGACGCGCGCCTGCGCCGCATCACGCGCTACCGTTACAACAACGCTCCCTTCGATCTCGGCGGACGCTACATTTATCTTCGTGATGATAGCTCTGGCGAATTCTGGTCTCCCTCCTGGCAACCCACGCGGCACAAGCTGGAGCAGTATTCCTGCCGTCACGGCATGGGCTACACCACGATCGGCTCGCAATACGGCGGCATTGAGGCGAGTGCCCGCTACTTCGTGCCTCTCGGCGAGAATCTCGAAATCTGGCAGCTGACGATCACGAATCATCGCCCGCAGGCCGCCGAACTCTCGGTTTTTTCCAGCGTCGAGTTCTGCTTGTGGGACGCGCAGGACGATTCTACAAACTTCCAGCGCAACTTCAGCATCGGCCAAGTCGAAATCGAGGACGGCGTTATCTACCACAAGACCGAATACCGCGAGCGCCGCGACCACTTTGCGTTCTTCGCGTGCTCGGAGAAAATCGCCGGCTACGACACGCAGCGCGACGTTTTCCTCGGCCCCTATCGCGGCTGGGACAACCCCTCTGCCGTGGAGCGTGGACACTCGTCCAACTCCGTCGCCCACGGTTGGGCTCCCATCGGCTCACACCACGTCAAGCTCTCGCTCAAGCGCGGCGAATCCCGCCAGATCATTTTTGTTCTCGGCTATCAGGAGAACCCGCGGGACGAGAAATTCGATCCGCCCGATTCGCAAATCATCAGCAAGAAGACAGCGAAAGCCACGATCGCCAAGTATCGGGTTGCGGCGAATGTCGACGCGGCGTTCGAAAAGCTTCGTCTTTACTGGAGTGAATTGCTCGGCCTCTGCCAGGTGCAGACGCCCGACGTGCACACCAATCGCATGGTGAACATCTGGAACGCTTATCAGTGCATGGCTACGTTCAACATGTCCCGCTCGGCGTCCTTCTACGAATCCGGCATCGGCCGAGGCCTCGGCTTCCGCGATTCGAACCAGGATCTGCTGGGCTTTGTCCACATGGTTCCGGGCCGCGCCCGCGAACGCATACTCGATCTCTCGGCCACGCAGCTCGCCACCGGCGGGGCTTATCACCAGTACCAGCCGCTCACCAAGCGCGGCAATAACGACGTGGGCAGCGGCTTCAACGACGATCCCCACTGGCTGATTATCGGCGTCGGCGCTTATCTCAAAGAAACTGGCGACTGCAACATTCTGGATGAACTTGTGCCCTATGACAATAAGCCCGGCTCCGAAGCGCCGCTCTACGAGCATCTGCAGCGCAGCTTCCGCTACACGCTCGATCGTCTCGGTCCGCATGGCCTGCCGCTCATCGGCCGCGCCGATTGGAACGATTGCCTCAACCTGAACTGCTTCTCCGATTCGCCGGGGCAGTCCTTCCAGACCACCACCAACAAAGACGGCAAGGTTGCCGAATCCGTTTTCATCGCTGGGCTGTTTGTGCTCGCCGGCCGCGAGCTCGCCGAAATCGCCCGCCATCGCGGCCTCGCCGCCGAGGCGTGCTCGTACCTGAGAGAAGTGGTCAAGATGGAAGCCACGATCCGCCAGCATGGATGGGACGGCGAGTGGTTTGTCCGCGCCTACGACGATTTCGGCCGCAAGGTCGGCTCCAAGGAAAATGCCGAGGGCAAGATCTTCATCGAGACGCAGGGGATCTGCACACTGGCCGGCATCGGCATAGAAGATGGCCTCGCGGCTCGCGCCCTCGAATCCACGCGCCAGTTGCTCGCCACCAAACACGGCATCGTCCTGCAACAGCCGGCTTACTCGAAGTATTACATCGAACTCGGCGAGATCTCCTCGTACCCGCCGGGCTACAAGGAGAACGCCGGCATCTTCTGCCACAACAATCCGTGGGTCATGATCGGCGAAACGCGCGTCGGCAATGGAGACCGTGCCCACGACTATTACAACCGGATCAATCCTTCCGCTCGCGAGGAAATCAGCGACGTCCACCGCTGCGAACCCTACGTTTACGCCCAAATGATCGCCGGCCGCGATGCTCCCACGCATGGGGAAGCCAAAAACTCGTGGCTTACCGGCACAGCCGCTTGGAACTACTACGCCATCACGCAATGGATTCTTGGCATCCGCACGTCCTACGATGGGCTCTTGATCGCGCCGGTCATCCCGAAAAGCTGGCGCGGCTTCAAGGCTACCCGCAAATTTCGCGGCGTGACCTATGACATCGAAGTGCAGCGCGCCGGAGAGGGCAACCAGGTTTCTCTCGAAGTGAATGGCGCGCCCGTGAAGGGCAACCTCGTACCGCTGCCCCCGTCGGGCCCTAAAACTGTATCGGTCAAAGCGACGCTGCGTTAAGCGGCCAACCCTCGATCGGCGCGAGTAACGGGCTAAAGTAATTGGCGAGTTTGTTAGCCATGTTCATAACTTCTAGCTTGCCGTCATCCGGCCTGCTCGGGGGGGCAAACTGTTTCAATTACCGGCAAAGGAGCTGCTCATGAACGATCTGAAAGTGATCCACTGGACCGGTGCTTTTGGGATAGCAGTCTTCGTCCTGGTCCTGATGGAGTTCCCGCTCTGGATGGTAGGCAACGCGCCTCCCTTCAACGACACCGTAGCTCACAGCCAATACATGACGAAAATCAAGGACGTCGCTCTCACGCGCGTGCTGCTCGACATGTGCATCTACGTCAGCTCCATGATCTTCTTTGCCGGTTTCCGCCATCTGATAAGGAAAGCGCGGGCTGACTATGAGTGGGCTGCCACGCTGGCCTTTGGAGCCGGCATGATCTGGTGGGCGGTCACGCTCGTGGCCGACTCGCTGGAGGGAGGAGCGGCCCTGGATACGCTTGGCGGCAAGGCCGATCCCACCGCGGTCCGAGCCTTGGTCGAAGGCGCACTTCTCATCTTCAACGGTCCCATCGCTTTCGTCACGACCGGACTATTCCTCGGCGCGGCGGGTTACGCCAGTTGGGCTACAGGGGCGTTGCCTAAGTGGACCGCTTGGCTGGCCTATGTCGGCGCCGCGCTCTGTGCCGCATCCATTCCTGCCATGTACGGAGGCACCCTCGACCCCACTCGTTTCTACAATGCTCTCGGATGGGGCCCCATTATCGTTGGCACCTTCCCAGTAATTCTCTGGATCTTGGTCGCCGGCATTTGCATGATCCGGAAGAGGGAAGCCATTGCGCCGATGCCGCTCCTAAGGAATACGGTCACGGGAGAATAGGGCGAGTTCGCGCGGTGCGCTGCCGCGCCCCCCTCTATCGCTTGGAGTTCTTCACGCTCTTCTTCTTAGCCGGAGCTTGCGTTCGCCCGGAAATTTGCCGTATGTGTTCAGCACGGAGAGATTCTTCCGGATCAGCGCGTTCAAACCCTGCGGTTCCTGGCCAACTTGTCCAGCCGTTCCATTAGTTCAAAGCAGGCTCGGCTGTTGTGATACGGACACTTCCAGGGATCCACCTTGTACTTGTCGTTGCTCGGCGTGCCGTCGTGCGACACCTTCCCATACCACTCTCCGTGCTGGCGATCCACGATGTATTTTTCTATGAAGTCCCAGCTCTTCTCCGAGGCCTTCAGGAAATGATCTTTCCCTGAAAGTTCATAGGCGTTCAGCAATCCCACCACGGCTTCCGCCTGCGGCCACCACTGCTTGTCCGTGTCGATGATTTCCTTGCCTCGGCCTTCGTAGAACAGGCCGCCATCCGTGTCCACCGCCTGCTGGTACACCGCCTGCGCCATCCTCACCGCGGCAATCCGCGCTTCCTCCAGAATGGCCTGGTCGCCCAGGACTCCCGCAGCCTCGCAGATCAGCCAACTGCTCTCAATATCATGCCCAAAGGAAAACCGGTCCGAGTGGTTGTGCCACATTGCGTCGAAAAACATCCGTAAATGGTGCGTTTCCGGGTCAAGGATGTGTTCCAGAAAAATACGCACCAGTTCACGCAGACCCTTCCGCAGCGCGTTGTCATTCCAAATCCGCAGCAGATTCGCGTACGCTTCCAACAGGTGCAGGTGAGTGTTCATGGATTTCTGTTCATCCATGTCCGCTTCGCTCAGCCGCTGCTCTTCTGCCAGTTTCCAGTCTCGCTCATAGGTCTCGAAGTATCCGCCGTTCTTTTCGTCATGGCTGGCGTCTTCAATCATCTGGTGCAGCGCAATGGCTTCTCCCAGCGGTTCCTTTTCCGCGCTTGCGGACGCGTACTCCGCCAGCGCGTACAGGGTAAATGCCTGCCCGAAAATCCGCTTTTTCGTTTCCACCGGGTTCCCCAGGTGGTCCACCATCCAGTACATCCCGCCGAATTCTTCGTCCCAGAAGTACTGCTGCAGATATTCGTACGCCCGCCGCGCCGTCCGCAGGTAGATCTCGTCCCCGTAAACCTTGTACGCCTTGGCAAATGTCCACAGAATGCGCGCGTTCAGGATCAGCCCTTTATGCGCCAGCGGATCAATCGTCAGATCGTTCGCAATCTGTCCGCGAAACCCGCCATACTCATCGTCCACCGCGTACTTCAACCAAAACGGCAGAATGTCGCCGCGCAATTCCCGCTCCACCCGCTCTCGCAACCCGTCCACGACCGCTCACCCTTTCTCCTGTAACTCGCCGCGCAGCCGATCGTGCCTGCGTTCCTTACTACACGCTCCACGACTTACTTAACGTGCGTTCCCGGCCCGCGCGGCTCCGCTGGACCGGCTTCGACTCTCATCATCTCAGTGCGAAGACGTCGCTTCTTTTGCGTTGAGTCTGGAATATACGCCCGCCAATGTCAAGGTCAGATAACGCTAGATAAACGTTTCTGTAAAGGGAAATCGCTTTCACTTGCTTTTATTTCCTTGCACCCTCCCTGACAAAATCGCGTTAGAATGAGTGGTGCTTCGCTCCGCAGGGTGTTGAGCGAGGTTATGACCCCATGAAAAAATCCGCTAAGGCACGCCACACCACGAAGGTGCCTGCAGTTACTCTCAAGTCACTGGCTTTGCATCTCGACCTTACGGCGGGAACCGTTTCCAGTGTTCTCAACAATTCGCCAGCCTCCCGCTCTATCCCCGAACACACCCGCGACCGCATCTTCAAGGCCGCTCACCAGTTCAACTATCGTCCGAATTTCCTCGCGCGTTCTCTCCGCGTCAAGCGCAGCTACACCGTCGGCGTCATCGCCGAGGAAATCGGCGATGCCTACGGCGCAACGGTCATCAGCGGTATCGAAACCTTCCTGCGCAAGAACAATTTCCTCTTCCTCACCGTCGCCCACCGCCATGACTACAAACTCATGCGCTCTTATTTCCAGTTGCTTCTCACCCGCGGCGTCGAAGGCATCATTACCATTGACACTTCGGTTGACCAGCAGCACACGGTTCCTACCGTTGCCATCGCCGGCCATCAGCACGTCCCCAACGTCACCAACATCATCCTCGATCACCACTGCGCCGCACGGCTCGTCCTTCAGCATCTCTTAGACCTGGGCCACAGACAGATCGCTTTTTTTCGCGGACCTTCTACCAGCTCGGACTCCGTCCCGCGCTGGAACGCCATCCAGGAAGTTGCCGCCGAATTGAATCTCCCCATCGACCCGAAACTCGTGTTCCAACTCGAAAATACCCCGAACACTCCCGATATCGGCTGCCTTCCCGCGAAGGCGCTGCTGGCCACCAAGCTCCCCTTCACCGCTCTCTTCGCCTATAACGACACTTCCGCCATGGGTGCCATGGTCGTCTTTCACAAAGTCGGCCTAAGCGTTCCCTGCGACGTTTCCGTCGTCGGCTTCGACGACATCGACTTCTCCTCTTTCACCATTCCTCCTCTTACGACCGTCCACCAGCCCCTCCTCGAAATGGGCACCGTCGCCGCACAAACCCTGCTCGACCGCATCGGAGAGCGCGCTCCCTTTATTCCGGAAATCGCCCTCGCCCCGGAACTCATCATCCGCGAATCCACCGGCCCCGCGCGCCGGTTCTGACCTCACATTCGCACCTCTGATCTGGATGACCTCCAGTAGCAACGCTCTAGCATGCTGGTGCAGAGCTTAGCGAACTTCATTCGCAATGAGCGAAAGGTTGACGCCGCGCAACAAGTTCGCGGGCAACAAGTTCATTCGACGTTTGCTCTTCTTCAAGTTATGCTTTCCCGTTGCCGGTCTCCCGGTGCAAGCAAACATGGTGCGCATGAAACAGACAGAACGAACTCCAGTCGCTGTCAGAAAACAATCGAAGTCCCGTCCTTACAAAAATGCTGCCCTACCCGTGGCGAAGCGGGTGAAAGACTTGCTGTCCCGCATGACGCTGGGAGAAAAGGCGGCACAGATGGTTTGTGTCTGGCAGAAGAAGCCAGAGACCCTCGTCGATGGCGACGGCAAGTTCGACCTTCAAAAGGCCAAGACCGCTTTCAAAGATCGCCGCGGACTGGGTCAGGTCGGTCGCCCTAGTGACGCCGGAAAGGGCAAGGACGCGCGCGGCATGGCGGAACTCACCAACGCCATCCAGAAGTTTTTCATCGAGAACAGTCGCCTGGGAATTCCGGTGATGTTTCATGAGGAGTGCCTGCACGGTCACGCTGCCATCGACGGTACGAGTTTCCCGCAACCCATCGCGCTGGGAGCGACGTTCAATCCGAAACTGGTCGAGTCACTTTTCACGATGACGGCCGAAGAGGCCCGGGTTCGCGGGACCCATCAGGCCCTGACGCCGGTCGTGGATGTGGCGCGCGATCCGCGTTGGGGTCGCGTGGAAGAGACCTACGGGGAAGATCCGTACCTGGTCTCGCGGCTCGGAATCGCGGCGGTGCGCGGGTTCCAAGGTGATGCGAAGTTCCGGGACAAGCGGCATGTCATCGCAACCCTTAAGCACTTTGCCGGCCACGGACAGCCGGAATCGGGCATGAACTGTGCGCCGGCGAATGTATCGATGCGCCTGCTTCGCGAAACCTTCCTTTATCCCTTTAAAGCGGTCCTGGACAAAGCCGGGGCCGTCAGCGTGATGGCTTCCTATAACGAAATTGACGGCGTGCCATCGCATGCCAACAAGTGGTTGCTACGTGACGTGCTACGCAAGGAGTGGGGATTCAAAGGATTCGTCGCCGCCGACTATTTCGCAATTTGGGAGTTGAGTTACCGTCCCGATACTCACGGGCACTCCGTGGCAAGGGACAAGAAAGAGGCGTGCGCTCTCGCGGTCGAAGCGGGTGTGAATATCGAACTACCTGACCCGGACTGCTATTTGCATTTGGTCGAACTGGTCCGCAAACGCGTGCTCAAAGAGTCCCAACTCGATGAACTAGTCGCCCCGATGCTGTACTGGAAGTTCCAGATGGGCCTGTTCGACGATCCCTACGTAGATCCCGACGAAGCCGCACGGGTTGTCGGCTCCGAAGCCAATCGGAAGCTGGCCCTGCAAGCAGGGCGGGAAGTCATCACGTTGCTGAAGAATGACAACAACATCGCGCCGCTCAATCTGGATCGGATCAAGACCATCGCGGTCATCGGCCCGAATGCGGACCGCAGTCTGCTTGGCGGCTACAGCGGAGTGCCGAAGCACAACAGCACGGTGCTCGATGGCATCAAGGCCAGGGTCGGCAATCGTGCCAAGGTCCTCTACAGTGAGGGCTGCAAGATCACCATCGGCGGATCATGGAACCGGGACGAAGTCACCCCGTCCAATCCTGATGAAGACCGCAAGCAAATTGCCGAGGCCGTCGACGTCGCCGAGCAGGCGGACGTCATCGTGCTCGCCATCGGGGGCAACGAGCAGACCTCGCGTGAGGCATGGTCGCTGGTCCACATGGGCGACCGTACCAGTCTGGATCTCATCGGGAGACAGGAAGAACTGGTCAAGGCGATGGTCGCAACCGGCAAACCGGTCATCGTCTTCCTGTTCAACGGGCGCCCGCTCTCCATCAATTACGTGAGCGAAAACGTGCCGGTCATTTTCGAGTGCTGGTATCTGGGGCAGGAAACGGGACCGGCTGTCGCGGAAGTGCTGTTTGGGGATTTCAACCCGGGGGGCAAGCTGCCGATCACCATCCCGCGATCTGCTGGTCATCTGCCGGCGTTCTACAACCACAAGCCCTCCGCGCGACGGGGTTATCTGTTCGACGACGTCTCTCCTCTCTACGCTTTTGGTTACGGTCTGAGCTACACAACCTTCGCCGTCCAGAACGTGCGCTTGGAGAAGAAGAAGATTAGACGCAATCGGGCCACGCGTGCTCTGGCGGACATCACGAACACAGGCAAGCGCGCAGGCACGGAGGTCGTGCAAATGTACATCCGCGACCGGGTGAGTTCCGTGACGCGACCCGTCAAGGAACTGAAAGCCTTCGAGAAAGTTTCACTGCAACCGGGTGAGACGAAAACGGTCAGCTTGGAAATTACACCAGAGTCGCTTGCCTTGTACGACGTGAACATGAAATACACCGTCGAGCCCGGCGAATTCGAAATCATGGTGGGAAATTCGTCGCGGAACGAAGACCTCCAGAAAGCGCTTCTTCTGGTGCAAGAGTGAAGGTTCTTAGAAACGAGACCATCTATGGCTAACGGTGCTCAAAGGCTTGCCTCCAGAGAAAAGATCGGTTACGCCCTCGGCGACGTCGCGACCAACTTTTTCTTTCAGTCGATGATTCTCTACCAGACCCGTTTTTATACAGACACGGCTGGGCTTTCCGCGGTGGCGGTTGGCTCGATGTTCCTGGTGCTCCGGCTCGGCGATGCCGTCATTGATCCGGTGATCGGCGCATTGTCGGACCGGACGCAAACCCGCTGGGGCAAGTTCCGCCCCTGGATTCTGGGAACCGCTATCCCCTTCGGCGTGATTTTCTGGCTCGTGTACGTAACCCCGAACTTTGGACCTCACGGGAAGCTCGTCTACGCCTACATCACTTACTCGCTGGTGATGATGCTCTATTCCGCCAACAACACGCCCTATTCGGCTCTCATGGGCGTGATGACGCCCGATAGCAGCGAGCGAAGCAGTATCGCCGGCTATCGCTTTGTCGGAGCCTTGATCGGGCAGTTCATCATTCAAGCGCTCCCGCTGCCACTGGTGGCCAAGCTGGGCCATGGCGATTCCGCCAGGGGCTGGGCAATCACGATGGCGATCTTCGGGTTTCTCATCATCATTCTGAACCTGATCACATTCGCCACTACGCGCGAACGGGTTTTCTCCGCCCCCGGACAGAAAGCCTCCCTGCGTGCCGACCTGAAGGACGTTTTCACTTGTCGTCCGTGGATCGTAATGTTCGTTCTCACGCTGCTCATCTTCACAACGCTTGTGGTGCGCGGCAGTTCGTTGAACTATCTCTTCGCCTACTACCTTGACCAAGGGACGGTCAAGGCATCCCTCGACAAGCTCGGTCTCGCAGCCCTCGGCGCCGGGCCGGTAACAAGCTGGAAGTTGGGGTTGAACGCCCTCGGCCTGCTGGTGAATCGTGACGGCTCGAATGCCGCCGCCGTTGGCCTGAGCTTGTTTTTTGTGCTGGGCAGCTTGATTCAAATTGTCGGGATCGTCTTTTCCAAAGCCCTCGCCGATCGCTTCGGTAAAAAGGCGGTCTTCATCGCAGGCATGTCGGTCACGGCCATCGCGACCGCACTCGTTTTCTTCGTCACGCCGACATCGATGACCCTGCTGGTCGTGCTCAGCATCCTCTGGCCCATCGGGTGGGGGCCCACCGTGCCGTTGCTGTGGGTGATGATCGCCGACGTGGCCGACTTCTCGGAGTGGAAAAACTCGCGCCGCGCTACGGGCTTCATGTATGCGGGCATTCTCTTCGCTCTTAAAGCCGGTTTGAGCCTTGGTGGAGCGCTCAGCGCATGGGTGATCGCCGCCTATGGCTACGTTCCTAACGTCCCGCAAACACAGCGCGCCCTGCTCGGGATCCGCCTGGGTGCGACTCTCTACCCGGCCGCCACCCTCGCTCTCGGCATCGTATGTTTGGCGATCTACCCGATCGGCAAGACGCTCAATATCCGCATCCAGGACGAGCTGACCGAACGGCGAAAGAAATACTCAACCCCAAACACGGTCGCCGCTACGTCGTGAGAGATCAACGCTGTGGGCTGCGGCATCGAACACGATTCAGCAGAGTCCGCAACGAGTGGAACGCGGACTTGCACTTCGGAGAATCGGTGGTACTATAACAGGTCCGTTAACGTACACGATGTCCTTTCTCTGCACATTCTTGAGTTTGGCAGCCAGCCCACCCGATGTGCATACCTAAAGCTAGCGCGAAGGAGGAAGCTTATCTACGCACTCGGGATTGACGTAGGAACCGGCGGAACGCGGGCCCTTATTGTGGATCAAGACGGGTCTGTAGTTGCCTCCGCCACGGAAGAGCATGCTCCCTTTGCGTCGCCGCAGATTGGCTGGGCCGAGCAGCAACCTGACGATTGGTGGGCTGCTTGTGCGATTGCCGTTCCACGCGCTCTGGAGCGTGCCGGACTGCGGGGGAGCGACATCGCTTGTCTGGGTTTCTCCGGACAAATGCACGGCGCCGTAATGCTCGATGAGAGTGGGCGGGTGGTGCGTCCGGCACTGATCTGGTGCGACGTGCGCACCCATCGCCAGTGCTGCGAGCTAACGGAAAAGATCGGAGCCGAACGGCTCATTCAGCTGACCTGCAATCCGGCTCTGCCCAACTTCACGCTGACCAAGTTCCTGTGGGTGCGAGAAAACGAACCGGACAACTGGAAGCGGGTTCGCTCGGTCATGCTGCCCAAAGATTATGTTCGCTACCAGCTCACGGGAGATCGCGCCACCGACATGGCGGATGCTTCCGGGACTCTGTTGCTGGATGTTGCCAACCGGCGCTGGTCCCACGAGATGCTGGAAGCGGCCGAAATCGATCGAGCCTTGTTGCCAGCCCTCTATGAATCGCCCGACGTTTGCGGGAAAGTGTCCGCTCGTGCCGCTGCCGCCACGGGTTTGAAGGCCGGAACTCCGGTGGTCGCGGGCGCCGGGGATCAGGCGGCAGGGGCGACCGGGATGGGGATTGTGACGCCGGGTGCGGTGAGCGCGACGATCGGTACGTCCGGGGTCGTATTTGCGGCGACCGATGCGCCGGCGCTGGATCGCAAGGGACGACTGCATACGTTTTGTCACGCGATTCCCGGCCGCTGGCACGTGATGGGTGTTACCCAAGCGGCGGGGCTCTCCCTGCGCTGGTTTCGCGATCAGTTTGGCGGAGGCAACGACGATGGGCGAGATCCTTATGAACGTTTGACAGAAGAAGCGGCGACCGCGCCACCGGGCTGCAATGGGCTCTTGTTTACGCCCTATCTCATGGGTGAACGCACACCGCACCTGGATCCTCGCGCCCGAGGCGCTTTCGTGGGCCTTACGGCCTCCCATACCAGGGGGGATGTGATTCGCGCGATTCTTGAGGGCGTCGCGTTCAGCTTGCGCGACACCTTTAGCATTTTCGATGAGATGAATGTCCCGGTAAAAAGCGTGCGGCTGGGCGGAGGCGGCGCCAGGTCGACACTGTGGCGGCAGATCCAGGCCGATGTTTACAGGCACGAAGTTGAAGTCGTCGAGGCAGAAGAGGGAGCCGCGTACGGCGCCGCCCTGCTGGCGGGTGTGGGCGCGCGGATGTGGGCTTCGGTGGATGAGGCATGCACCTCGGTTGTACGCGTCGTAAAGAGGGTCCGCCCCAACGCAGATGCGGTAGCTACGCTGAACAAGAACTATGCGGCCTATCGCCGTGTGTATGGTGCTACGCGCGACATCTTTGCCGGCTAAACGGTTTTTGTTTGAGGGAGGCACTCTTATGATAAAGAACGGAAAATACGAACCCAAGGCAGAACACAAATTTACCTTCGGCCTCTGGACTGTGGGAAACCGCGGGCGGGATCCCTTTGGCGATGCTGTGCGGGAGCGGATGGCTCCGCCAGAACTGGTCAATCTTTTGGGTGAGGTAGGGGCATGGGGCGTGAATCTCCACGACAACGACTTGGTTCCGATTGATGCCACGCCGGCGCAACGCGATCAGATTGTCTGTGCTTTCAAGAAAGCCTGCGATCGCAACCACATCGTCGTGCCCATGGCGACGGTTAACCTGTTCTTCCACCCCGTCTTCCGCGACGGAGCTTTCACCGCGAATGATCCCGAAGTACGCGCCTACGCGCTCCAGAAGACGATGCGCGCGATGGATCTCGGGGCAGAACTGGGCGCGAAGGTCTTCGTTCTTTGGGCGGGGAGAGACGGCGCTGAAACGGATGGTTGCCGCCGGGCCGACGTTGCCGTCCAGCGCGCGCGCCATGCCATTAACTACCTTTGTGAATACAACGCCGACAAGAAATACGGTTTCAAGTTCGCTCTGGAGGCTAAGCCCAACGAACCACGCAGCGATATTTATTTTCCAACCATCGGGCACTATCTGGCGCTGATCCCAACCCTGGATCATCCCGAAATGGTCGGGGTCAATCCTGAGGTGGCTCATGAGCAAATTTCTGGCCTGAACTTCATGCACGGAGTGGCACAGGCCTGGGAAGCGGGGAAACTCTTCCACATCGATCTGAATGATCAGGCGCCGGGACGCTTCGATCAGGATTTGCGTTTTGGCTCGCACAACCTCAAATCCGCTTTCTGGCTGGTGAAGTTCCTGGAAGATGTCGGTTACGAAGGCTCGCGCCACTTCGACGCTCATGCCTACCGCACCGAGGACTACGAAGGCGTGAAGGATTTCGCTCGTGGCTGCATGCGCACTTATCTCATCCTGAAAGAGAAGGCGGAGCAGTGGAGTGCCGACAAGGAAATCCGGGACATTCTGAAGCAGATCGAAGCAGAGACAAAGGATACGCCGCCGGTGGACAAGCACTCGCGAAACGGTGCTGCCGCCCTGTTGGGATATAGCTTCGACAAGGCCAGGATTGCGAAAAAGCCTTTGCCTTACGAACGGCTCGATCAGATCACCGTCGATATTCTTCTCGGCGTCCGCTAGCGAACCACCCAGGGTTTGGATTTGCGACGGTTGCGGCGATGCGTTCTCTCTCGACGAAAGACTGGTCTCGTGCTGCAAGTTCCCGCGAGTGTGTCCTGCCGGTCAAGTGGCCCGGCAAGACGATTCTGTTTGTCCTGTGTCTTTTCAATTTCGCTCAACCCAGCTTCGCTCTTGGCCAGGCACGGTATGTGGAGTACGTTCATCGGCCCGGCAGCTTTGCCATTGCGCAAGGAAGAACCCTCGCCAGCATTTATGTAGACCCCAACGATTACGCGGGTGTGCTGCGGGCCGCCAGGGACCTGCAAGCCGACGTCGCTCGGGTCACCGGCCGCAGCCCCACGGTTGCTGAAGTCGGAAGCGATCTCGGAACCCATGAGATCGTGGTAGGCACGATCGGAAAGAACGCAGTCATCGACCGGCTCATCCGGCAACGGAAGATTGATGTAACCGCTATCGCCGGGCAGTGGGAGTCGTTCCTCATTCAAGTTGTTCGGAAGCCTGTGCCCGGAGTTGAAGTCGGATTGATTATTGCCGGGAGCGATAAGCGCGGGACCATCTATGGCATCTACGACCTTTCGGAGCAGATGGGAGTGTCTCCCTGGTATTGGTGGGCTGACGTTCCTGTCGCTCATAAAGACGCTCTCTTCGTGAAGGCGGGCAAGTTCGTACAAGGGCCTCCCGCGGTCCGGTATCGAGGAATCTTCTTGAACGACGAGGCTCCCGCGCTGGCTGGCTGGGCGCACGAAAAGTTCGGAAACTTCAACCATCAGATGTACGAGAAAGTTTTCGAGCTCCTGCTGCGGCTCAAAGCCAACTATCTTTGGCCGGCCATGTGGAACAACGCTTTCAACGAGGACGATCCGCTGAACCCAAAGCTGGCCGACGAATATGGCATCGTGATGGGAACCTCGCACCACGAGCCGATGCTGCGAGCGCAACAGGAGTGGAAGAGGCACGGCACGGGACCCTGGAACTATGCGACCAATGCCGAGGTTCTCCGCCAATTCTGGACGGAGGGTGCCGAGCGCAACAAGAACTATGAAAGCATTTTTACCATCGGCATGCGTGGCGATGGCGACCTGCCCATGGTGGAGGGCGGCGACATGGCGGACAACGTGAATCTGCTGGAACGGATTGTCACTGACCAACGAAAGATCATCGCCGATCGCGTGAATCCCGACGTTTCTAAAGTGCCCCAGCTCTGGGCGCTGTACAAGGAAGTGCAGGAGTACTACGAGCGTGGGATGCGAGTTCCAGACGATGTGACTTTGCTCTGGTGCGACGACAACTGGGGCAATGTCCGAAGGCTGCCGACTGACGACGAAAGAAAACGCAGTGGCGGCGCCGGAGTTTACTACCACTTCGATTACGTGGGAGGTCCGCGCTCCTACAAGTGGCTCAACACGATTCCAATCACAAAAGTGTGGGAGCAGATGAACCTGGCGTATCGCTACGGGGCGGATCGCATTTGGATTGTCAACGTGGGCGACCTCAAGCCCATGGAGTTTCCGACAGAATTCTTCCTTACGTTGGCGTGGAATCCCGGTCGATGGTCGCAGGATCAATGGTCGCAGGAGAAGATTCGGGAATATACCAGAAGTTGGGCTGAGCGCGAGTTTGGACCGAGATACGCGCTGGAGATTTCCGACATCATTTCCGCATATACAAAATACAACGGACGGCGGAAGCCTGAACTTCTCGACCCCGCTACTTTCAGTCTGGTGGATTACGCGGAAGCGGACCGTATCGTCGCCGAGTGGGAAGCAGTTGTTGCGAAGGCTGAGCACATCGATCGAAGCCTGCCGAAGAATGCGCGCGACGCTTTCTTCGAACTCGTGCTCTACCCGGCAAAAGCCTCCGCTCAAGTTGTTCAGCTCTATGTGACGGCGGGAAAGAACCAGTTGTATGCCAGCCAAGGCCGGGCCAGCACGAACGACCTCGCGGCGCAGGCCCGAGCGCTGTTTCGCGCTGACGCTACGCTTTCCGAGTTCTACAACCACACTCTCGCGCACGGAAAGTGGAACCATATGATGGACCAGACTCATATCGGATATTCCTCGTGGAACGAGCCGTCCTCAAACGTCATGCCCAAAGTCGCTGAGATTGAAGTCCCGGTGGCCGGCGCACTGGGGGTCGCGGTTGAAGGTTCGACGGCGGCTTGGCCGGGCACATCCGGCGAGCCTTCGCTTCCGCAATTTGACGGGTTCAACCAGCAACGGCGCTACATCGACGTCTTTAATCGCGGAGCCGTGCCCTTTCAATTCACAGCCACGGTCAGCGCGCCGTGGATTGTGCTGGACAGAACGCGGGGCTCCATAGAGCGCAGCATCATAGAAAAAGAGCGGCGCCTCTGGGTGAGCGTGGACTGGCAGAAGGTGCCGAAGGGCTTGTCTAAAGGTGCGGTAACGATTGTGGGTGCTGGCGCTGAAGCCACCGTCAGAGTGGAAGCATTCAATCCTGAAACACCGGCCAGAGCTTCCTTGCCCGGCTTTGTTGAGGCGAACGGTTACGTTTCCATCGAAGCTGAGCACTATACGAAAAAGATTGACGCGACTACAGTGCACTGGGAGAAAATCGCGGACTACGGTCGGACGCTGTCATCCATGTCGATCTTTCCAGTTACCTCACGAAGCGTGACGCCTCCTGACCCTCCGTGTCTCGAGTATCGAATGTATTTATTCCACGCGGGGCCGGTTGCAGTTGAAGCGATCCTTGCCCCGACCTTGAATTTTGTGCCCGGGCGGGGTCTGCGGTACGCAATCTCATTCGATGACCAACCGCCCCAGATCATTGATGTGCTGGCGCACAATACGCTTGCAGATTGGGAGAAGTCGGTTGAGGATAGCGTGCGCACGGTCAAGTCGACGTACATTCTGGCAAGACCGGGCTATCACACTCTGAAGTTCTGGATGGTAGATTCGGGAGTCGTACTGCAGAAGTTGGTGGTCGATCTGGGTGGCGTAAAACCGAGCTACCTCGGACCGCCGGAGAGTTATCGGGGAACCCCATGAACAAGCTCAAGGTCGTCTTATCCTTAATTACCCGTGACAACGACTATCAGCTGGAGCAAGCCAAGGCCGCCGAAACGGTGGCGCAACAACAGAACGTGGAACTGGAGATTTTCTACGCCGACAGCAACTCTGTCACCCAGAGCGCGCAACTGCTCGACGTAATTCACAAGTACAAGGCGGGGCTGAGCGCCATACTAGTCGAGCCTGCGGGAGGCACTGAATTTCCGCAGGTGAGTCGAGCCGCCGTCAGCGCGGGCATCGCATGGGTTGTTCTCAACCGCGATGCCAGTTCCCTGGCGGATTTGCGGGGGAACTTTCCAGCGCCGGCTTTTGCCGTCAGTTCCGACCACAAACAGGTGGGGCGCATTCAGGCGCAGCAACTCGCCGCGATTCTCCCGCCAGCCGCAACCGTCCTGTGCATTCAAGGTCCGTCAAATACCCTGGCCGCACAGCAGCGGCTCATTGGTCTTGAGGGTGCAAAGGCGGCGAGCATAACCCTCAAGCTGATGAAAAGCCATAATTGGACGGAGGAAGGCGGCTATCACGCGGTCTCGTCGTGGTTGCGCCTGACTACCTCGCAGCAGCAGCCGCTTTGCGCCGTCGCCGCTCAGAATGACTCCATCGCCATTGGAGCGAGGAAAGCGTTTGAGGAGGCAAAGCTCTTAGTGCCCGGCGGGGCGCGGTCGCAATTGCTTTTCCTCGGAGTGGACGGGTTGCCCCGCACCGGGCAGGCCTTTGTCAACCGTGGTTTGCTGATCGCAACTGTGGTGGTGCCGCCCGTCGCTGGCCCGGCACTGGAAACTGTCGTGAAGGCCATCACTGCCAAGACCGTGCCACCCGAACTGCACTTGATTCCCAGCTACTCCTACCCGGACATCGAATCGCTCAGCCGAATCGCAGTGGTCACGGACCGATAGGCACGCCGGATAGCCACTCCCAGGAAGGGACACAATCTACTTCGCCGGCTCCTTGACTAAAACGATACGGTCGCCTGCGACGTCGCGTAGTTGCTGCGTTGTGCCGGAGGGCCAGCGGATCTCGACCAGATCCGCCGAGGGATTCGTTCCCAAGCCAAAATGGACCGGTCCGGCGCTGGACGAAGCATAGCCCGCGGCCGTTGACATATGGTCATATTGCGTACCGCTCTTGGTCACCACCTTGATGCGTGCCCCGATGCCATCGCGATTGCTCTTGGTTCCTTGAAGCTTGAGTTCCAGCCAATGGTTGTTGCCCGGGCTCTGGTTGATCCAAATCTCCGCTGGAGCATTTAGTGCACTCACGACCACGTCGATACGCCCATCTCCGTTCAAGTCACCGATGGCGGATCCCCGGTGCCGGGCAGGGGGGCGTGAGGTTAGCCCGGCCTCGGCGGTCAACGCGGCGAACTTCATCCCACCCAGATTGCGGAAGACCGTGTTCGGTTGTTCCACGGTTATGCGAGGCGCGGACAAAAGAGACTGAACGTGCCCGCGCGAAACAAAGATGTCTTTCCAGCCGTCGTTGTCGAAATCGGCGATCGTCGGAGAATAACCGGCCATGGGCAAGCTCTGGCTGGTCACGCCGCTCGATTCCGTCACTTCGACGAAACTTCCTTTTCCAGTGTTCCGATAGATCGGAAATGTTTCATTGTCCAGGGCGACCACGACAATGTCGGGATAGCCATCATTATCAAGATCGCGGAAATCGGCACCCATCCCGGAGATGAAGATGCCGTCTTCGCGTAACGCCACATTGGCGTCGAATCCAATTTCCTCAAAGCGCGAACCGTTTATGTTTCGGAAAAACCAATTGAACAGCTTGTCGTTGGTGATGAAGAGATCCATGCGGCCGTCAAGGTCAAAGTCAGCCACTGCCGCTCCCATGCCTTTTCCAGGATGCGCGCGGAATCCATACTCGATCGAGGCATCCCTGAAAGTCCCGTCGCCGTTGTTGAGGAATAACTGGTTCGGGGTCGGCTTATACATTTTTGGATGACAGTAGTCGCGATGGCCCTCGTCCTGACAAACTGGTTCGTGCTCCCCATCCCACTTGAGATAGTTGATGACTACCAGGTCCAGCAGGCCGTCATTGTTCACGTCCACCCAAACGCCGCCGACCGACCAGAGCGGGCCGTACTCAGCATCGGGCTTATTGAGACCCGCCTTGGCGGTCACATCGGTGAAGGTTCCGTCCCCGTTGTTGTGGTAGAGCGTATTGTGGTGCACTCCGCCAACGAAGATATCTTCGTACCCGTCGTTGTCGTAATCACCAATGGCTACGCCGGTGTCGTAGCCAGTGCCCGCCAGCCCCGCCTTGGCGGTGACGTCGGTGAAATGTCCTTTGCCGTCATTTTCGAAAAGGCGGTTCGAATATTTCGGAGAACTTTTTTTGAGCGTGTCGATATCGGCGCCGTTGGCGAAGAAGATGTCCAGCTTGCCGTCGTTGTTGTAGTCAAAGACCGCCACGCCCCCAGCCATGGTTTCCGGCGCATGGCGCACGGGCGTCTCGCAACTGTCCAGTGTAAAGTCGATGGGTTGGTAGGCAAACTGGATAGGACTTTCGCGCGGCTTGTCAGTGGTCTCCGCCGCCCGCGCCGTTTGTCCGAGGGCCGGCAGAAGGAATGGGCTCGGCGCGCGCCGGCTCGATGGTGCGAACAGCGACAATGCGGCAATGGTAACTCCCAGCTTCCAGTTCTTCATCGCCGGTTCACGCTGCACCCTCGAGTTCGTTCTCCAGCGCGCCACGAAGCCGCTTCCGCACTCCAGTGTACCTCCTCTTCAGCAGCTGGTTCTATGCAGCCACCTATTCCGGCAATTTCTGTTCGCCGCGAATTGAAAAGGAAGTCTCCACCACCGTGGCACCTGTCCCCGGTTGTCCTCCACCTACGCTGATGCGGTAGGGGCCCGCGGCCACGATTCGATCTCCAGCTTCGTTTACCTGACTCAAGTCGCGCGCTGGCAGTGTGAAGGCTACATGCCGTGTTTCACCAGCGCCCAGGTGAACTCGTGTGAAGCCCCGAAGCGCTCGAATGGGAGCGCCCGCCGATTCGGGAAAGTGCAAGTAGAGTTCCGCCACCTCGTCTCCTGCTCGTTCGCTTGCGTTCCTGACGTCGACTTCGACGCTGAGGGGATCGCCTGCGTTCAACTCGCTGGCGGAAATCTTAAGCTTGCTGTAGGTAAATTTCGAGTAACTCAGCCCGTAGCCGAAACGGTAGAGCGGTTGTCCATTGAAGTACCGATACGTCCGGTTCTTCATGGAATAGTCTTCAAACGGCGGCAACTGCTGGACTCCTCTATAGAAGGTCACTGGCAACCGCCCCGCCGGGTTGTTGGCACCGGACAGCGTCTGTGCAATCGCAGTCCCGCCTTCCTCGCCGGCGTACCAGGCGTCTAGAATTGCGTTGGCGTGTTGGGCAGCCCAGTTCACCGAGAGAGCGCTGCCGTTCATCAGGACAACGACGACCGGCTTGCCGGTACCTTGGAGCGCTTCGAGAAGGTCTTCCTCCTCTTTGGGCAGGTCGAGGCTGATTCGATCTCCGCCCTTGAAGCCGGGTACGTCCACTTTCATTTCTTCGCCTTCCAGCTTCGACGTAATGCCGACCACAGCAACGACTATATCCGCGGCCTTTGCCAACAACGTCGCGTCGCCGATTGGATCCGCGATCACTGGCAGCCATGAAAACTTTGTTCCGAATCCCCCTCGCAGATATTCGATCTTCACCGCGTAGCGATGTCCCTTCTCCAGTTGCATGGTCACGATCGAAGGCTTGGGGTCGTGTAACTCTGGATCATCAACGATCAGCTTTCCATCAAACCAAAGCCTGTTCCTGGAGCCCTCCAGCCCGACTTGGTACGTGCCCGATTCTGCCGGAGTCAAGAAGCCTGTCCACCGCGCTGAGAACTCCTTCATCCCGGCCGGCAACATGAGCGCAGAGGAATCCGGGTGGAAGAGTTGCAGATCGACGTAATTGTCTACGCGAACAGTTTGCGGCGAGCCAGAAAAGTCTGCCCCGGCAAAATATTCCCCCTTGAGCCCAGCTTGCCCATCGTCGGTCGAGAGCACCGCCGCTGGGATCACCGCTAGTTCGCGCAGGAAGTTCATGCCGGGCTCGAAACTTACCTGGGCCGCGCCAAATTGCTTTTGAATGCCCTCCAGTGCGGTGACGGCTCGCGAAGCCGTTCCGCTGTAGTTGCCGTGCAGCACTCCGACCGATTGGGCGAGCGGGCCAACGACCGCGATCTTGGCGATCTTAGGGCCGAAGGGAAGTACGCCGTCGTTCTTGAGCAGGACGACTGATTCGCGCGCCGTCTTCAGCGCGAGTTCCCGGTGCGCAGCGCTGTCGATCTCCGAATCCGGCGTTTGCGCGTAGGGTACCTTCTCAGGAGGGTCGAACATCCCCAGGCGAAAGCGCGCTGTGAACAGCCGCCTCAGAGAGACGTCGATGTCCTTTTCACTCAGCAGACCTTGCTTGACCGCGTCCAGATATTTCGCGTAATCGGAGTTGTCATTAGCCCGAGTGAAGAAGTCTGCGCACTCGTTATCCATGCCCGTCTTCAGGGAAACCGCCGCCGCTTCCGCTTGGCTCTTTGTAAAGTGGTGCCCTTCGAAGATGTCGACAATGGCACCGCAGTCCGAGACCACATAACCTTTGAATCTCCACGCTCCCCGCAGCTGATCGTTCAATAAGAAGCTGTTTGCACAGGCCGGCTGGCCGTTGACGCGGTTATATGCGCACATGACCGACCCAGCCTTCCCCTCGGTGACGGTAGCACGAAACGCTGGGAGGTAGGTGTCTTCCATGTCGTGTTTCGACACCCGCACATCAATCGTGTGCCGCGACGGTTCCGGGCCGCTATGCACCGCGAAATGCTTCGGGGTTGAGATCACTCGAAAATATAGGGGATCATCCCCCTGTAGGCCGGTTACGAACGCCACGCCCATTCGTCCGGTAAGGAATGGATCTTCGCCGTAGGTTTCCTGGCCGCGCCCCCAGCGCGGATCGCGGAAGATATTGACATTCGGCGACCAGAAGTCCAACCCCTCCATGATGTCTCGCCGCCCAGCGCGAACCGCCTGGTTGTGTTTGGCTCGGGCCTCCGTGCCGATCACGACCGCCATCTCATGGACCAGAGGCGCATCAAAAGTGGCCGCCAATCCAATGGGCTCGGGAAACACGGTGGCCGTTCCAGCGTTGGCGACTCCGTGCAAGGCCTCGCTCCACCAGTCGTAGGCGGGAACCTGCAATCGCGGAATCGCGCGCGCCTGGTTCACCAATTGGGACGCCTTCTCTTCCAGCGTCATCCGCGAGATCAAATCATCCACCCGCAGATTGAGGGGTTGCGCAGGATCCAAATAGGGCGGAACATCTGGAGATTGTCCGGTCTGCGCGAACGCAGCGCAGAGCAGAACGAACGGGACCACCAGGGCGTGGACGAAAAGGACTCGGAGACGAGTACACACGGGATTAGCTCCTTGGGGGCGATTTTCGTGGATTCCAATGGCGGGAGGAGTATAACATCGTGAACGTACACGAGAAGCACGGCCCTGGAGATCCCGGAGTGCCGCCGACAAGCCCGCGCGCAAGCTTTGGGAGCGCGCCATGGGTCGCGTCATCGAAGGGTGAACGCTTGAGATGAAAGAAAAGAAAAACGGAATTCACCTGCTCGCGGAACTGACCAACGTCTCGATTGGCACCGTGGACCGCGCCTTGCACGGGCGCAATGGGATCAAAGAATCAACCCGCCAGCGGATTCTGCAGATCGCGCGCCAAATCGGATATACCCCGAACCTGGCAGCGCGCGCCTTGTCCGCTGCCAAGGCAGGCGTCCGCATTGGAGTGTGCATCCCTCGCGAGATCCACTTTTTTTATGATCAGCTTTGGAGCGGAGTGCTCGACGAAGCCCGCCGTCTGACACAGCTTGGTATC
>JBAVVP010000164.1:0-1847 GCA_049697355.1 Terriglobales bacterium
CGATTACGAGCAGGGCATAGGTCAGGAGTTTCTGGCGGGTTACACCGGAGTGGAGATCGTTGACGGCGCGGCGAAGGACTTGCGGGAAGAGGATCCAGATTCCGTTATTGCATAGAACGCAGAGGCCACCCCATAGCAGACCGCCGCGATGACGCTTCAGATAGGGAACTAGAGGGCGTAGGTTCTTTGGGACCATGCTGTTCTGTAGATGAAATTGTAGCAGCGCCGGGTGCGGATTTTCGGAGTGCGGGCGCGAGGGCTGCGACGGCGGAGCTGAGGAGCAGCGCAGTCCAGAGAGACAGCAAGCCGGCGGCGAACATCAATCCTGAGTAGAGCAGGTCGGCGCGTTGCATTCGGTTCCTCCACTCGAGCAAAAAGCCGGGCGAGGACGGAGGTTGGAGGTTCCGTTCCCCACCCGGATGGAGAGAGAGTGAATTAGTCCTCGGGCGGAGGACCCATGTGCTCCTGCATGTGTTCTTGCATGCGTGCCGCCTTCTTGGCCTGGAAGTTGGCAAACTTGGTTTTCTGGTCGGGGGTCAGCACCTGTATCATCTCGGACTTGATGCGGGCGTGCTGCACCTGGAGTTCGATCATGGTCTGGGCGTTAGAAGTGGCCAGAGCTCGCGTCTTGGCTTCGTCGAACGTGCCGCTCGTCTCGAGCGCCTGCATAGCGGCGTGGTTCTGGCGCATCTGCTGCATGAGTGGTTTGAGGGTCGGTTTCTCTTTTTCCCAGATGGCCTTGACCTGAGCCTGTTGCGCGCTGGTCAGATCGAGATAGTCGGTGAAAAATTCGAGCATGTGTTTAAAGTGGCCGTCGGGGCCGCCATGACCGTGCATGCCTTGGGCGATCGCGGCTGCCACGGCAAGGATCACAGCGGCACCGATGGTGAGAATGCGAATACGAGTCGATTTCATTGACACTCCTTTTGATCCTTCCTGGATCTCGTGGGTCCGGGAGGCAGCCCGAACGTTCTATGCAGATAAGAACACTATTCTCAGAAATATGCGGTAAAGAGTCGGTCAAGCGGGGTAAAGTTTTGTAAAAGAAAATCGCTCTTAGCTTTTGGCCTTTGGCTCTAAGCTGAAAGCCAAGAGCTAAGAGCCAAGGGCGGTCGGGCAATCACAAATCTTTACCGCGTCGAAGCGCGCGAAGGTGTTGAATGAATAGAAGAATGGATCACGTGCTGGTAGTCGACGACGATGTCGAATTGTGCGCTCTGGTGCAGGAGTACCTGCGGGCCGAGGGATTCAGCTTGAAGGCCGTCCATGACGGCGAACAGGGGCTGCAGCAGGCGCTGACGAATGAGTATGCGCTGGTGGTGCTCGATGTCATGCTGCCGGGAATCAATGGCTTTGAAGTGCTGCGGCGGATTCGCAGCGTGTCGAAGATTCCAGTGCTGCTGTTGACGGCGCGTGGCGAGGATGTGGACCGCATCGTGGGACTGGAAATCGGGGCGGACGATTATCTCCCAAAGCCGTTTAACCCGCGGGAGTTGGTGGCGCGAATCCGGGCGGTTCTGCGCCGTACCCAGTCGGTCAACGCGGCGGACGTGGTGCCCGAAGTACTGAGTGTGGGCGACGTGGAACTGGATCCGGCAACCCGCAGCGTGCTGCGAGCGGGGCAGCCGGTCGATCTTACTTCGGTGGAGTTCAATCTGCTGGAAGTGCTGCTGCGCGAGGCGGGACGAGTGGTGACGCGGGAGCGGCTGGTGAACGCCGTGCTCAGCCGGAAGTTCATGCCGTTTGATCGCAGCATCGACATGCACGTGAGCAAGGTGCGGCGGAAGTTGGGCGACTCCGAGGAAAACGGAGATCACATTAAGACGATTCGCGGCGTGGGATATATG
>JBAVVP010000165.1:0-4547 GCA_049697355.1 Terriglobales bacterium
GCTGAACACCACTTCTTGCTGATCATCGTCTCCGCGCATGCTTCCTTCATACCGCATCGCCTTGTGCAAAGGCGTATCTTTCTCGCTTCTCTCCAATCTTTTTTCCGCAAGTTGTGAAGCGCTGGGCGAAGTTCGGCCGCCCCTCCGGGGCTCCGCGGAGATGTTGACGGAGACGGGGCAAGCCCCGTCTCTACAGAAAGCTGAGAGCTGAAAACTGACAGCTGACGACTGCCCCTCAGAATTCCGCCAACTCTTTCATCGCCCGGAACAGGTCGCTGGACTGGGGCAGGATCGCGTTCTCCAAAATGGGCTGATAGGCGACGAACGTGTCGGTGGCGGCTACTCGCTTCACCGGGGCATCAAGATGATGAAAGAGCTGGTCGGCGATGCGGGCGGCGATTTCGGCGCCGTATCCCCAGCTTAGCGAGTCTTCGTAGGCAATTAACGCGCGGTTGGTTTTCTTCACCGACGCGGCGATCGCATCCCAATCAAACGGATTCAATGTGCGCAGGTCGAGCAGTTCGACGCTGACGCGGTGCTCGCGCTCGAGTTTTTGCGCGGCCTGCAGCGCGCGCGGAACTACCGCGCCGTAGCTGATGACGGTGAGGTCGGTTCCAGGCTGCACGACTTTCGCTTTTCCGAACGGGATCATGTAGTCGGGGCCGGGGTAGGGCGCGCGTCCGTAGGTTTCGCGGTAGAGGCGTTTGTGTTCCAGGAACAAAACCGGGTCGTCGCACCGGATCGCGGTGCGCAGCAGGCCGGCGGCATCGAGGGCGTTCGAAGGGAAGACGACGCGCAATCCTGGAGTGTGGGTGAAGATGCTCTCGCCGCATTGCGAGTGGTAGATCGCGCCGCCCGTCAGATAGCCGCCAATTGCCACCCGAACAACCACCGGCGCCGAGAAGGCGTTGTTCGAGCGCCAGCGGATGATGGGGAGTTCGTCGCGCAACTGCATCATCGCGGGCCAGATGTAATCGAAGAACTGGATCTCAACCACGGGCTTCAATCCGCGGGTGGCCATGCCGGTGGCGCGGCCGATGATGTTGGCTTCGGCCAGGGGAGAATTGAAGACGCGGTCGGCGCCGAATTCAATTTGCAATCCGGAGGTCAGTTTGAAGACTCCGCCCTTGCCTTTGATCACCTTCTGCTTGAGATATTCTTCGCGGCTGGCGTCGGCTACGTCTTCTCCGAAAATGACGATGCGCTCATCGCGGCGCATCTCGTCGCGCAGGGTAGCGTTGATGAGGTCGGCCATGGTCTTGTTGGGAGACGCCTTGTTCGGTGACGTCTTGCTCGGCGAGGTGGCTGCGGGCTTGCTATCGGCAGCAGCCTCGGCCGCGGCGGGTGCGGGATGTGTATCGAAGGCCGCCGAAGTGGGATCGAGATCGGGCGAGTAAACGTAGTTGTAAATCGTCTCCGGTTGCGGCAGGGCGGCATCGAGCGCGCGGTCGGCGTCGGCCTGGATCTGCTCTTCGATCTCGCGCTCGATCTGGTTGATCGCTTTTTCGTCGAGGATTCCTTCCCGCAGCAGGAACATCTGCAGGCGCGGAACGGGGTCGCGCGCGGCATCGGCCTGGCGCTCGGAGTCGGGGCGGTACAGGCGCTCGTCGTCGGAGAGCGAGTGCGAATAAGGACGGATCACATGGGCGTGGACAAACGCGGGACCATGACCCGCGCGGCAATAGTCGGCAGATCGCCGGAAGGCGGCGTAGGCGACGACGGGATCGGTGCCGTCAAGCTCTTCGAAATGGAAGTTGGGGAAGCCGGAGACCAGGCGCGAAATGTTTCCGCCCGAGGTCTGCACCTCAACCGGGACGGAAATCGCGTACTGGTTATCTTCCACGCAAAAAATTACCGGCAGGCGTCGGTTGGAGGCCGTGTTCAGCGCCTCCCAGAATTCGCCTTCGCTGGTGGTGCCGTCGCCGAGCGAGACGTAGGTGATTTCGTCGCCCTGGAACTGGACGTCCTTGAATTGGCGGTAATCACCAGCGGCTTTTTGCGTGGCGTGGGGATGCCTGGCGAAATAGCGGCCGGCTTCGGCGCATCCGACGGCTTGCAGAATCTGGGTGCCGGTGGCGGACGATTGGGTGACGACGTTGAGGCGTTTGAAGGCCCAGTGCGAGGGCATCTGGCGTCCGCCGGAACTCGGGTCGTCGGCCGCGCCCACGGCGCCGAGCAGCATTTCGAGCGGAGTCGCGCCCAGCGCTAGACAGAGCGCGCGGTCGCGATAGTAGGGATAGAACCAGTCGTAGGCGGGCTTCAACGCCAAGGCCGCAGCGGCGCCCAGGGCTTCGTGGCCGGCGCCTGAGATCTGGAAGAAGACTTTTTGCTGGCGCTTGAGCAGGATCTCGCGGTCGTCCACGCGCCGCGAGGTGAACATGATGCGATAGGCATCGATGAGTTGCTGGCTGGTCAGGCCGTCATACGTCTTGGCCTTTTTCGCGATGTTGGTATCGTTCAGCTTGGGATCGACTTTGGTCGTGGCCATGCTGCGGTTCTCACCCCACGGAGTTTCAGCCCCGCCTCATTGTAAACGAGGTCTTAGGTGTTAGGTCTTAGGTCTTAGGAAAATCTTTTGCCTTCTAGTTCGCGGGCAGCCTTTCTAAGACCTAAGACCTAAGACCTGGTTTATCCTGAAATCTCATGATTCGTTTCCTGCGCCACTTTGATCCGCATCGCGTCCGCTTGCTGGTGTTTGATCTTGACGGCACCCTCATTGACTCTCGCCTGGATTTGATTCACTCGGTGAACGCGATGTTGCGGCATCTTCGGCGTCCGGAACTGGACGGCGATGTCATTGCCAGCTATGTGGGAGATGGAGCCCCGGCGCTGGTGCGGCGCGCGCTGGCGGACACGGATGAGGAGGCCTTCCTCCAGGGCGCTCTGGAGTATTTTCTGGGCTACTACCGGGTGCACAAACTCGACCACACCACGGTTTATGAGGGGATTCCGGAGGTGCTGGCGGGCTTGGCTCATTCGTCGAATGGAGTGCAGCGGCAGATGGCTGTGCTCTCGAACAAGCCGGTGAATCCTTCCCGCCTGATTGTGCAGGCTCTCGGGCTGGGGGATTTCTTTGTGAGTGTGTACGGCGGCAACAGCTTTACGACGAAGAAGCCCGATCCGCTGGGGGTGCGGACCATCCTCGAGGAAACGAGCGTGGCCGCAGATGAGGCGCTGATCATTGGTGACTCATCGGTCGACGTTTTGACGGGGCGCAACGCGGGGTTGTGGACTTGCGGCGTGACGTATGGGTTTGCGCCGCACACGCTGGAAGAGGTGGCTCCGGATGTACTGGTGGAGACGCCTCGGGAACTGGGAGAATTGTTGCGCTAGCCGCCGTGCGAGAAGTGATCAATTTTGAACAGACAGTCTTTCGGCGGCTGCTTAAATTTTGTGACGATGGTTGCGCCGTAGAGGAGCACTGTTTCAACTCGGATGGGTCATCAGGTCGTGGTGGGTTGCAGTGTCTTGCGGGTTCGGTAGGGTTTTGCAGAGGAGGTTCAAGAACATGAACATTTTCGGACGTGCCGCAGGGTTCTCAAGGCGTCGATTGGGCAAGCCGAGTTTGGTTTCCCTGTTGTCGTTAGCTCTATTGTTCGCGACCTGGCCGCTGAGTTTGTCGGCCCAAGATGCACAAGCCCCGCCGCCGGACAACGAAGCTTCGGGGCAGGACGCGCAGGCTCCGCCGTATGCCCAACAAAGTCCTGAGCAGTTGCAGCGGTTGGTAGCGCCGATTGCGCTGTATCCGGATTCGCTGGTGGCGCAGATTTTGGCGGCGTCCACGTTTCCCGAGGAAGTTGTCGAGGCCGACCGATGGGTGCAGCAGCATCCTGATTTGAAGGGTGAGGCTTTGGGTCAAGCAGTGGATCAACAACCTTGGGATCCGAGCGTCAAGGCGCTCGCGGCATTTCCTTCCGTGCTGGGCAACATGGATAAGAACCTCTCCTGGACGTCAACTCTCGGCGACGCCTACTACAACCAGCAACAGGACGTGATGGATGCGGTGCAGGCGATGCGCCATAAAGCGCAACGAGCCGGCAGCCTCAAGACTACGCCGCAGGAAGTCGTGAGGGAGGATGGTCCGGATGTCGACATTGAGCCCGCTGATCCCAATGTGGTTTACGTTCCGGCCTATAACCCGTGGGCAGTTTACGGATATCCCATCGTGGCTTGGCCGGGATGGTATCCGTATCCGGGAATCTGGTTTGGCGGCCCGTACCTCAATTTCGGAGTCGGCTTCGGAATCGGCTGGTACGGCGGCTTTGGCTGGGGCTGGGGCCATTGGGGATTCGATTGGCATCACCGATACGCAAGGTATAACGGCGGCAGGTACTACTCCCGAAGCAGAACGTTTTATAACCGGAGCAACTACTATCGAGGAGGTGGGCGCGGCGGAGTTAACCGCGGCCCCGGCAGGGCTCGCCCCGGCGCCAACGCGGGGAATCGGCCCGGGGACAACGGCGCACGCGGTGGGGTGAACAACCGTACCGGCGCAACTGCCAGGCCTTTCAACGGAAACCGGCAGGCGGCTCGAGGCTACGCTGAAC
>JBAVVP010000166.1:0-1803 GCA_049697355.1 Terriglobales bacterium
AGCTAGAGCACGTCCAACAACCGAGGAAGACCCAGCGCATCGAAGTAAGCAATCGGAAGTGCGGACTGCAAGGCCGGGCTGTTGGCCAGACGCCAGGGACCATGCGGACTGCCGGCGGTCTGAGCCGCAAGGGCAGGTCGGATGTTCCGTTGGCGCAGCTTCACAAACCGCACCTTGCTGCGCTTCCATTGCTTCCAGATCACGGATCGCAGCCTGCGCCGCATCCATTCCTCCAGCCTACGCAGCACCGAGGGCGTCTGGCTGAAGCCGAAGTAACTCTTCCAGCCTCGTAAATAGGTGGCCAGTTCCTTCGTCATCTGTTCCAGTCTGATGCCCCGTGTTCGTCGCGTCAGTCCCCGCACTCTTTGCTTGCAGCGGAGCAGAGCCTTAGGCGCGATGCGCCGTTTCGGTTCTCTTCCGCCGGTAAAGCTGAAGCCCAGAAACTTGCGCTCCTGCGGTCGTGCCACCGCGCTCTTCGCCTCATTTACCTTGAGCTTGAGTCGCCGCCGGAGGAAGCCCGTCACGCTTTGCATGACTCGTTTCCCCGCCCGCTCGCTCGCCACGTAGATATTGCAATCATCCGCGTAGCGCACGAAGCGGTGCTGGCGCCGCTCTAACTCTCGGTCGAGTTCGTCGAGCACGAGATTCGACAGCAGCGGGGATAAAGGCCCTCCTTGCGGAGTTCCTTCTTCCACCGGACTCACCAGCCCGTTCTCCATCACGCCCGACTCCAGGAAGGCTCGGATCAGCTTGAGCATCCTCTTGTCGCTCACCCGCCGCGCTATCGCTGCCATCAGCTTGTCGTGGTTGACCCGGTCGAAAAACTTTTCCAGATCCAGATCCACCACCCAGCGGTTGCCCTCGGCGATATACTGCTGCGCCTTGGCCACCGCCTGATGCGCCGAACGCTGCGGACGAAACCCGTGACTGTGCTCGGAAAACGTCGGGTCCCATCTGCGCTGCAGAACCTGCATCACCGCCTGCTGGACCAAGCGATCCAGCACTGTCGGGATGCCCAGCTTGCGCATCCCTCCGTCCGGCTTCGCGATCTCTACTCTTCTCACCGGTTGCGGTTGGTAGGTCCCGCTCAACAGTTGTTCCCGAATCGCTGGCCAGTGCTGCTGCAGGTAGCCGGGTAACTCCGACACTTTCATGCCGTCGATTCCCGGACTTCCCTTGTTGGCCTTCACTCGTCGTAAAGCCTGCTGACAGTTTTCCCGCCCGCAGACCTCTTCCATCAATTGCTCTTCTCCAGCCGGACTTTCGGTTTCGCACTTCGCCGTGAACGATTCGGTCCCTTCCCGCGGAGCCTTCGGAGCTTCACTCCTCCCCTCCCCGGTAAAGGCCAGCGCCATCTGTAGCTGGTTTTTCTGCCGCTTGTCGTTCATCGAGTCCTGCGTCCTACTCGCCGCTCCTTACTGTTCGGGCCTTCGGCCTTGCGGCCTACTATGCCCTCTGCTGACTCCCGCCCCACGGTCAGGATGAATCGCTCCATCCTCAGTCACGATTCCGTGACATGCGACGGGTCTCCCGAAGTAAGTTCGACCGCCTTCGACGCACAACCGCCGGATTTACCACCAGTGTGCTTGGTGGACACGGGCTTCGCTGTCCTTTGCCAGCTCGCCCCACACCGTAGGCCTCCTCATCCGGTTCTTGTTCATCGGCTCGCGTCTTTGATCCACGCTTCTTTCAGACCCCGCCTCGCGACGACGCCCTTGCGCTTCTCTAGCCCTTCACCTCCACCAGGCTGGGCAGGGGACTTTCACCCCCTAGCTGTCGAACATGTTCGGCACACAAAGAAAA
>JBAVVP010000167.1:0-2885 GCA_049697355.1 Terriglobales bacterium
CGTAACCGGCGGATCGAAGTTGAAAAGGGTTTTGATGTTCCGGCACATTCAGCATGACCTCCCGGCGTGAGTAAAAGGTGCGGACGACTCAGTTCTTCCGGGCTCCCTGGATGGACGTGATCATTGATTTTCCAGGGGCGGATTTTGCAGAGGCGGACGTCCCAGAGCCTGCAACCGGTGCCGTCGCGGCGCCCGCAGGTCGAGTCTTCGCCGCCTGGACATGCTGAACCTTGCCGCTAACGGACGTCGCCTTGGGGACCGTCTGGATTTGCCCGGCAATGTGGTTGCCGGCCTTGTTCAAGGCATCGCCCAGAACCGACCCTGCTTTGGTAGTGGCCGCCGCGGAGTGTGCGTTCAGCATGACGGACTCGGCCGCCGCCTGTGGAAATGCGGCACGGACGCCAAGAAGAACCGTGAACATGACCCCGAGCAGAATGCGAGTTCGCATAAACTGCCTCCCCGACGGTGCTTGCGCAAAGCTTAGCCCGGAGAGCCCGGAGAGTCAATCGACCTTTCGTGCGGCGGACCCTTCGTGCCTTACCAAAGGCGCATTCCGCCTGCCCCGTGCGACCGTCGTGGACGATAGTGGATTCAGGGCCCGCCGAAGATGTCCGCCGAACCCCAACCCGAAGCGAAAAAAGTTGAAGCCGTCATCTATCTCGCCACCAACCGGCCCCTCCACCTGCCCGAATTTTTCGCCGAATTCCGCCGCAACTGGCCGAGCCTGTTCCTGGAGAAGACGGGCAAGGAACCGCATCGCGCCCTGTTCCGCGTGGGCAAGTCGAGCTTCGCCCTCGAACTTCATCACACGCCCGTCCCGCAGGACATTTCCGAGCCGGTCATCCACTCCACCCTGCACTGGCCCGTGGCGGGCGACGCGCTTGCCCATCACCAGGCGTATTTATCGGTCATGGAATCGGGCGAGCACAGCGGCGTTCTCAACCTGGCCTGCGATCTTACCAAGGCCATTACCGCCCTGCTCCCGGTCGCCGATTCGCTGGCGGTCTGCTGGCTCAACGGTCCGGCATTGAACGCCTCGAAAAGCTTTGTCGCCACAGCGCGGGAAACGTTTGGCACCGGCCTTTACCCGCTCAAGTTGTGGATCGGCGTTGGGTGGGAGGCTCAAGCCGGCGCTCTCCACACCCGCGGCATGGCCCAGTTCGACGCACCGGAAATTTGGCTTGCCCAACAATCCGAGCCCTCCCCGCGCATGGTCGAGTACCTGTTCCATGTGGGGCAGTTGCTTCTCACCTACCATCGTTCCATCGCCGACGGCAAAACCATGGACAGTCCCCACGGCAAGCTGAAAATCGAGCAGAGCGGCGCCGCCGGGGAAAAAATTCTGACCCTGAGACCGGCCCGCTGACGCTGTAGAGCGGACACTCCTGTCCGCTGCTTTTGACTTTGACTTTTGGGCGCTCAAATCCCACCCTTGCGCAAAAGACGCGCAAGGGTGGGGCACCCGTCGGCACTGGTTAGGCCGAAAAGAATCAGAGTCAAAACCAAGATCAAGCTTGAACGCTATCTGCGTACCATGGTACATTCGTACCATGACCAATGAATCGCACCTCCTCATTGAACGCGTCCAGACCGGCGTGCGCATCGAAAAGCGCATTCTCAAAGTGCTCAAGGGGTTCGCCGAGTATCACGACATGTCCCTGGGCGACGTGCTGGAAGGCATCGTGCTCCATGCTTTCGACGGCAAGACTCCCTTCAGCGCCGAATCGCTCAAACGCATTCGCGACCTGAAGAAGTTCTACGCCCTCGATCTCGACTCCAGCGCCAGCCACCGCCTCACCGAAATCAAGGCGAAGCCCGCCGGAAAAAAGGTTGCAGCCAAAAAGCGGGCATGAATCGCCTCGCTAAGGCTAAGACCTGACACCTAAGACCTGCCCCGTCACAACGCGCAGGCTCATCCGTGCTTGAAGCCAGACCACTTCGGCGTTACTATTTCGTTTTCGCTTTGATCGCGATTTTTCGAGGACTCATGCCGCAAAATTACGTCCCCATCTTCCTCTTCCTCGCCGTCGTCGGCATCCTGATCCCGGTCACGTTGCTGGTTGCCAAGATTATCCGCACGCAAAGTCCCAACCGCGTGAAGCTGATGCCCTATGAGTGCGGCATCGATCCTTACGACAGCGCCCGCGGACGCTACACGGTGCGTTTCTACATCATCGCGATCCTGTTCGTGGTGTTCGACGTAGAGACGATTTTCCTGTTTCCCTGGGCGGTGAAGTTTAAGGCGCTCGGCGTCTTCGGACTGGTCGAGATGCTGGTTTTCCTCGGCATCCTGATTGTCGGATATATATGGATTTGGAAGAAGGGCGCGCTCGAATGGGTGTAACCCCGGCCAGTCCAAATCCGGCGGGCTCGAATCCTGCCGCCCCCGAAGAGACCTTTACCGCGAGCCGCTGGACCCGCGGGAACCTGTTTTTCCCCACGCGCATCGTGGTCAGCCCGCTGCGCGTGAGCCGGGTGAAGCGGCGTTTGTTTGGCAGCAGCGAGGAGAGCATTTCGATGGGCCAGGTCGCTTCGGTAAAGATTTCGACGGGAATGATTTGGTCTGACATTGTGATTGAGTCGACCGGAGGCACGGATCCAATCACCAGTCACGGCCATCGCAAAACCGACGCGGTGCGAATCCGCGATTTGGTGGAAAGCTTTCAGGCGGCCCGGCGCTAGCGCCCGTGGTAAAGGGATGACGGGCATTTGTGACAGCGGTCATTGACGGTGACCGCGATCAACTGTTAGAAGTGAAAGTTTGCTAATCGATGGCTGAGGAAATCAAATCGCCCGCTCCACCGCCGCCGCCGGAAGGCGAAAAGAAGCCGGCGGCGGAAAAGCCCGCTGCAGCGGCTCCGGCGGCGCCTGCGAAGCCCGCGGCT
>JBAVVP010000168.1:0-3680 GCA_049697355.1 Terriglobales bacterium
GTTCTCAGAAAAAGCACCCACGGCACCGGAGAGAACTGGGTGCTGAGAACTGAGAACTGGGAACTGAGAACTCACCGGAGCCCGACAACATGACCGAAGAACTCCACGAACTGCACGAGCACGCCGAACACGCCCGTGAACACCCCGATCTCGCCCCCGTCACCCTCACCATGGCCGTGCTGGCCGTGCTGGTGGCCACCGTGTCGCTGCTCGGCCATCGCACCCATACCGAAGAAATCATCCTGCAGAACAAGGTCACCGATCAGTGGGCCTACTATCAGGCCAAGAATATCCGCCGCCACAACGACGAATTGTTCGCCGATCTGACCACCGTGATTGCCAGCAAAGATGCGGACGCTGCCGCCAAGCTGCACGAAAAATACCGGGCCGAAGCCGACCGCTATAAAGACGACCAGAAGGAACTCGACGCCAAGGCGCGCGAACTGGAAAAGGATGCCGACCTTACCCGCCGCAAGGCCGACCGCTTCGACCTCGGCGAAGTCTTCCTGGAGATCGCCCTCGTGATCACCTCGATCACGCTGCTCTCGGGTCGCCGCATATTCTGGCACCTCGGTCTGCTGATGGCGACTGCCGGCATTGTCGTAGCCGCCTCTGCCTGGGTCGTCCGCTAGTAAGGAGGAGATGCCAATCGCGCCGACCTACGGCGAAGGCACCTTTGCTGAGGCAAGCAGCCTCTCGCGCATGCGCGCCAGGTTGTAGGTTGAGGTGGGGAGATCCGCCTCCGGTGTCTTGCCGACGCGGTGGTACAGGGAGAGCGCAACCGCGGACAAGCCGTAGTCCTCTGCGATGCGCCCAAAACCATACCAGATGGCCTCATTAGGTTCCTCGAAGCCCCCGGAATCCATGGCTCGCAACAGCAGTTCCCGTGCTTCCTTGGTCTTGCCGATTTCGGCATAGAGACACGCCAGCGTGTGAACCTCGGCATAGGAACTGTCTGACTTATTCGCGATCGCGCGCTGCAGCAGCGAGACATCTTCCTCGGTGACCTTGCCCAGGAAGAGCGCATTCCAGGTGTACTCGTTAAAGTCGTTCATCTCGGCGCGGTTCTTGTCGATCAAGGGACGAAGAATGCTCCGTACCTGGGCAAAATCCGCCTTGCCCTCCGCGAGTTGTGCGGCGGAACGCACCGCTGTCAGATCGTCGGGGATGCGTGCCAACCGCGCTGCGATTGCCTTTTCGCCCACCTCCCACTTCTTGGTGAACACGCTGGCCTCGGACACAAACCGCAACGCCGTGTCCGATGCCGGATTGGCTGCGGCAAGCCGCGAGGACACTTCGAGCAATAGATTCCAGTCGCGCAACTTCGCGGCGGCATGGGCGAGCAGCAAATCGAGGCGCGCGGCGTCGGAGTCTTTAGCCTGAGCTTGTGCGGATTTCGCTTCGTTGATGTACTCGCCGATCGCGGAAGAATCCGCCAGCAGGGCCAGCGCCGCCATCCTCATCTTCTTGGGATCAGCCTCGTCTCCGCGCGTCCAGAAACGCGGGAAGACCGCGCCCCGCAGCGCATCGTCGCCCGAGTTCAACGTTACTTCCTCGCGCGCCCAATCGAGCCAGCCCTTCGCGCCCTTGAGGTCTTTGGCAGCCAGCCGCCGCAGTGCTTCTTCGCCCACCATGTCCACATCTGTGTCCAACGCGACGATCCGGTACCCGTCCGGCCGCCGCGCGACGAGCATGGTTTGAGGTCTGTCTCCCAGGCCCCGCGCGCGGATGCGAAATCCCGATTGTTCGTCGCCCTCGACCGTCATTTGCATGTTGGATAAAATCACGTCGCGGGCCACCGGCAAAGTGACGTCGTTGCCTTCCATCCCTTTGCGTAGCAAGCGAGCGCCCCTGGCCCCTTTTTCGGCTTCGTCTTTCTGGTCCGCCGGATACGATTCCGTGTAACGGAACATCTCCTCAGGCTTCGCGCGCGGATCTAGCATATACAAATAGAACTGTTGCACCACTCTTCGCGGATCGGTTTCTGGCAATAGGACTTCCTCATACGGATGTACCGCGCTCATCACCTCAATGCGCCCGCGCAGCTTGGAGCTGTCTTCCTGCCCCTCGGCCGCGGCATTCAGGAGATCGACGGCACGAGGATACATTCGCAACCGGATGAGCACATTGGCGGCCGATACCAGGATGTTGCTTCGGTCGCTCTCGTTCGACCCCCGGCGTGCGGCCTCGGTGATGGCAACCTGCGAACCGTCACGCGCGGCAATCGTCGCCACTGCGACGCCGTGGCGGGTTGTGCTGGGGGGCAGGGAATTGCAAAGCTGGAGAACTTCATCCCACTTGTGCGCGTAGAACAAGGCAAATAACAGATTGTCGTCGTAGCTCTCGCCTTTTTCCTTGTCGACTTCCTTCAATGCACGGTACTCCGCTGCCGCCTCATCGAGCTTGGATTCCGGAGAGTAGCGCTCGCCGAAAGCGTTGTGTTCCAACAGAATCGCTAAGTCGGCGTGATTGGTCCATTCCTTCGGATCGAGTTCAATCGCCTTGCGATAGGCCGCGACCGCCGTGCCGAGGTCGAAGCCTTTGCCGAATCGACGGCCAATGGCGTCATGCTCCTCGATCCATCCCCGCGAACTCCAGCCGAGTGCGTTCTTGGCCTCGAGTTCCGTGGCCCGCCGGGCCTCCTTGCGGGCTTCCTCGCCGAAACCCGCATCCAGTAAGGCTCTGGCGATCTGGATGTGGTGAAGAGCCTCGTTGGGATGAAGTTTGACCAGATCGGCGTAGGACGCCAGCGCCTCGCGCGCCTTGCCCTGGGCAAGCAGCGCCGCCCCCTTTTGGGGAAACGTGATCAGCACAGCGCTGGAGTTGTTCAGCGTGTGCACCGCTTGTCGCAGAGCCTTGAGCTCAGAAGGGCTGTAGCGAGCCTTGCCGGAGTCGAAGCGCCAGACGGCGGTGACCGCGCCACCAGTCCCGAGTTCGTAATGCTGCGTCAGCTTTGCTGGACCGAGCGGCTGCTCAACGTCTTTCGGGAGCACAGGAGCGCCGAAGCCTGGAGGCGGCAGGATCGTGTAGTGCCACTCCGTAACGAACGGCTGTATCTCAATATCATTCTTGCGCGGTTTCCACCCCGGATTGTCAGGTTTGTCCGTTCCGTCGTCCGATAACACGTAGTCGGGATAGCCCCATAAGAGACCGTCGTTCCGAATGGCGGCGACGGCGCTCGTCAAATCGGACAATCCGCGTTTTCCTTTTGCGACTTCGAGCTTCAATTCAAATGGCTTGGTCAGATCGGATCCGGACGAGTGTTCCTCGCGGGTAAGATCTTCACCAAGAAAGTTATTCTTGACGTAGCGTTCCAGGCCTTCTCGTGTCTCTTTCGCCTCCTCCTGTCCGTACCGGTAACGGAGAATGGCAGATTCCTCGCCGCTGGCCTGAAAGACCTCTACGATGCGCGCCGAACCGTATTCTGCCAGGTAGAACTCGCGGCGAATGTGCTGGGCGTTTCCCGCCGGAGGGTTCACCGGCGTCCGCACCAACTGAGCGCTGCGGGGGCCGATGAGCAGCGCGCGCCTTCCTTGATCGCTCCACGGCAAGTTCCCGGGTTCGAAATACTCCGCGGTCGCGTCGATCCATGTTTCGGGTTTCCCGGGAACGTAAACAATGGCGTGGTCGAAAAGACCCATTCCGGCTAGATCGGGACTGACATCGCTGTCACCGCGCGT
>JBAVVP010000169.1:0-2386 GCA_049697355.1 Terriglobales bacterium
GTCAGTTCAACCGCGAATACGGCCGGTTCTTTGGTCAGCCGCCGATGCGCGACATCAAGGCGATGCGCGAAAGCAATGTCGTCGCGATCGACGCCGCTTGACACTCAGAATGGCCCAGTTGTGGATCGGATTGTGGATTCGATTCTTGAACCTCGCCGACGGTCGCTCTGTCGATGAGCGCATTGGCCTGTTAACCGGCCTCTATGAGAAGGTCTAAAAAGTCAAGGCCGACGTGGCGGCCGTTCTAGCCCGGCAACGGACATTCGAACAAGCCACTGTTCCATCGCTCGGCGTAAAACGCTCGACCGGCATGATCGCTGTGTAGGATTCTGATGACAGCTGGCGAAGCGGAGGCGGGCAATGCAGGAGTGCAACCCGCCAAGGAATAGCCGGCTGCGACTCATCGAGACGGTGAGGAGCCGGGGACGGAGCAAAGAGGCGCTTCGTCCCCGGTGTAAATGTCCCCACCGGACGATAGATCGCTGATGCCTTAGAAAACTCATGCAACAAGTCGCGGCGCAGCCGCCTCCGATATTTCTCGCCATCAGTTCCGGTTTCGACCGGGCAGCAGGCAGTCATCCCCGAGGTTGTATTGGCGCCACCCACGTTGCCGGGCTTCTATCCGCACTCTGATTGGGCCGCTCTGGGCCCGGTGCACGTTGGGGTCCGATCTAAGGCCCAGGCCCCATCACTGGGTGATGGGACCTGGGTTGTTGGGTGCTGCCATCTAATCGGCGATCTCAAAAGGACCAGCCGGTTAATCGCAGTCACCCGAACAAGGCGGTGGATGTCGCTTTCCATCAAACCTCTGAGAAGTAGCGCTGTTTCGAGCGATCAACATCAAGAACAGATTTGTGTGCTTCGGCCATCATTCAAATGCTCTAACGCCTTGCTTCCTAAGCGGCAGTTGCTTGGGCTGTCCTCGCAGGCGAGACGTGGCCCAGAGGCTGATAGACCTCGCCGCTGGCCCACAACCGATGCAGTAAGACAGCAAGCTTTCGTGCCACTGCTACTACCGCTCGTTTCTTGGCGTTCTTTCCGCCACGTTCACAGAGTCTCATTCCGAATCGTCGCAAGTCGGTATCCGGCCCGAACGGCCCCAGGATGTAGTGCGCGCTTCCCACCAGCAGTTTGCGCAGCATCTGGTCGCCGGCCTTGCTGATGCCCAATTGCGGCTGGCTGTCTCCGGAGTCCTCCTGCTTGGGCACGAGTCCAAGATATGGGCCAACATCGCGACTCTTGGCAAAGCGCAGCGGGGTTTCCAGGGTCAACACATAGGCCAGCGCAGTGATGGGACCTACCCCCGTGACCTGCTGTAATAACTTCGTGTGCTTATACGTCTCGCTCGACAGCTGTTCGATCTTCTGGTCGTAGGACTTGATTTCGTCATTCAACGCCGCGATCAGCCGCAACAACGGCTGCAGCGTTTCTCGTAGCTCGCTCGGAATCTCCGCTTCTGCTTTCTTCCAGAAGGCAACGCTCGAACAGCTTGATACTCTCGCCCCCATGGTCTTCACCAGGCCACGCACGGTGTTGATCAATTCCGTTCGCGACGCCACCAACGCATCTCGAGCTCGCAGCACCAACAAGTCCGCACGTACCTGGCTGCTGCGGTGTTGAATCGGATACAACGATTTCGGATCTACCCGCCCCAACCGCGCCAGCTTGCGTGCGTCGATTCGGTCATTCTTGCGTCGGCGACGCTTCGAGCCTTCCATCATCCGCGGATTCGCTACCAGCACCTCATGTCCCAGACCGGCGATGACTTCCCGCACCCACGCTGAATGGGTTCCCACTTCAATTACCACGCGCGAAATCGCCATGCCTTGAAAGAACTCCGCTACCTCCTCCCTCCTCGTCGCAAACTGGCCCTCCGACAGCGTCTCTCCACTTAATCCCAGGATGCAGTAGTTGTTCCACTGATCCCCAAGATCCACTCCCACCGTCAAGCCATTCAGATTCGGGCATACTGCACTTCGCCCTTCGTCTTGTAATTCAACAACCGGTAGCCTCTCCCCATCCAGCTGCTTTGTCAGTTGCGCGACAAGTTCCGTCATGACTTCGCGTGAGTCTTGCCGAACTCGCGATTGCGCACATTTGATCGAGGGTTCACACTTCTTCGCAGAATTGCTATGCTTCTTCACGGGTCGACCTCCATCCTTCGGGATTGCACCTCTGAGTGCGTTGATCACCGTCAGCTTAGCTGCTCGCCGTGATCGGGGTCGACCTTCTCATCCCATCTAATCGGTGCCCATTTTCAGGTGTGGTCGCGAGAGGCGCTTCAATGCCGATCGTCCATGTTTTCGACGACCAGTGATCTTATGCGTCCGATCAGAATTCCGACTTCAGCTGAGCGCGGTGCAGAGCGACCTACCATGGGTTCATG
>JBAVVP010000170.1:0-3362 GCA_049697355.1 Terriglobales bacterium
ATATTCTCCTGCGCCTCTTCCGTGCTCCCGCCAATATGAGGAGTCAAAATCACATTGGGCAGCCCTTTGAGCGGACTTGAAAACGCGCCGCCACTTTCCGGTTCCTGCGGAAACACATCGATCGCCGCTCCCGCCAGCTTTCCGCTCTTCAAATGCCGGGCCAAAGCCTCATGATCGACCACAAACCCGCGGCTGAGATTAATCAGGCAAGCCCCATCCTTCATCAGGCGGAACTGTTCCTCCCCAAACAAATCCCGGTTTTGTGCCTTCCCATCGACATGCAAAGTGATGACGTCGGAAGTCTCCAGCAATTCGCGAAAGCTGACTGGCCGGGCATTTCCCCGAGCCAAAACATGCGCCACATCGTGGAACACCACCCGCATGCCCAACGCTTCGGCCAGATCCGACACCTGCGACCCAATCTTCCCGTACCCCACAATCCCCAAAGTCAGCCCGCGCACCTCATGCGATCCCGCTGCCGATTTATTCCACGCCCCGGCGTGCAGCCGGGTGCTTGCCTCAAACGTCCGCCGCATCAGCAGGATAATCTCCCCGATCGCCAACTCCGCCACCGACCGGCTGTTCGAGTGCGGATCGTTAAACACCGCAATGCCCCGGTCGCTCGAGGCCGCGCGGTCGATCTTGTCCACGCCAATGCAGAACGCCCCCACCGACACCAGTTCCGGAGCCGCATCCAGAACCGCCGCCGTGATCCGCGTCCGTGACCGGACGCCTAAGATCGAGGTTCCGCGCACCTTCGCCAGCAGTTCGCGTTCGTCCAGCGCCTCCTTGAGCGCCTCCACCTCGAACCCCGCTTCTCCAAACTGAGAAGCCGCCACTCCGCTGATGTTCTCCAGCAATAAGACCTTCAAAGACCCTCCCGAACCAGAACTTGCCAGTGGAGCGCCGGGCGTCCCCGCCCGGCTGGACGGGCCAGATGCCCGTCCCTCCACCGTAGGACTCATGAAACAGTCACGGTGCTACAAAACTGAAGACAAACATGAATTATATAGGCGAGTTCCTTGAGAGGCTTCTTCGCTGGTTTTCCCGTTACACTATATGGGGCCGCCGGCACAACCAGCCCCGCCGCCTGAATCTTTCAGCCGCATCCCGTCATCTCTAACGCTTTGGAGGAAATGAGAAAATGGCGCATGAACTACCCCCCTTGCCGTATCACTACACGGCGCTCGAACCCACCATCGACGAAAAGACGATGCACCTGCATCACGATATGCATCACGCCGCCTACGTCAAGAACCTGAACGCGGCGCTCGACAAGCATCCCGATCTGCACAAGAAAAGTGCGGAAGATCTCCTGCGCGACCTGAACGCCATTCCCGAAGACATCCGCGGCGCGGTCCGCAACAATGGCGGAGGCCATGTCAACCACACTATGTTCTGGAACATCATGAAGCCCCACGGCGGAGGCGATCCCACTGGACCCATCGCCGACGTGATCAAAAAGACCTTTGGCGACTTCAAAACCTTCCAGGAAAAATTCAACGCCGCCGGAGCAGGCCAATTCGGGAGCGGATGGGTCTGGCTGGCTGGTGATTCCAAAGGCGAAGTGAAAATCCTCAGCACCCCGAACCAGGACAACCCAATTTCCCAAGGTCTCCATCCCATCTTCGGCAACGATGTCTGGGAGCATGCCTACTATCTCAAGTACAACAACCGCCGTCCCGAATATTTGCAGGCCTGGTGGCAGGTAGTGAACTGGGAAGAAATCAACAAGCGCTACCAGTCGTCCATCAAGAAGTAGCCACGTTCGCGCAGGGGCGGACGCATTCGTCCGCCCCGGCCGAGCAAGGTTCGGTGGTTTGTGGTGTGGGGACGGAACTCCGCCCCGTCCAAGCCGAGCGCAGCTCGGCAATAGCGGCGCGGACAATCCCTTCGACTCTCGCTCAGGTCAGGCTCTGTTGGCGCCCCTCGCCTCCCAGGGCTTGCCTCCCAGCGTAAGATAGACTCCAGAAGGGGTACGGGGGTCTCAATCGTTGGAGGTCGCCATGCGTCTGCCTGCGCTTGCTCTCAGCCTGTTCGTCGTGATTCCATTCTTCTCCTCGGCGCAAGAAACCAAGCCCGCTCCCAAGACGGGCTACTACCCGGTTCCCGTCAAGGCCGCCCGCGAGCCGAACCCGGTAAAGCCCACGCCCGAATCCATCGCACAAGGCAAGCAGATCTATAGCTACGACTGTGCTTCATGCCACGGCGTAAACGGCGACGCCAAGACCGAGGTTGCCAAGGATCTGAAAGTCCCCGACCTCGCCGATCCGGCGCGGCTCAAGGACCGCACCGACGGCGAACTTTTCTATATCATCAAGACCGGCCATGGCGACATGCCTCCCGAAGGCAATCGCGTCAAGCCCGAACAAATCTGGGATCTGGTCAACTACATACGGTCATTAGCCAGAAAGCAGCCTCCCGCCGAACCGAAGCCGACCAAATAGACCCGTGGGCAAGGATTACTTAACAATTTCGCGTGCGAATCGCTTCCTGAACATAGAGTGTCGATTCCCCTTTTGTGACAAAAGTTTTTGTGAGTGAATCCAACTGCGCACAAGTGGCGATCAAGAGCCAGGGGCTCCTAATACACTCCCAAGTCCCGAGCCGATACCCAGTTTCCCGAATATTCCTTCTTAATCTGCTCCACCAGATCCGCCTCCGGCAATTTCTCCAGCGACTGGTGATACACCACCAGCAGCTTCGGATGAGCCCGCCGCGCGATCGCCCCTAACTCTGCCGGAGAAGTATGAAACGTCCGAAAATATTCCCTCCAATGTTCGTCCTTCAGCTCGTCGCCATGAGGATTGAAAACCTCATGCAGCAGCACATCGCAACCATCGCACGCCTTCACCACTTCATCGCTCGGCGCCGTATCGCCGGAAATCACAATCTTCCGATCCCGAGTCTCGAACTTATACCCGTAAGCCTCTTTCCAAGTCCCATGCTTCACCGGGAACGCGGTGACCGTAACGTTCTCGTCGCGATACACCACGCCCGGCTGAATCTCATGCACGTTGACCTGGTATCCGGTAGCGTTCGCCTGCTCCAGCCCGCGCCGCCGAACCCGCACATCTTCCTCCCACGCTTTCTCGATGTGCGATGTCATATTCTTCAATCCGTGCGGACCATAAGCCTCCAGCGCCTCGGTTCGCCCCAACACCCAGGGCGAAAAAATCAAGTCCGGATACCCCAGCGTGTGATCGGAATGCAAGTGCGTGATGAAAACGATCTTCAATTCTTTCGCCTTCAGGGCGGCAATCCCATTCTTCTCTGCCGCCGCCGCCCGCCGCACCACGCCCGGACCGCAGTCGATCAGATACGCCCGGCCGTTCGCCACCACCGCCACCGCCGGCCCCCAC
>JBAVVP010000171.1:0-2799 GCA_049697355.1 Terriglobales bacterium
GCAAGACGATCAACGTGGTCGTCCCGCCGAGCGGCTTGGTCACCGCGCTCGAACCAGTGCTTAATGCATGCGACGGCACCTGGATCGCTCACGGCAACGGCAATGCCGACACCGAAGTCGTGGACGCTCACGACCGGCTGCGTGTTCCTCCCGACGATCCCCGCTATAGCTTGCGCCGCGTGTGGTTAAGCAAGGAGGAAGAGCAGGGCTACTACTACGGCTTTGCCAACGAGGGACTGTGGCCGCTTTGTCATATCGCACACACTCGCCCGCTTTTTCGAGCTTCCGACTGGCAGCACTATCAGGACGTCAACCGCAAGTTCATGTCCGCCGTGCTCGAGGAGATTAAGAATGTCGCCAAGCCCGTCGTGCTCGTGCAGGACTATCACTTTGCGCTGCTGCCCAGGCTGATCAAGGAAAAGCGGCCCGATGCGCGCGTGGCCATCTTCTGGCATATCCCGTGGCCGAACCCGGAAGCCTTTGGCATTTGCCCCTGGCAGCGCCAATTAGTGGATGGGTTGCTCGGCGCCGACCTGATCGGATTTCACATTCAGTCGCACTGCAACAATTTTCTCCAGACCGTTGACCGCACCGTCGAGTCGCGCGTCGACTGGGAGCACTTTTCTGTCCTGCGTCAGGACCACCGCACCATGGTGCGCCCTTTTCCCATCAGTGTTGCCTTCTCCAACGATGCCCCCGAAAACAACAATCATGGCTCTCGTTACCTCGAACGATCGGCTCTGCTGCACAATCTGGGCGTCGAGGCAACCTTCCTGGGGATTGGGGTCGATCGCATCGACTACACCAAGGGAATTCTGGAGCGGTTCCTCGCGATTGAACGGTTCCTCGAGAAATATCCGAGCTATCAGGGGAAATTTACGTTCATCCAGATCGGAGCGCCCAGCCGTACGCACATCAAGCGCTATCACGACCTGGTCGCCGAAGTGGAAGCGGAGGCGGAACGCATCAATTGGCGCTTTCAGGGCGGAAAGTGGAAGCCGATCGTGCTTCTCGTGCGCCAGCACAGCCATCAGGAGATCGAGCCCTATTACCGCGCCGCCGATCTCTGCCTGGTGACCTCGCTGCATGATGGCATGAACCTGGTGGCCAAGGAATTCCTCGCTGCGCGGGGCGATGAAAGTGGCGTGCTGATTCTCAGCCAGTTCACCGGAGCGGCGCGCGAACTGCGCGACGCCCTGTTGGTCAATCCGTATGACATCGATCAGACCGCCGAAGCCATCCGCGCCGCTTTAGAGATGGAACCTGAAGACAAGCGGCTGCGCGTGCGCCGCATGCGCAAGGAGATCAAGGAGCACAACATTTACCGCTGGGCCGGTAAGTTGATCACCGAACTTTGTGAGTTGCGCATGGACGCGCCCGAGGACGCACAGGAGAAATCGCGCGCCAGCGCGACCGTAGCGTGATGCGCGTCCTGCGGAAAAACTCGGGTAGAGACGGTGCTTGCCCCGTCTCAGACTGCCGAACAACTCAACTTTCGTATCAGGGTATCGCTTTAGCGATACCGCAAGTCCTTCGCAATCAAACGCCCCTTTAGGGGCTGAGCGGCGAAGGCCGAAACCGGTTCCAAGGAAGGAGCAACGCGTTTTGAGGCCGGAAGCGCAATCGCAACTCACACCGTTTCTGCAAACTGTAGCCCAGGCATCCCACGCCGTACTGCTGCTCGATTACGACGGAACGCTGGCGCCCTTCCACATCCGCCGCGACCGGGCGTACCCGTATCCCGGAGTCGCGCTCCTGCTGCAAGAGATCGTACGCAATGGCCGGACGCGAGTAGTGGTCATCACGGGGCGAGATGCGGAAGACGTTCTCCCACTTCTCAACGTCCGCCCGCGTCCCGAGATTTGGGGAGTCCATGGGCTGCAACGTATGAAGACAGACGGAAGTATGAAGATGCCGCAACTGGATGAGCGAACGCTCAATGGCCTGTCGGAGGCCGATCGCTGGCTCGATTACCAGCAACTTCGCCATACCGCGGAATTCAAGGCCGGAAGCATCGCGGTTCATTGGCGCGGGCTGACCGAAATCGACGCCGAGGCTCTACGGGCTCGCGTCATGCTGGGCTGGCGGTCGATCGCGGAACACAACGGGCTCAACCTGCTCGAATTCGACGGTGGCGTCGAAATTCGAGCGTACCAGGCCGACAAGGGTGATGCGGTTCGCGCATTTCTCGATGAAATCGGTCCCGACACGCCGGTCGCGTATCTGGGTGATGACAACACCGATGAGTCGGCGTTCCGCGCCATGCGGTGTCGCATCGAGCAGGGCCGCGGCATCAGCGTGCTGGTTCGTCCGATCTGGCGGCACACCGCGGCCCAGTTCTGGCTTAAGCCCCCCGACGAACTCCTCGACTTTTTAGGGTCATGGTGGAAGGCCTGCACCGGGAACCGAGCCCTCGACGGCGGCGCGGCCGCAGCCGTGAACCGATAACAGCCGCAGCGCGTTAGTAAGTTCGGCTCCAAACTCGACCCTATCCAATCTGTCATCCTGAGCAAAGCAGGAACTTCACGAAGTGAAGTTTCTGCGGAGTCGAAGGACCCCTACATCTCTCGCGGACCAAGCACGCACCAGCGAAATCCCGCGTCAATTGTGCTTCGGGTGCCCTTCGGCGGCTGTCCGCAATCCCTGTATATTTACTCTTCGGGTATTAACCTATAAGTTATCGTACCCCTACCCCCCCCCTTTTTCGGGGCAATAATTTACTTGACTCGACCACTACTGTAGCCGGAAAATGACTGAGTAGTCAATGGGTTGAGGGATTATTTGCCGCTGAAAAAAGGG
>JBAVVP010000172.1:0-2642 GCA_049697355.1 Terriglobales bacterium
TGGCTCGGGCTTTGCATGTTCGTGCAGAAGAAGTGCAAAGATGGATTGATCGGGGACTCTTGAAGTGCCGAATCGTCGAGGCGACTGGAGTTCAGCGACAGGTCATTGACGCAGAAGCCTTTTGTGAATTCTGCAAGGAACATAGCCGGGAGATTGTCGGACGAAGGTTGAGCCCCGAGCGACTGAGCTTTGTCCAGACGTTCGTGTTTCCTCCGAGCCATATGCAACTTCTGCCCGTCAGAGAAGCGAAGAAGGAGCAGGCAGATTATGCGGCACAGATGAGGAACGGAGCAGAATCAGAGACGGATGATGACGACGATCTGGGCGCCACTGCGTAGGATCCTCAGCTGCACCCGATCTGGACATGGAGATCCGCGAGTTTCCTGGTCATGGGCGGCGGACGTCAGAAGGCCAGATTCTCTCTATCTCACGCCAGAAACTGTTACGGATGGCCGCCGGCGATTTTCCCAATATTTGCGCAACGTCCTTCCACTCGTATCCGGCAGCCCTGAGCATCAGAACGGTGCCATTCTTATCGCTGAGTTTTCGGACCATCCTCGCCAGTTCCAGACGCGCGTTCACCTGGGCGATCCAACCCTCACCTATGGTGCGGCTTGACAGTTCGCCTGACCCTCCCACCAATTCAAGGCGGTTTAACTTGGTCGCATAGCGCCGCAGCCGGCGGCAGAAGGCCATCATGAGAAGCGCATGCTTTTGTGAAGATTCAGGAGCTCCAATGCGGTCGAGGTAACGCGACACCTGCGCAACCGTGTTTTCCATTAGCTCGGCCGCGGGACCATGATCGTCAAGAAGAGCTTGCGTCCGCCGACATGCCTGTCTCCAGATCTCATGGCCGGCCAATCGCACATCCGCCCGAATCGGTCTTCCCGCCTGATCGGCCTCCCGGTCCCACCAAAGAAGTATTCTCCCCGCACGCGCCATACTGCACCCCACCCTTGAGCAAAGACTAAAGATCGAAGTTGGGAATCACGTCCGGGCCAGGCGGAGGTGTTGAACCTCACGAGACGAGAAATGTGGGGAAGGTCCTCACGCGCCAGAGGCATTTGTCTAGGTCGCCGATCTTGTGCCCCGACAGAGGGGATCGGACCGGAAATAGGACGTTGTGAGAAAGACGGAGTCGTGATGGTCGGAAACCCGGACAAAATGGCCGCCGGGAGCGCCACGCAATTGCACTCTCGCGCCATTACGAGTCTCCGGGACCGCCCCGAGCTTAGGCTGCAGATCGCGCGACCGTGGTAGAGCGCACTCGAAACAGGATTACCGTCACGGCGCAAGTGCTGTTTCGTGGCGAGCCAAATCCTGCGTTTGTGAAGGCTTGGGGACGACGCACGCTTCAGTACCCGACCTCTTCTTGGTTGGGCTGGTTGAACTACTGGCTTCCTATCTACCCCACTTCTCTCGTGCACAGCGGCTTCTCGCGGAAAGGATGATCAATATCGTGGCGCATTTCCGCGCATAGGTGGTGAAATTTATTTTTGGTGGACGGAATTCTGGACAGTCGGGGAAAAAAGAGGGCGGCCCCCAGCATTGAAAGGCCGCCGGGCTCGATCAGTCTACTGCGCAGCTCGAATGTATGGCGCTTGTGGCTCTCAATTGCTCCGCCTGGGATCGTGGGTGACCACGTCTTCGGAGACTGCAAGGATGCAGGTCTGGCCATCGAATTGGATCCGGTCGGCGGAATACGCCGTAAGTTTGACTTCGCCGGATTTTGTCCGAAGCCGGGTGATCACGTTTTGGATGGGACCGCCGCGACGGAGCTGTGCAGTCAAGAGTTTCCGGCCGGCAGGATCGTCCCAAATCCCGAGCTCGTGCACGGTACGCCCCAGCACCTCTTCCCGGCGATATCCATAGCGGCATTCAAAGGCGGCATTGACTTCCAGAAAACGTCCCTCCTCAAGGGTCGTGATCGAGAACGCGACAGGACTCGAATGGAATATCTTCTCAAACTTCTCCTCCGAGACCCGGCGGCCGGCCTCTGACTGGTCGAGCGCCTGCTCGGCTTTTTGGAGGTCCGCTAATCGCTTTTCCAGCTCCGAACCGTAGATCTCAGCGGTTGAATAAAGACGGGCGTTTTGAATGGCGGCTGCCGCAGGTATGGCTAGCAGCTCGGCGCGCCGGAGGTGGTCCTCGGTAAAGTGGTTCGGTTCAACATGTCCAACCGAGAGAAATCCCAGGAACTCCTCGGAGGCGACGAGGGGGACGCTAAGCCAGGAACGGAATTGTTTGTGTCCCTTGAAGGTTTGCCATCCTTCTTGCTGTCCGGTGTCGGGGATCAGGATGCGCTTCCGTTCAGACCAGATACGCTGAAAAAACGGAGACTCATCGGCAACAAATGTTAGCGGACTGCGGGGAGTTTTCTTCGTGAGTTCGGGACATGATTTTTCACCCAGGGCCAACCAATGTGGACCGCCCTCTGGAACCAGCACACGGGCGCACGTGTAGGGAACCAACTCGGCCAATGACCTGAGCAGCGCGTCCATAACGGAATCCATGTGAAGGTCCTGAGTAAGCGCAAGCGTGGCCTCACGCAATGCCTCCGCTTCGGCCCACGCTGAGTTGGCTTTGTCGAGATTCGCTGCGACCTGGTCTTCGGCTTCCTTGAGCGCGGTGATGTCCAGCGT
>JBAVVP010000173.1:0-8134 GCA_049697355.1 Terriglobales bacterium
GCCGAGTAGGGATCAGCCAGCTCTCAGCTTTCCAATATTAAGTTGTCATCCTGAGCGAAGCGAGGACCTGCTGTTTCTTGCAGCCGAGAAAAAAGCAGGTCCTTCGCTTCGCTCAGGATGACAATCTATCTCTATCATCGATATCTGCTACTGTTTCATTCTTGTCGCCATCTGCCGTTCCGGCGGCGTCATCTGGTTCCAGACCGCGTTCAAATCCTTCTCTAGAATCTGATTATTCGGATCCACCCGCAGGGCCAGTGCAAACCACGAATACGATGTCGGCAGATCGCGCGGCACGCAGTGGCCGGTGGCATACATGGTTCCGAATGCGCTCCGCGCCTTGGCATTCGATTGGGCTGAAGCGGCCTTCAGATTCTTTACTGCTTCGTCGCAATTTTCGCGCACGCCTCGTCCGTAGAGATAGGCCGCGCCTTTTTGGAACTCTGCGTCCCCCGAGCCGGGCGCCGCGGCGGCGGTTAATTTCGAGGCCTTGGCCAAGGCGGCGCGGCGCTCGCGTTTTGCCGCGCTCTTCTCAGCCAGCACGGTTTTTGCCGGAGTCGCTGGCTTGGTTTCTCTCGCGGGTTTAGCGCCGGTGTCTGCGGTCTTCGGGGCAGCGTCAGGCGTTACGCTTTCGGCTGCTTTCCCGGAAGCGCCATCCGCGGTTCCCGTTTCCGGAGAGCTCGCCGGTGACGAACTGGCATCTGGCGCTGGAGTCGTATCCTTGGCCGCGGGTTTGGGCGACAGCTTCGCGGCCGCAGATTCGCTGGCATTCGAAATCGCGGCGCGCAGTTTTTGACCCCCGGCAGCGCCGAGATAGTTGGTATAGGTCCACCAGCCGGCTCCGCCCAGCGCGGCGAGCAGCACGATCATGAGCACGATTCGTCCTGCTCCGCTCTTGGGCTGCTCAGGCTCGAAAAAAGAATCCAGGCCGGAGAAGGCATTTTCCCGCAGCGACTCCAAGCCAGGCTGGTTCAGACTGCTCTGATTCGTGGCAGGCTGGTTCAAACCCAGCACCGAAGGTCCGCCAATCGGCGGCACGGTTTGGCTTGAGTGCGTGGTTGCGTTCTCCACCGCGAGAGGCCGCCGTGATTCCGGCGCATTCCCGATTTTTGGATTCGGCGAAATCTTTGGCGGGAATGCTGCCAGCGGGTCCAGTGTCGGCGCTCCCGGCGGTCGCCGAGCTTCGAGCGAGGCGCCGCACATTCCGCAAAAACGGAAGTTGGGAGCATTGTCCTCCCTGCAGTTCGGGCAAATCACTATGGTTCTCCAGTTGTCTTTCCTATAGTTTAACTCCCGTAACGATGTCGCAGCGGTCTGTTCGTTCATATTAGAATGCAAGCGCCCGGTTTCCGTTCATGGCGAAAATCCCAAAAGGCAGGCCCAAGTCCGTGGTCAAGCATTTCGAGGCCAGGCTTGAGCGCATGCGCTCCCGTCTCAACTGGGTAATTATCTACGTGCCTTTTGATGCAGCCGCGCTGTGGGGGTTGCGTGGCCAGATCAAGGTAAAAGGCGAAATTAACGGCTTTGGGTTCCGCACTTCGCTGTTTCCCGCCCGGGATGGGCGGCACATTCTGCTGGTTAACAAGCGAATGCAAAAGGGAGCGCGAGCCGCGGAAGGCAATGTTGCTCGTTTCCAGATTGAGTTCGACAGCGAAGAACGGGTCGTTACGATTCCCAATGAGCTCAAACGCATTCTTAACGAAGATCGCTCGCTGCGGCGCTGGTATGACGAACTGAATCACTCCACTCGCAATGACATCGCGAAGTGGATCGGCGAACCGAAGAGCGGCGAAGCTCGCGAGCGTCGGGCGGAACAAATTGCGGAGCGCCTGCTCGCGGTCATGGAGGCGGAACACGAACTGCCGCCGGTTTTGCAGCGGGCGTTTGCACACCATCCCCGCGCTCGGGAAGGTTGGGATGCCATGTCGGCTTCGCGCCGGCGCGGGCACCTGTTTGGCATCTTCTACTACCGAACTACGGATGCGCAGGCTCGCCGCATCGACAAGATGCTCGACGACGCTACCGCGCTTGCGGAGAAAATGAGCAACCAGAATGAATAAGCAATACTTTTAGGAGGAACCTATTCATTCCCACATAAAGTCACACCTCGGCCAACAACTGCTCTACCTTTCCTACGCCGACGTTGTCGCCGCCGGACTCGACATGGCGGAGATTATTACTGCGCTGGAGCGCGTATTTCGCGAGAAGGGCGAGGGGCGCGTCGAGATGCCGCCGAAGATCGGCATTCACACCATGCCCGACGCGTTTCTCCACGCCATGCCGGCTTCCATTCCGGGACAGAAGGCAGCCGGTATGAAGTGGGTCGGCGGATATCCAGACAACGGCAAGCGCGGGTTGCCTTACATTTCGGGACTGCTGATCCTCAACGATCCCGAAACCGGCGTTCCCATCGCCCTCATGGATTGCACCTGGATTACCGCTCAACGTACCGGCGCTGCCACGGCCGTGGCCGCAAAATATCTGGCCCGGGCCGAGTCCGAGAGTGTTGGCATCCTCGGGTGCGGAGTGCAAGGGCGCAGCAATCTGGAAGCGCTGAAACTTCTATTCCCCGTGAAGAAAGTCTATGCATACGATAGCGACGCCGATCGCGCCGTTCGTTACGCGCGGGAAATGAGTGGGCAACTGGGGATCGAAGTGGTTCCCGTGGCCGACGCGAAAGAAGCGGTGGTTCGGAGTGACATGGTGGTCACCGCGGGGCCGATTCTCCGCGTGCCGCACGCTACCATTCAACGCGGCTGGCTGGCAGAGGGCGCATTTGCGTCGCTGGTGGACTTTGATTCGTACTGGCGTCCAAGCGCCTTGCATGAAGCGGACAAGTTCTGCACCGACGACGTGCCGCAGCTTCATCACTATCGCGGCCTCGGATATTTTCAGGACATCCCCGCCATCCACGCGGACCTGGGAGAGTTGGTCACAGGGCGCAAGACGGGCCGGGAGAAGCCGGAAGAGCGCACGATGGCCTGTAATTTAGGCCTCGCCCTCGAGGACATGGCGGTGGCGCCGTTGATCTACGAGCGTGCTTTAGAGAAGGGAATTGGGACTTGGCTGCCGCTCTAATACCGTGACCGCTGAATGACTACCGTAGCGCCGGCATCTTGCCGGCTGTCCCGAGGGCGTCTCGCCCTCGGCGCTACTGTCGCTGCCTCTAGTCGAACGCGGGCAGGGGTGCCCGCGCTACACGAGCCGGTGCTTGGTTGATCAACACTTTCTCCCTTCTATAACTAACGTAACCGCAGGCCGCGCTTTCTTCTGCTATACTGCTATTAACGCTTTTGCTACGGTTTGCTCGTTAAGCGGGGATCCTGTTGGATCCGCATCACCTCCGCATTTCCTGCCCGCCGTTTGGTTCCAGCGCCAATTTCATTGCGAGCGGCATGCGAACTCGGACTTGTGTGTCTGAGAAATTAAAAGTAAGCCCCTCCAGAAAGAAAAACAATCGAATGACCACATTTACGGAACTGCCCTTGTCTGCTCAGTTACAGCAGAAACTGGCGGCAGCTCAATTCATTACCCCTACCCCCATCCAGGCAAGCGCCATTTCTCCTGCTCTTGAAGGCAAGGACGTCATTGGCACCGCCCAAACCGGCACCGGCAAGACTCTCGCGTTCCTGATTCCGATTCTCGAGATGCTGCGTGCCGAAGCTTTGAAAAATGAAACCCCGAAACACATCCGTGCGCTCGTCCTTCTGCCGACGCGCGAATTAGCCATGCAGGTTCACGAACAGTACGAACAACTCCGCGACAAGAAAATGCCCAAAGCGGCATTGGTGATGGGCGGCGTAGCCGAGAAGGGACAGATTCAGAGTCTGCGCCCGGGCTGCGAATTTGTGATCGCTACTCCCGGACGCTTGCAGGACTTCATCACCCGCAAATTCGCCGACCTGCGTCACGTGAAGATTCTCGTGCTCGACGAGGCCGACCGCATGCTGGATATGGGTTTTCTTCCGGCGATTCGGCGCATCCTGCAAATTCTGCCGCAACGCCGGCAGACGCTGTGTTATTCGGCCACCATGGAGCAATCGGTGGCCTCGCTCGTGAACGATTACACGCGCGAGCCGGTGCGGATCGCGCTGGGCTCGGTCCTGAAGCCGGCGGAGAGCGTGTCCCTCGAAGCCTATGAGGTGCGACCGTCCGAGAAGCTGGATGTGCTGCGTCAGTTGCTCTATGAAGAGAAAGGACAGACCCTGATCTTCACGCGCACCAAGCGCGGCACGCAAAGGCTGGCCAAGGAACTCGAGCGCGATGGCTTCTCCACCGCCCAGATTCACGGCGATCGCACGCAGTCGCAGCGCAACGCGGCCCTGAGCGGATTCCAGGAAGGGCGCTATCAGATCCTGGTCGCGACCGATGTCGCATCCCGCGGCTTGCACTGCGATGACGTGGCCCACGTCATCAACTACGACTTGCCCAAGATGGCGGAAGACTTCATCCACCGCGTTGGGCGCACCGGGCGCATGGGTTCTCCGGGCCGGGCGTCCACACTGGTCACGGGTGTGGAGGTTCTGGACCTTCGCAATATCGAACGCACGTTGAAGCTGCGCATCGAACGCAAGCAGGTGGATGCGTCAGCGAACGAGCAGCGGCCGAAGCGGTTTATCGAAAACACGCTGGCATCGCGCACTTTGACGGCTTTGCCTGGTGAGGTTTTTGTTTAGTTTGTGGTGGAGCGCCGGGCGTCCCGCCCGGCTGGACGGGCGAGGACGCCCGTCCCTCCACTAGTAAGGCGTTAGCGATCGACTTCCTTGCTGTGCGGTGTGAGGATCTCGATGGAATTCGGTTCGTCGTCGCTTCCGATGCCGAACAGCGCGGCTTGCTCCGCGGCGTGCTCCCGCATCTGACGCAATTCCTCGGCTTCGTCCACCACAACGCCTCCCGGTTGATCCTGCTTCCTCTGGGTCTTGCGCTCGTTCTTATCCCGCTGTTTCTGCTGGCGCGCTTGCTCTTTCTGACGCTTGCTAAAAGTTGATCGGCCTCGTGGCATGTACAACCCCCCGTATCTATATTGTCATTATGGCGGCCGGCTACAAGCAGCTTCTGTAGATTGGCCCGACTTTTGTCCTGGAATCAACCACTGAAATCAAGCAGAAGATTGCGGCAATCTCTCGTTTGTTTCGAGTGTTGATTCTAGTATAACCCTGATTTCGAGTTCTCAGTTCTCAGTTCCCAGTTCTCAGAAAATCGCGGCGCCATCCTGGTTTCACTGAGAACTGGGAGCTGAGAACCGCGGTCCCGTTTGCCACCTTCAACCGCACCGTGTTACCATCGAAAACGTTACGAAAATGAGAAGAGACAGGAGTGCAACAGGTTAGTGCTAGCCAGAGAGCAAAAACAATCCGTCGTTGACACGTATCGCACGCACCCGACCGATACCGGAAGTCCCGAAGTTCAAATCGCGCTGTTGAGCGAACGCATTGGTCAGTTGACGGAACACTTCAAGACGCACCAGAAAGACCACGGCTCGCGCCGCGGACTTCTCATGATGGTCAGCCGGCGCCGTAGTCTGCTCGACTACCTGAAGAAGTACGACTCGGAACGGTATAAGACCGTTATTTCCAAGCTCGGGATCCGCAAATAGCAGCGCGACCGGCTCCGGGTGGAGCCGGTTCCACCATCGAGAGCCTTAGCAAAGTGCGTTCCCAACCGCCGTCTGGCATCCGCCTTTCCACGCGAACTCCGTGCCCGCGCGCCTGCCCTTCCGCCCCTACAAAGGATGACCTATGAAGCCTGAAGCCACCAAAGTTTCCGTCGAACTCGCTGGCGGAAAACAACTCTCCATCGAAACCGGAAAACTTGCCAAGCAGGCCCACGGCGCCGCCGTCGTGCGCTTCGGTGAAAACGTAGTCATGGCGACTGCGACCGCCAATCCCGAACCCCGCGAGGGCATCGACTTTTTTCCGCTCACGGTCGACTACCGTGAGTACACCTACGCCGGCGGACGCTTTCCCGGCGGCTTCATCAAGCGCGAAGGGCGCATGAGCGAGCGCGAGACCCTCACCTGCCGCCATATTGATCGGCCAGTGCGTCCGATGTTCGCGGACGGGTTCCGGTGCGAGACCCAGATCATTGCCCTGGTCCTCTCCGCCGACACGGAAAACGATCCCGATGTCTGCGGCATCAACGCCGCTTCGGCTGCCCTGACCATTTCCGATATCCCATTTCTGGGCCCACTCGGCGCCGTGCGCGTTGGCCTGATTGACGGCCGTTTCATCGCCAATCCCACCTACTCCGAGATGCGTGATGGCCTCCTCAACATCATGGTCGTAGGCACCGCCGACGCGATTGTCATGATCGAATCCGGCGCCAAGGAAGTGAAAGAAGAGACGGTGGTGGACGCGATCGAATTCGCCCACACCGAGATCAAGAAGATTTGTGCCGCCATCGAAGAATTGCGCAGCAAGGTCGGGAAGCCGAAACGTGCAGTGACGCCTCCGGAATTCGACGAGGTTTACTTGAAGAGCCTGGAAGCGAAGGTCGGCAGCCGGCTCCATGACGCTCTTGATACCGCGAAGCATCCGAAAGCCGAGAGCTACGAACTGGTGCGCTTGCTGGAGAAGGAACTGAAGGCCGCTCTACCCGCGGACGACGAAGCCGCCAAGGCGAAGCTCGAGAAGTACTACGAGACCCTGCGCGAGCGCATTTTCCGCAACCAGGTGATCGACCACAAGCACCGTCCCGACGGACGCGCCTTCGATCAGATCCGCGAGGTCTGGATCGAAACCGGCGTCCTGCCCCGCGCGCACGGTAGCGCCATCTTCACTCGCGGTGAAACCCAGGCGTTGGTTACCACCACGCTCGGCACCAGCGATGACATGCAGCGTCTCGAGGGCTTTGAAGGCGAGGCCAAGAAGCGCTTCATGTTGCACTACAACTTCCCGCCGTTCTCCGTCGGAGAAGTGGGCTTCATGCGTGGCGCCGGACGCCGCGAGATCGGCCATGGCGCACTTGCCGAGCGCGCCATTTCGGCCGTGCTTCCTAGCGAAGATAACTGGCCTTATGCCATGCGCGTTGTCTCCGACATCCTGGAGTCGAACGGCTCGTCGTCGATGGCCAGCATTTGCGGCGCTTCGCTCTCGTTGATGGATGCGGGCGTGCCCTTGAAGGCTCCTGTCGCCGGTGTGGCGATGGGATTGGTGAAAGAAGGCGACGAGTACGCCATCCTGACCGACATTGCGGGCGCGGAAGATCACTACGGCGACATGGACTTCAAAGTTGCCGGCACCAAAGACGGTATCACCGCACTGCAAATGGATATCAAAGTTGCCGGCATCACGTCGCAGATCATGCGCGAGGCGTTGGCGCAGGCGCAGCGCGGACGGTTGTTCCTTCTCGAAAAGATGGAAGAGGCCCTGCACGAGCCGCGCGTGAAGGTTTCGGCCTACGCGCCCCGTATCTACACCCTGCAGATTCCGGTCGACAAGATTCGCGACGTGATTGGGCCCGGAGGCAAGATGATCCGCAGCATCATCGAGCAGACGGGCGTCAAGATCGACGTGGAAGATTCGGGCAAGGTCAACGTGGCGTCGAGCGATGAAGTATCGGCCAACAAAGCGTTGCAGATCATTCGCGATCTGACGGCTTCGGCCGAGGTGGGGAAGACGTATCTCGGGAAAGTCAGCCGGCTGGCGGATTTCGGAGCGTTCGTCGAAATTCTGCCCGGCTTGGACGGCCTGCTGCACATCAGTGAAGTCGCCGAACACAGAATCAAGGATGTTCGCGATGAACTGAAAGAAGGCGACCAGGTGTTGGTGAAAGTCCTGGCCGTCGAAGGCAACCGCATCAAGCTGTCGCGCAAGGCAATCCTGAAAGAGCAGCGCGCCAAAATGGGCGGGGCTCCGCCTCCGGAAACGGACGAGGCAGCGGGCGTTGAGCCCTCGCCTTCGCAGGCGCCGCTGACGCCGTCCATGCCGCAGAGTTCACAACAAGGCACACCCACGGCGGTGATCGAGGGTGGCGCGGAATTCGACGCGGATGACGAGCCAAACTTCAACCGCGTGGATGGAGTGGTTGCGTCGGTTGAAGCAGGCGTGGCGCGACCGGAAGGCTCGCGCGAGGGACGTCCCGGCAGTGGCGGCGATCGTGATCGCAATCGCCGGCGGCGCGGTCGCGGCGGCCC
>JBAVVP010000174.1:0-12703 GCA_049697355.1 Terriglobales bacterium
AGGTATTGACAGCACCGTCGTCGTTAGAGACAGGATGACAACTAAAAGCAGGATGACAACCTAAGCGTATCAGCGCGCAGCCGACTGCAGTTTCTCGACCAGCGCCGCGACCGCGCCGATGTTCTTCATCTGCTCGATGTCCTCAGGATCGAGCTGCACTCCGAACTTTTCTTCGATCGCAAGAACCAGATTCAGATGTTGCATGGAATCCCAAGTCTCGATTGTCTCCGGCGTAGATTCCGCGGTGATCTTGTCGGCGGGAACGCCAAAAATGTCGCTGGCGATGCTCCGCACCTGCTGCAACGTGCTGACGGTCAATTCTTTCCTCCGGAAATGGTTTCCGCCGCTACCTTCAGCTTAATCCAATCGGGACAGCGTAATGTGGAACTCTTCAGGTCGAGTGTCCACAGAGAACCTTCGCAGTTGGTCGCCTGCAACTCGAAGCCATGCTGCTGATAAAAATCGCGCGCCGGGGCATTCTTCCTGGTCGGCAGAAACCAACCCTCCAGCCGCTTGCGTCCGCGCTGGGCCGCGCTTTCGGCGAGATGCGCGAGAAGCGCGGTTTCAACTGTCCTTCCGATGACGCGGCAGCTCAACAGGAACGTATCCACTTCGCAGTGTTCGCCTATGTCGTGCGCGATCGCAACCCCGACCAGTCCGTGATCGCCGAAACGGTCGCGCACCTTGATCGAAAAGATTTGCCACTCCGGCTTTTTCGCCATGTCCGCGATCTGCGGCTCGGTGTAGCGCCGCGTGGTCAGATTGAACTGATTGGTCTTCTGCGTCAGTTGCGCCACCCGCGCCAGCGTCAGTTCCGACACCGGCTCCAGTTCCGCTTCCTGCTCGAGGAAGCGAAAGAAATCCTCCTTCGATTGGAAGTTCTGCTCGGCGCCGGCGCGCTGCTTTTGTGCCGCATACATTTCGGTGCGCTGCTGGTCTTCCGCCGAAAGTGTCAGACGCTCGAAGGCCGCGCAATTCCTGACGGCGGCGGCGTACTCCAGCGGATTCTTCGGCATATCAATTACGGTCACTTCGGGGAGCGCGCCGCGAACCTGCTCGCGCTCGAAGGGATTGTCGTCGAGAAAGGCGAGGGCATCGATGCCGACGTTCAATTCCTGCGCGATCTCGCGCAGATTCTGCGCCTTGTCGGTCCAGTTAATCCGCAGCGCCGCGAAATGTTTCGCGCGCAGCAGCATGCCCGGATGTTTTTCCAGCGCTTCCATGGCGTCGTCGAGATTGTTCTTGCTGCACACGGCGAGCAAAACTCCTTTGCGTGACAGATCGAGCAGCGCGCGTTGCAAGGCCTGATAAGCCGCGCCCGGGTACTCGGCGCCGACTTTGATGCCGGCCATCCCGTCTTCGCCGATCACGCCGCCCCACAGCGTGTTGTCGAGATCGGTGACCAGAACCTTGGCCGTGCGGCCGCTGAGCGGCACGACAAAACGCACCCACTCGCGCGCCATTGAAAGAAGATAACCGGCCGCGATGGGAAGCCGCGCCGTCAGCCACTTGCGCTCGTCGTGCCAGTGCTCGCTGCCGTGGCGAGCCACCAGCGCGTCGTAGTCAAGCCCGTAGACTCCGTGGAATCCCGCGGCGACGGCGACGCCCAACAGTTCGCGATTGATCTGGCGGATGAGTCCGGATTGTCCCGCCTCGGATTGGCCGTCGAGAACTCCGAGACTTGGAGATGACGGGCGTTCCAGGGAATGGACAATCAGCGCCGCCTGGCTGTGTTTTCGAAACGCGGCGATCCATTGCTCATAGCCGCGCACCACGCGCTCGGCGGCTTGTTGCGCCGCTTCGGGCGCCAGATCCGCGAAGTCGCGCCACAACTCGGGTGCGGCTTGATCCGTGCGCACCGCCAGCACGACCGCGTTCGGCGCGAAGCGATAGAGCGCACTCTGACTGTCAAGTAGATCCTGTACGTAGGTGTTGAAATCGCCGACGTGGACTTCGAGGTCGATACCGTATGCGAATGCCTCCGCCCGCAGCAAAGGCACGATGGGCTCGACTGTGAACGAGCGCAGAATTGCCAGCTTGAACTTTGTGAGAGGGAGTCGATCGCGCTTCTTATCCTGCGAAGCGTCACGTAACTCGTCGAGTCGCGCCGTTACGAAGCTGGCCGTGGCCGGGGCGGGGTCGCGCCGCCAGAGTTCAGCCAGTCGCCGCGAGGCCAGATCGAACGAGCCTTGGGCGATCAGGCTCTCGACTTCTTCACGCAGATTGGGGGGGGTGCGCCCGGCGGTTGTCGGATTGGAGATCGAATCAGACATCGAGTTTGCCCGCCCCAGATAGCGCGGCACTGCAGCATTGGCCGAAGCTTTCAGGATCGGACTGATTCGGCCACCGGCGCCGTTTCTTCGTCGAGTTCCAGCACAGACATGTTGGCAAGCCGCCCAATCGGCGTATGCCACTTCAGCCACAGCTTGCTGTCGAGAAACGCGGGATACGTTTCGCGCATCCACGAATGCCGCAAGCCCCGGCGACGCTCGGCGGCGGGCAGCGACAGTTCGTAGCCATTTTCCTCGAGGCAATCGCCCACGGTCGCTTCGATGGCGGCGACATCGGCGTGCGCCAGGCGCTGTTTCCAGCGTCCGAGCGGATTCAGTTTTTCTTTCGTGCCTTCTTCGCGGAACGAAGAGTTCGTTTCCGACAGCCGGCCCAGGCCCGCGCGCTGAATTCGGTCGTAGTCCAGATCGTGATCGATAAATCCGCCAAGTCTTCCAAGGGTTTCCCGCGGGTTGGTGATCAGATCTTCGTAGTGGATCTCGATGTAGTCGGCGGAAAACTTGGTGCCATCGGCGCGGCCTTTCCGAACCATCCACTCCCAATAGAGCGAAGTTGCGACCAGGCTTTCGGTCTGGCTGCGGTCCCAGGGCAAAGGGGCGAAGCCACCCATCTTCTTAAGCGAGAGTGCAATGTCGCGTCCGTCGCGAATGATGTGTACGAACAGCGCGTTGGAAATATCGCGCTTCACACGCCCGACGCGCAGCACATTGTCGGGATCGTACACCGCCCAGCGCGCCGCCTGCTGGCTCTGGGCTACCGCATCCATGACCACGCGGATGAAGTCTCCGCCGTTGCGGCAGTCGTTCAGGATGCGCGCCGACAACGCTTCGGCATCCAGCCCCGTGCGCCGGAACCCCTTGCTTCGGAGAAAGGTCTCGAGGATCTTTTCGCGGTGCGAGCGGCTGCTCATGGAGCCGAAGCGGGGAATCAGGATCTTGTAGATGGGCAGATAACCGCGGTAGATGGCAAACCCGCCCGACGATAACAGCATGTCGTAAAGCAGGTTCGTCCCAGAGCGGTGGCAGCCCATCACAAAGACGGGAGCATGCTTGCGATCGCTTAGGCTAGCCGTGGGCACCGTAAAAATCTTATCACGCAAGGCAGGTTCAACTGTTTGAAACCCTTGTTACAGCAGGAGTTACGGAAGTCACGAGAGGTTGATCATGGGCCGCCCACCCCAGGCCGAATGCTATCATTCTCCAGGATTCGGCCGCGGCGATTTGGCGGGGCCGGGAGCGATCCGCATGAAAAATCTATTTCAGCCCGACGCAGTTGGCGAAGTGATCTCGCGAATCGATAAGCTTCAGCCGGCAGCCCAGCGGCAGTGGGGCAAGATGGACGTCGCTCAGATGATGGCGCATTGTTCGGCGGCGCTCGATCTCGCTTCCGGCCGGCTGGTGCGGCCGCGGGTCCTGCTGGGCCGGCTGCTCGGACCGTTCGTCCGGCCCATCTTTAGCAACGAAAAACCGCTTCCCAGGAACAGCCCCACCGACGAGAAACTTGTATTCTCCGATGCGCGAGATTTTCATCGAGAACAAGAGCAGCTCAAAGTTCGCATTCGGCAATTTCACCAGGGCGGGGAAGAGCAATGCACGAAGCACCCGCATCCTTTCTTCGGCGCGCTCACCCCGCACGAGTGGAGCACGGGGATGTACAAACACCTCGACCATCACCTGCGTCAATTTGGAGTGTGATCCGATACAAGACTTGAGTTTTTCCGCAGCCTGCCAGGGTCCACAAGCAGGAATCCCAACCAAATGAAAGCGACCATCATGAGCCCGTTGAGCGAGAACCAAACCCGGCAATTCCATTCGATGCAGGCTGCGGACCTATCGCAGCGCTCCTCAGCCTATGCCATAGGGCTGATCGCGATAGGGGCCATTTTGCGCACGGCCTCGTTCTTCTACTCGGCCAATAGCGGCGGAGATGCCTGGGCGCGGGTGGTGCTGACGGCGCAGTGGTTGAAGCATCCGGTGTTTAAGGTAGGGTTTGGGGCATATCCTCCGGGGCACTTCTGGTTGATCGGACTCTTTGCGCTTCTGTTCCACGATGTTGTATTTGCGGGGCGGTTTCTAAGCCTGGTGTTAGGCATCGGCTCGCTCTTTGCGGTGTGGCGGCTGGCGCGGAACTTGTATGGGGAAGCCTCCAGCGTGGCGGCACTGGCGATTTTCGTTTTCTACAGTTTGCATATCGGTTACAGCACGACCTCGTCGGCCGAGGTGAGCTATCTGTTTTTTCTGCTGACGGCCCTGGCGTTGTTTTTTGGTTACTTCCGTGACGATTCGCGTCCACTGGTTCAATTGGCGCTCGCCGGCCTCAGCCTTTCCGCGGCGGAAACCATTCGGCTCGAGGCGTGGGCGATCTTCTTTGGGCTGGGAATCATTCTTGCCTTTCTTGAGTATCAGGATCAGGCGTCGCGGCCCGGTTGGTTCGCGCGCTGGCTGAAGCCCGTTGTCACTCTGGGCTTGACGGCGGGCGCCTGGCCGATCTTCTCCATGGTGTATAGCGCGATCCGGTTTCACGATCCCATGCGCGTGCTGAGCGAGCACAACACCCTGATCACGGGATGGTTCAAAGCCCACCCTGTTTCGCTCGTGTACGAGTTGGCGCTCGGGCCCGGGGCGCTGCTGATCAGTCTGTCGCCGCTGGCAGTGCTGGCAGCTTTGTATGGGTTCTTGAAATCGTGGCCGTCGCGCTTGGCCTCGTCATTTGCCGCGCTGACTTTGTTCTTCGCTGCCGTGCAGAACTACGAGATCGCCACGGGAAAACTCCTGGCCATGGCGCGATACACGATGACGCTGGGAGCAATGTTAGCCGTCATCGGGGGCTTTGGCTGGGAGCGTTTGTGCGCGAGATTCTTCCCCACGCGACTCCGTCTCGCCTACGCGCTGCTGGTTGCGTTCCTGGCGGCGAATCTGGGAATTGTTTTGTTCCTGAGCGAGCATCCCAACCGCTTCTCCAACAAGGTCAAGTCGGTTTCGCCACGTCTGCGCTACGCCGACCACATCCTGAGCGCGGCGAACTACCTGCGCACCCATATGGGCGCCGACGACACCGTGGTGATTGATAACTACAACGAGGAATCGCTGATCGTCTGGGAGGTGGCAGGTCTGCCTTTAAACCCCGGAAAGCAGGCCTATTTGGCGAACACCAGCTACGACGAAACCGTGGACCAGTACATCACACGCGAGCGGCCCCGATTCGTGGTGTACTCCGACCAGGGCACGCTGCGGCGCCGGCTGAATCTCCCGTCGGAATGCGGGAACGCAAGAATTGATGGCCTGGACTACCAGTGCACGTTCGTGGACGCGATCTACCGCATCTATCAGCTCGCGGAGCCGGCGAAGAATTGACGCATCGGTTGGCAGACCATCCGCGGGAGGTTATTGCCGCTTTTCCAGAGCGGCGAGCGCGGGCACGGGACAAACCATCTTGCCAGCGGCGAGAGCCTGTACTTTGGCCCGGTTGAAGCGCCAGGTTCGGTTGCGTACCCGGCACGCATTCTTGGTGACAAGAAATGCCAGGAAGATTTCCGCCCGCTGAAGCGCGGAGAGGCGCTCCGGCTTCCATGCTTCCGCGTACCCGGCCAACAGCGGGTCCGAGGTCAGACGCCCCAGCACCTCCAGCAATGCACGGTTCAGGCAGTGATAGGGCGACGGGCATAAGTAGGCGCGGGAGCTGTACCAGCTCCAGCGATTGCGATAGTCCCAAGTGGGGAGCGTTGCTCTCAGGCCCTTGATTCCGTCGGCGAACAACTTGCCGGTTGCCGGGTCTCCCGTCTCCACATATAAGTCGTATAAGCCGAGCAGTGAAGTCATGAAACCGTCTTGAATACCGGGTGTCCCTTGTCCGGGCAACTCACTATACAAGGCACCCGAGTGCAGCGGTTCGCGAACCCCGCCTTCGCGAACATCGAGCGCGAAGATCCGCGCCGCGCCTTGCAAAAGTTCCAATAGCCGCGGACGCCGCGAGAGGCGGTATCCGCGCAGCAGCGCGCTGATCGCGAGCCCCTGGTCGTAAGCCGAGATCCAGGGAGACTTAAGTAGTGTTTTGCCGTGCAGGATATCGAAATTGTTGGTCCAGACAACCGAACCATCGGCGCGGACGACGGCATGGGACTCCAGCCAGTTCACCTGCTTGAGGAACGATTGCAGGCTCGCTTCGTCGTGATGACGCAGGAAGTGCCCGAGTTGGACCAGTCCCCACCACGCGATGTAGGCGGGCTTGTAGACCACTCCGGCCAGCCGGCTGCGGACTCTCGGAACTCCGGTGGGGTCCATGCTCATGATGTCCCAGGAGAGTTTTTCGCTGTAGAGATAGTAATGAAGAGATTCTTTGGGGCCCGCGTTGGAATCGATCTCGAGCGGGTAGTCGAAGCGGAAGCCCAGGATCTCGGTGCGGAGTGCGCGCAGGGCGTAATGCAGCGATTCCAGCGGCCGGTGCTGCGGTTCATCCAGATGCCCCCGGGCATCGGGAGTCGGGGTCTCCATGTTAACCTCGAAACGCATCGTACACCGGTCTCGCCGGTCGCGACACGGTGAAAGAATTTTGAGCTGGAGTGCGCCGCCTAACGCACGCCGTGAATCCCGGCCAACACCGCATCGACATCGGCCCCAGGATCGCGGCCATCGGTCGCCTTACCCTTCAGTTTGCTCTTGGCGGCCAGATGATAGTCGCCATCCAGGCCGTGGTTCAGGTTTACGAACCCGACCGATTCCAGGCTGTCTGGAATGGAATTCCCCTCCGGCCACACCGGCGACTGTCCGTGGATGCCGGTGCCTCCCGCTAACACGTTCCCGAGAAATGCGCTGTTCCCCTTCCAGCAGGCTTCGATCCGCGACTTCGGCGTGGCTCCCCGGAAAGACGAGCAATTCTGCTCGGGAGTTCCACCCATCGGCCACATGCCCCAGGCGCCCACATCCGCGATCGTATTCGTCCAGGTGATGTTGTACATGCGCGGTGGGGCGCTCGAATCTCCCTGCGGTGGCCCTCCCATGATCATGAGGTCGTTCGGTTTCTTCATGGAGACAAAGGTGATGTGATCCACGGCGACATCGTACATGGTCGAATCTTTGGGCGCGGTGCCCGCCGGCCCAGACAAGTGGTTGAGAGCGCCGCCACAAGCTTTACCGCACTCGGGATAGCCGAGTCCTTCGGCTACGAGGTCGTGAATCGAGTAGGAATTGCCCGGCGCCGGCTTGATTTTATCCATGGGGACGGCGATCTGCAGCACCTGGTTCGCCTTGCGGACCCATACATAGCGGATGGTGACGTCGCTGACGGCGCAATCCGGACATAGAACCTCGCCCGTGATCTTGTTCAGATTGTTGCGCGGCGTCAACAAGATCGCCGGTCCCACCTGACTGAACCCGCCCCAGGAATTTTCCAGATAGTTGGCTTCGAACAGCACTCTGTGTGCGTTCTTGAGTTCAAACAGATTCTTTACGATCGGCGTCGGTTCTTTGTGATCGGGAGAATTCCGGTTCCAGAACATCGGTTTGAACAGGTGGTTACGGCGGATCTCGATGTCTTCCGGACGCACGGTGGAGGGCGCGCCTCCGAAGAGAATGTTTTCGCCGCTCGCTTCCAGGAAGTTGTCCACGATCTTCAGCGTGTGAGTGGGCAGGTTGCCATTGCCCCCGCCGATCGCCGTGGCATCGGTGCAAGTCCCGGTCCCGGCCGTGCAAGTGAAGCCGCTGAAATAGGAGTGAATCACGGCTACGTAGGAGGAATCCTTGATGCCGAACCCATGTCCGAGCTCCACACCATCCGTGCCGTGAACCCAGTTCCGGTCGAGAATGACGTGATTGGTGCCGTTGGTGAAAATCAGGCGGGCAATTTTCCGGCCTTCCAAGGGAACCCATTCGATGCCAATGAAACGGCAATGATCGCCCAACTCGGCGCCAGCCTCCGCCTTGACCACAATGCTGGCCATTAGCTTGGCCGCACCCGCGGCGGGTTGTGCATAGGCGGGCCGGCCCGGCAGGCTGGCGACACCGCCCCATGCGGGCGAAATCCGCGTGCCCTCCGGCGGCAGTTTGGCATCGGGCGTATCGGTTCGCACGGTGATGTAGTGCCCATCGTCGCAGTTTTTCTTCGGGAACTGTTTGATCGGGAACGACGCGCCAGCTGCCAGGAGCAGCGTATCTCCGCACTTTGCCCCCTCAATTGCCTCAGTCAGATCTGAGTTTGCTGCCACCCGGATCTGCTTTCCGGGGGAGGGAGTGCCATCGAGCCCCGTGTAGTAACAGGTTTTCGGGAGTTCGGCGGGGCCGTCTTTCGCGCCAAATCTTGCCACGTTGCCTTTGTCGCAGTATGCGTTTTCACCCTCGGGCGGGTGCGCCGGCACCGTAAACCGGGTAGGTTCGGCCGCTTTCGCGCTTGCGCCTGCAGCAGACCGATCCCCCATTGGCGTCAGCGCAGCGATTGCGATCAACAGTGCCAGCAGAGGGCTCCGGCCGTAAGACTGCGTACGAGGGAGAAAGGCTGGTTCAGCGAAGACACGAAGTTGGGGCTGCGGGGAGTGAAACAAAGGCATAGTCCTCGGTGCATGCCGCACTCAGCCATGCTGGCCAGGAACGGAACAGCGGGTCACGACTTATTGCGAGATGGACTATAGCGCGAAAGAAAATGCAGGTCAAACGCGAGGATAAGGAGTGCGGGCCAGAGCGACTGGCCCGCACTGGGAGTTGCGTTATTCCACTCCTTGAATGGCCGCGTTCAAAGCGTTGATGTCGGCGCCGGGATCAGTGCCGTCGCTGGCCTTTCCTTTGTAAGGGCTGCTTGCCTGGAGTTGATAGTCGCCTCCGTTGCCGCTGGAGTAGCTCGTAAATAACACGTCGCTGATCGTGGCGGCAAAAAAGTTTCCGCCAGGCCACTTACTGGGTGGGAAAGGTGTGGGCACGGACACCAGGACGTTGTTGGCAAAGGTGTACGTTTTGAAGCAGGTGGATATGACCGTTATCGGAACGTCGGAAGCCGCGCAGTTATTAGTTCCTCCCGCCGACCAGACCGGGAAGGAGGGTACCACCACCAGGTTGTCTTGGAAGGTGAAGTTATACATCTCGGGATAGGACAGGTTGTTCATGAACGCCAGGAGGTGTTCGGTCGGAAAGCCGCTGACGTGCCGGATGCTCACATCATGGAGGGTCTGGTTGGGCCAGTTATTCATAATCATGAACAGGCCACCGCCGCCTAGGTACTTCGGGCCATCGATGTCATCGGCGACGATGTCATGGATGCTGTAGCGCGCACCGGCCTGCGCTCCCAGACCGCCTACCACGACGTTGGCAAGGTTGAATACCCCCGCCGTGTGGCGAATTCGGTTGTAGCGAATCGTGATGTCCACTGCTTCACAGACGGAACAGAGGTTGCCTTGACTGGTGCGCTTATCGTAGTCATTGCGGGGGGTGACCAGAATAGACTGGCCGGCCTGCGAGAAGCCGCCCCACGAGTACTCGAGCAGGTTACCCTCAAATAACACGCGCGCGGCGTTTTTGATTTCGAAGTGATTCTTGACGACGAAAGGATTGCCCGTGTACCCACCCACAAAACCCGTCGAGCCCTTTTGCCATTGCGGGACCTTGTAGAAGTGGTTGTGGCGGATCGTAATGTCGGCGGGAACGACGGTGGCTGCGGCACCTCCAAAGAGAATGTTCTCGCCTGCCGCCTCCAGGAAGTTGTTCTCGATCTTCAAGGGACCGGTCACGAGATTGCCGCTGCCGCCTCCCATGGTCATCGAATCCGTGCATGTCCCCGAAACCGACGTGCAGTGGAAATCGTTCAGGTATGAATCCACGATCGCAAAATTGGTGATTCCGTTGAGGGCGATGCCGCGGCGGGTGTCGTCCTGCGCGGTCCCGTGAATCCACGACCGGTCAATGACAATGTGATCGGCCGGGACCTTTCCTGCCGGTGCCACCAGGGCTACGACCCCGACCTGGTTGGCCGGCCGCGTAATCTCCAGACCGAGCAGACGGTAGTGGTTGGCTCCGCTTGCGAAAGAGATCGGGCCATTTCCCATGCTTACGGATTTGGAAATCGTGGCCAGCACGTTTTGCGGGTTCGTACAGCTGTAGGCCGGACGATTGGGTAGTGAGGCCACCCCGGCATAGCAGGGCGTGAGCCGCTGGCCTTCCGGAGGAAGGGCGCTATCGGGAGCGCTGGTTCGAATAATGATCCAGTGCTGGTCGTCACACTGCTTGGCAGGCAGGGTCACCAGACTGGAGAAGGTTGCGCCGGCCTGAAGTTGGATCACGTCGCCGCACTGGGCGTTGTTCAAAGCCAATTGCAGATTGTCGCCAGCCTTGACGGTGATCACCGATCCCGGAGCGGGTGTGTCGCTCATCGCACTGGGAACGGTCGCGCGTGGCAGTTCCGCCGGACCATCGAAGTTGCTTCCGGCAAGGACCATTGCGCTGAAATTGCCGCTCGCCGTCTGGCTGTTGGCATCCGTGACCGTGACCTTGAAATTGAATGTACCGGCAGCGGTCGGCGTGCCGGCAAAATCCCCGTTCGCACTCATGGTGATTCCGGGAGGAGTCCCCGCGGAAACGCTCCAACTGTAAGGCATGGTTCCGCCGGTCGCGGCGAACACTTGACTATAGGGGTTCCCCTGCTCGCCTTGAGGAAGGGTTGTGGTGGTGATGGCCAGCGGTTGCGTACTCACGGGGTTAACCGTGACGGCCGCACTGCCGGATTTCGAGGAGTCCGCATTGCTGGTGGCGGTGACGATTACGTTGGTCGAAGAGGTGACCGTCGGAGCAGTGTAAAGACCGCTGGCATTGACCGAGCCTGCCGCCGCCGACCACGTCACTCCCGTATTGGAGGTTCCGCTGACCGTGGCGGTGAACTGATAGTTCTGATTCGAGGGCAGGGTTACGCTCGTTGGCGTCAACGCGACCTGGACCTTCGAGCGCCCTTTCCCGATGCCCATGTGGAACGTCTGGCTACCTTGATCGCGGAGCGGGGAGTCGGTCACCATCACCTCGAACGAGTACGTGCCCGCCGTTGTCGGCATACCCGAGAGCGTCCCCGTGGTTGGGTTCAAACTGACGCCCGGAGGGAGGGTGCCGGAACTCACCGAAAAATGGTAGGGGGAACTTCCGCCACCCACTGCCAGCACGGCGTTGTAAGACTGATCGACCGTGCCCGCGGGAATCGTTGCCGGCAGTTTTAGGCTGTTCGTGCCCTGCGCGTCCGCTGGTTGTGTCAGCAATCCGCACGCAGTGGTCAGCAGCGTCGCCGCCAGCAAAACTATCAAAACGCTCAAACGCTGCGCCAGCGTTCGGGAGAATCTAAGATGACCGTTTAAGAGACTGAAATCTGTATCCAACATGGAGCCCTCGACCTTACGAAGTGGGGGACTAGTCGATTGTCCTCACGCTGAATGTAGCGAGATGAAGCAAGGGTTCCTAGATACCAGAGGTGCATCGAACACGCGTTAGTACATGACTGCTCTGGTGTGTACCGATTCGTGGGGGTCAGTGTCCACTCGTGTTTTTGTGGGATTCGGCGAAAACAGGCGCGGGACGGGCGCTGTGGGTGATCGAGACGTTACGGTCGAGCATGGAGGAAAATTTGAAGACAAGGAGGATTGCAGAGAAAACGAAAGTAATCGACGGGAGGGTTAGGGGCGGTCCTCCCCCAGCAACGCGGCGCGCAGGCGATCATAGGCGTGATTTCCGAGCGCGCGCTGCATGCTGCGGCGAGCCTGATGTTGCAGGCGTTTCTTCCACAACCCGCGGCCTTGGCAGGTGGCGCTGAACTCCTCGAGGGTGAGATTCCGCAGCACGGCTACGCGGCCGAGTTCATAGGGGCTGGTGCCCGACGAATTCGCATAAAACTGGCTTCCGGCGACCGTCCGGAATCCGGCGCGGCGCGCCATTTGCAGCGTGCGCTCGTCGTAGCGTCCTCCCGGACAGGAGAAGTGTTCGATGGCATGGCCGACAATCCTTTCGATCTGAAGTTTCGCATCCACGACTTCGCGTTCCAGTTCCGGCTCCCGGAGATCGGAGAGATAAGGGTGGGTCATGGAATGGCATCCGATCTGGAAACCCTGCACATCGAGCTCGCGCACCTGGCTGCCATTGAGGTAACCGGGCGTGTTGAGAAATCCAGCCGTGAGGTAGAAGGTCGCGTTGAAGCCGAACTCGCGGAGCACGGGCGCGGCGGCAATCAGGTCGGTCTCGCAGCCATCGTCAAATGTCAGGCAGACGCTCGGCTCGGCCGGATAGTGGAGCGCCTCGCCCACGCTCAAACCGCGCCAGCCGGATTGCTTCATCCACGCCATCTGGCGGCGAAAAGTTTCAAGCGGCAGAATGTAGCGCACGTATCCCGGCTCGGACTGGCAGAGCTTACGGCCAGCAAGCTCCAGTTCGTGGTACATCAGGAACACGATGCGTGACGCAGCCAT
>JBAVVP010000175.1:0-9148 GCA_049697355.1 Terriglobales bacterium
AATACAGAGCTGTGTTTCTCGCCGAAGAAAGCGGCCGCTACCTTCGCCATCGCTGCTCCTCCGTCACCAAGATTGCCCAAATTCTTATGTAAAGCGATTGTGTTCATAGTTCGTATTCACTCACCTCAGCTAACGTTGAGCCTCTTACAGCCAAAGCCAACACACCGGTGACGTCGTCTACCGTCACCTTCGTCAAGTTTTCTTTCGTGCGAACGAAGCGGTATTTTCAAGCGCTCGAACAGATATTTCGCACACGGACCTTTACCGTAAAAACGGGCGCCCATCCGGTGAAGCCACCTGAGCGCCTTGTCACCGTCGTCATCGGCAAAGGTGAGATCCGACACATCGATTTCCAACGGCTGGGACTGCCCGTTTGTTCGCAATACGGTTTTTTTCAATTCGTCCACCCACGGTCCCACCAGTCGGCCTTCAAGTTTCAGGACCACTTTGTCTCTCGCAATTTCGGTGATTCTCAGCACACCCTTGATTTCGCACGAACTGTTCCAAACTGTGGCGGACTACAAGGTGTTGAAATCAGGGCTGCTTGATGGAATCGGTGCCCTGGTGCCCATCTCTTATTGTCGTCATGCCGACAGTCGTCTTAATATCGACAGAGGCGAAGAATGGCGAAAGATCCCTCAAGTTCGTCACGGCAGGTAAACGCCAGATATCATGCTCTGCTCGAATTTTCCGCTGCCACCGCTGCGGAACCGAATCTGCAGGCCGTGCTGGAGAGGACATTTGCACTGCTGTCCAGCATCATTCCTTTCGGCTTGATCGCCTTACTGCTGCTGGAAGAAGAACGCGGGCTGGCCAGACTGCACTTCCTTAAGACCGGGTCTGGACACCCTACTATCGATGTTGGTACCGAGCTTTCGCTGAAAGGTAGCGCTGTCGAACGGGCTATCGATGAACAGAAACCGGTTCTGGTCGAAGACGGACAAGGCGAACTGAAGAAATTCCCGGAACTCGCGGCGCGACTGAAAAACGAGCCTATTCGCAGCTTCTACGCATTCCCTGTTTCGACCTCACGCAGAAGGCTTGGGGTGCTAATTGTTGCCACAGAGTCAGCCGCATTCAATAAGGATGACGTCGAGCTGATGGGCTGTGTGGCGTCCCATCTGTCCGTCACATTAGAGGGCGCCCTCGCGTTGGAGTCAGCCGGCGAGTACCGTCGCGAGATTGTGCACGAGCGCGATCGGCTGAAGCTGTTGCTTGAGATCACGAACCATGTAATGACACGGCTAGAAATGGATGACTTCTTCCGAGCGGCTTCAGCGTCCATAAGAAGGTTTTTCGGCAATGATGTCACCGGCTTTTGGCTCTTGGACGAGCAATCAAGACGGTTGAACTGTGCGGTACTCGACTTTCCCTCGAGTCGTACCGCGCTAACCCGACTCGACATTCCCGAGGTGACCGAGCAGTTGATGGAAAAGATTAGTATGCCCATGCCGTTCATCCAGACACTGGCGGAATTCGAAAAGCAATTCCCATTGGCAGTATCTGCGCCACTTAGAGCTGAATCTATCGTCAGCTTCGCCCATGTCCCCTTGGTTGCGCGCCACCGTCCAATCGCTGCTATGTCGCTTGGAAGCCGTCACCCTAATGCATTTTCGGAGGGGGACCTGGATCTATTGACGCAGGTTGCGAGCCAAATTGCCCTTGCGCTGGACAATGCGCTTGCCTACGAGCGTCTCAATGCCTCACGGAATCATCTCGAAGATCAACGTGTATATCTGGAATCAGAAATTGTCTCGGAATCCGGTTTCGAGGACATCATTGGCAAAAGCAGGGCACTGCGCAAAGTTCTGGATCAGATATCCATTGTCGCCCCGGCCGACTCCACCGTAGTGATTCATGGAGAAACCGGCACCGGAAAAGAATTGGTCGCGCGTGCGATTCACCAGCGCAGTTCTCGTTCCGGCAAGACGTTTGTGCGTTTGAACTGCGCGGCGATCCCCTCCGGACTTCTGGAAAGTGAACTGTTTGGGCACGAAAGGGGCGCGTTTACCGGGGCCCTTGCGCAAAGGCGGGGCCGGTTCGAACTTGCCGACCAGGGAACTCTCTTTCTCGACGAAATCGGCGACATCAGCCTCGACGTTCAGCCGAAACTCTTGCGTGCCATTCAAGAACACGAGTTTGAGCGCCTCGGCAGCAGTCGCACTATTCATGTCAACGTTCGCTTGATCGCCGCCACCCACAAGGACTTGCGCAAGATGATTGGCGAGGGCGCCTTTCGCGAGGACCTGTTCTATCGACTTAATGTTTTTCCCATCGAGGTGCCGCCCCTGCGCGAGCGCCGCGAAGACATTCCGCTCCTCGTCCGGTATTTCGTTTCCCGCTTGTGTCGCCGAATGCGGAAGTCGATCACCAATATTCCTCGCGAGACCATGGATGCCCTCGTAGCCTGGGATTGGCCCGGCAACGTTCGTGAGCTGGAGAATCTCATTGAGCGCGCAGTGATTCTCTCCCCGAAAGATAGGTTGAATGCTCCTCTCGCTGAGTTGGCTCCTTCCAGGGCACACGTCCCATCCGTCTTGACTTTCCGCGATGGTGAACGCAACACGATCATCACTGCTTTGAAGGCTGCGAAAGGAAGGATCGGGGGGCAGGACGGCGCCGCCGAGCGACTAGGCCTTAAGCGAACGACGCTCCTGACCAAGATGCGTAAACTGAACATAGCTGTAGAGCGCTCCACGGCTGTAAGAGGGCCGTCCAACGAGCATTGCTAATTGGTCGAAAACCGCAGCCGAGCCAACCTCGGACAGCGCCGTCTCGGTTACCTGCAACAGGGCGACGCCAGCGCCTGTTTGTTCACGTTGTCCAAGGCGTGTTCACGCCGGTCTTGGCAAAACACTCGAAGTCGTTCTCGCTGATCGACTGCATTTCGGTCGGTGTAGACCGGATACAGCGCAATTTCGACCCATGCGGAAGCAGGTAGAGGTGTGGCAGCGGAGTGAACTCACTGATGTCACGGCGAAAGTTGTCATCTATGAGGCCTTCGTCGAAGGCAAGTTGGAAGCTCCCAAGCATCTTGCCCGCACCGTGCATGACCTCTACTTCGAGCCGAAGTACGAGGAGTTCCAACCGAGAACGATCTGGAGTCTCTCCAACGCGTTCACTTCGGCATTCAAGGAACTGGATCCAATCCCGCAATTCAGGGCGACGGCCAAGCTGGGCGAATTCCTGGAGGCTCGGTTTTCACAGTCGTTCAAGTCGTTCTAACCTGTCTGTGTGGGGCCTGCGGCCCGCGAAAGCAATCCGCTCTGTCGTCATTCAACATGATCGCATAGAAATCGGTGCGCCCTGAAAGCAAAGATAGTGATTGCGAGGGGCACGACTTTGTGAACCCTTCGACTCAGGATTCGGGCTGCCGTGTCAGCGGCCACGCAATGCGATCAGACAAACGTGAACAGAGACAACATGAACACGTTGTCTTACCCCTCGGGTCGTCATACCCTAGAAGGGTCATCCCTGGCCTTGAGCCGAAAGCAACCACTGTTCAACCCGTAAGCGTCTGACCAACACACCTGTTCGACAGGCGGGGTCTGTGTTGAAGTGTCCAGCAACTCGCCAACTTTGAGGGCCCAACTGTCCAGCGTTGCGCGGCTGATTTCCAAGCCGAGGTCCCGATGATATCCGCAGCAAGATCCGTCTACCAAACCTGGGGGAAAGCGGCATCCGCAGGGTCAGCTTCGCGGGCGGCAACAGGCCGCCGATGGAAAAGCCGCGCAGAGATCCTGACTCTCACTGTACCTTCCGAACCTCGAATCACTTTTCGAGCTGACGAAGCGCTACCTTAGCTTCAGCATTCCCTTGCTCGACCGCTTGGCGGTACCACTGGATCGCTTGGGCGGTGCTTTGCGGCACTCCGAGGCCCTGCTCATACAGGCGTCCCAACTTGAATTTCGCTTCGGAATCGTCCTGCGCTGCCGCCGCCGAGTACCACTTGAAGGCTTCCGCATAGTTCTGCGGGACTCCCCGACCCTGCTCGTACAGTTCGGCCATTTTCATTTCGGCTTCCTTCTTGCCGTGCTGCGCCGCTTGTAGATACCACTTGCCAGCTGCGATATCGTCTTTCGCGACGCCTCGGCCCTGTTCATAAGCGGCGCCCAGATCAAATTGCGCATCAACATGGCCTTGGCGAGCAGCAAGCTTGTACAAACGAAGGGCCGTTGGCGGATCCAAAGGCACTCCACGGCCGACCTCATACAGCACACCCAGACGGTATTGCCCGTCGGCGTAATTCTGATCCGCTGCCTTCCGGAACCATTTTGCGGCTTCGGATGAATCCCGGCCGACGCCCTGGCCGAAAACGTACATCTGGCCCACTTTGACCTGGGCCGCCGGGTCACCCGCTTTTGCCTTGGCTATCCAAGCACTCATATCTTCCTGGGCACCAGCCGAGGCCAGTAAGAATAAGACGCTCGCGATTAATGCTGCTCTCTTTATCTTCATAATCTTCATACATCCTCCCCCGGATGTTGGGCGTTTCGGCAGACCGGAACGCCGCATGAATTACTGTTCGAAAATCAAAACCGTTGGATCAATATCGCTGGCATCCACAGGAATGCCGTAGGCCCGGGAATAGCTGGCCAGCCAGATCGCGATCGTCTCCGGTTGTGGCAGCGTAAGCAGAATTACACCTCGCCCATTCTGTGAAACCGGTGATACCGCGTACGTTCCATTCATCAACTGACTCAAATCCGGACCGGAAACGAAATCCTCATCTTCGTTGCCCTGCACGTTCCCATTGCCATCGAAGTCGGCGACCCCCGAGGCCATGGGAACGGTCGCCACCGCCGGAGTCGACGACGCAAACGTGTAGTTTCCAACCAGGTCCGCGTCACCAAAGGGTGGCACCACAACCTGGGATTCGAGGTATCCAGAACGTACAGATGCGGAACTATCCATAATGTACGCCGTGTTCTGAGAGATGGCATACATGATCGCAGTGCTCGCCTGGTGGGTTTGCGAATTCACCAGATTGAGAGTTGTGCGGCCATTCAAAGTCACGGCGTAGGCTCCATTGAGAGTGTTTCCGATCTGAACTGTGCCGCCGGCGTTTTCATCGAACTGGATCGTAATGGTCCCGTGTCCGTCGTAAGTCATCCGTCCCACAGAGACGTCTGGGGCGCCGCCGCTTACTCCAGTTTGCTGGAACACGGAATGACCGCTAAAGGAACTGCTGCTGAAAGGCGCACCCGACTGCTGCAGGGCGGAACCGCTGAACAGAGGATTTCCGCTGGCCAGGACGTCTGCCGAAACCAGGAAGAACTCTTTCGCCGAAACGACGTAGATTGCGAAGTTGAATTTCCCGCTCCCGAAGGTGGGGAGGGTCAAGCTTAGCGTACCGCGTCCGTTGGATGCGACGTTGTAAGCTCCCTGGAAATTGACTAAAGTCGGCTGCACACTGCCCGCGTCATTGATGTCCAGTGAACTCCCCGCGATAACTCCGCCGCCGCTTGGAAAAATCGAGGCTAGGAGCCCGATGCGGCCCCCGGCGTAATCGTTCCCGGTAAGGTTGATCGTGTACCCACCCGTAAGTGCGCCGGTCGAAAAAGCGCTCGGATCTTGCCGCTTCATCATTCCCGCACCGCGAATGCCAGTGTTGTCGATTTCGATCATCCTTGCGACATTGCCGTTTGAATTCAATGCAAAAGCGTATGTGTACGTGCCCTGTGAACTAGTGATAACCAGCGTGGCCCTATTGTCGCCCTTCACGGAATACGTACCGGAAAAGGCGACGTTCGAGACCGGGCCCAGCACGCGATTGACATCTTCCACGCCTGCGGTAATGTTGCCTTGACCGTCCGCGCTAAAGGAACCGGCCGCCTCATAGAGGCCGTTGGTGTCCGTGCCGCGGAAGAGAAACGCGTACTGCCCCTTAAATCGACTGTCATTGCTAAGGATCACATGAACCGTAGCTGATCCGGAGCGGCTGCTGTTCGCCTGCGAGGTTGCGGTGACCGTTATGCTGGAGCCGGGATCCGCAGCCGGGGCAGTGTACAGGCCCGTACTATCAATGGTTCCGCAGGAAGACGGACATGCTTGGCCAGAGAGGCTCCAGTTCACGGACTTATTACTGGTTCCCGTTACAGTAGCTACGAATTGCTGCTGCGCGTTGATGACGACCTGGGCCGTTTGCGGTGACACAGCCACCGTGATCGGCGCGTTCACGGTAACGGTTGCCGTGGCGTGCTTGCTCGGATCCGCTTGAGCAGTAGCAATGACTGTGACGTTCGGTGGATTGGGAACCTGCCCGGGAGCCGTATACAAGCCAGTCGTACTGATCGTGCCGCAAGCTGTGCCGGAGCAACCGGTTCCGCTGACACTCCAAGTCGCGCTTGTATTTTTGCTGCCGGTAACGGTAGCTGTAAATTGCTGTTGCTGTCCGGTTGTAAGTTGTGCTGTTGTTGGCGAAACCGAAATAACAACATTGAAAGTGATCGCAACGATGGCGGAGCCAGAACGCGTGGGGTCCGCCTGCGAGGTAGCGGTCACCGTTACGCTCGAGGGTGTTGGCTGCGTCGCCGGCGCCGTGTAGAGTCCATTCTGCGACACGGTTCCGCAGGACGCACCCGCACACCCGATTCCGCTCACACTCCAGCTAACCGCCGTGTTGTTGGTTCCGGTGACCTGCGCGCTGAACTGCTGGGTCTGGGTAACTAAAACAGTGGCCGAGGACGGCGAGACCGTAACGACTACCGGCGAGCCTGCGCCTACATAGACCGTAGCTGTACCCGATGCGGCTGGATAGGCAAGAGAGATAGCCGTAACATTGACGACATTCGGACTCGGGATGTTCTTGGGAGCCGTATACAGTCCGGTCGCACTGATTTGGCCGCACGTCAGACCGGAACATCCCGGTCCAGACAAAGCCCACGTCACCACCTGATTTCCGGTTCCCACGACGGTCGCCGAAAACTGCTGTTGGGCGCTCGGAGCAACGTGGATCGACGCTGGGTTTACGCTGACTGACACAGATGGAATAAGTGTCACGGTAGAGTTCCCGGTTTTGGAAGCGTCGGCAGCTGAAGTCGCGGTCACGTTTACGGTGGGGGAAGAGGGCACCGTTGCGGGCGCGGTATAGAGTCCATTGGCAGTGATGGTTCCGCAAGTGGCGCCAGAACATCCCGCACCCCAGACCGACCACGTCACCGCGGTATTGGCCGTGCCGGTAACGGTGGCACTAAATTGCTTCTGTTGCCCAACGACAAGCTGAACGCTGCCTGGCGATACTACAACGACAATTGCGGCCGATAGCGTGACTGTGGCTGAAGCGGATTTCGATGGATCCGCATGAGAATGGGCGGTCACCGTCACGACCGGCGGGTTCGGAGCCGCGGACGGCGCGGTGTATAAGCCTAGGGAGGTGATCGTCCCGCAGTTGTAGGCGATGCAACCCGTACCCGTTACATTCCACGTCACACCTTTGTCACTGGTACCGGTAACGGTTGCCGCGAATTGTTGCTGGCCTCCGAGCAACACCGTCGCCGTGGTGGGAGATACAGCCACCGTGATCGGTGGTGGCGACACGACAGTGGCAGTCGCTGTTCCGAAAGCAAAAGGATCGGCGAGGGAGGTAGCTTTTACGTTCACGGTTGGCGGATTCGGAGGTGTTGCCGGTGCCTTATACAGACCGGCGCCGCTAATGGTGCCACAGCTAAGGCCGGTGCAGCCCGGTCCCGAGAGCGACCAAGTGACGACTTGATCACCGGTCCCAACCACGGTGGCCGTGAACTGTTGTGTGGTCCCTGTGGGGACTTGGGCGGAACCGGGACTCACGGTAACGACGGCGATTGACTCAATCTGGACCTGTGTCAATACCGAGCGACTGGGGTCCGAGACTAGAACGCCTTCCAGTGTCACAACGGGCGGCTGAGGACGTAAAGATGGCGCCCGGTAAACTCCTTGGGCATCAATGGTCCCGCACGCCAAGCCGGAGCATCCAGGAGCCGAGACTGTCCAGTTGACGGCAACGGATCTTCCGTCGGCGTCAGTAACTCTGAAGCGCTGAGTTTGATTTGCTGCGACGGTTGCCCCATTTGGATGAACGGCCAGCCGGTGATGAACAACCGGCGTTGACGCCCACAGCCCCTCAAGTCCAAAACAGGCCAGCAGGCCGACCGCGACCGCAATGCGCGTGCCGCCTCGAATGCACGCGAGCAATTCAAAAACAGACAGTTTTAGCGAACCACATACGACGAGATTGCGCCTTACTGGAGTATCCCTAAGCATAACCGCCTCACTTCCGTGCGCAGCCATCGACCGCTGCGCACGGTGGCGCGTCGTACGTTCACTTCGTGGATGCGGCTTGCGCTACCGCCTGCGGAGAAGGCCGCGCCGGCAACTGTTGGTCAACCATCTCCTTCAGCGTGCTGTAGTCCACCGATCCGTGGAAAAAGTGGCCGTTCACAAAGAAACTGGGCGTCCCGGAGAGACCCAGATTCTTGCCTTCCTCCAGGTCCTTCTTCACTGCCTCTGCTTCTGCCCCCGTGTCGAGACACTTGGCGAAGCGGACTTCGTCAAGTTTCAAGACCTGGGCATGCTTCTTCAAATCGGGGACGTCGAGCATACGGCTGTAATAAAGGACGTCGTGATACTCCCAATACTTGCCTTGCTCCCCAGCGCAGCGGGCGGCCTCAGCCGCCTTCTGAGAGCGATGATGCATGGGAAGAGGGAAATCCTTGTAGGCGACCGACAGCTTGTCGCCGTACTCTTCCTCCAGTTTCTGGATCAGGGGATTGACCTGCTGGCAATACGGACACTCGTAATCGGCAAATTCAATGAGCTGCACGGGAGCATTTTTCGAGCCGTGAACAAACGCGTCTTCGAGATTGACGCCGGCAACGGGAGGAGCAAGCAAAATACGCAGGTTCGCTTGAGAACGCAATTCCTTGATATACGCCGCGCGTGCCTTGTCGCGCCGTAATTCCCGGATATGTTCCAGAACGCGATCGTGCACCGCCTCATAGGGCTCGGTGCTCTCCATTCCCTCGTAGTAGACCTGGAGTTGATCTTCGGTCGGATCCTTGATGTCTTTGTAAACTATCTTCTGCAGCAACTCGTCCGTAGTCATGTGTAGACGCTCCGCCGCCAGGGAAAGCAGTTCGTCGTCCACCAGTTGGTCGAGCGCTTTGCGCTG
>JBAVVP010000176.1:0-7928 GCA_049697355.1 Terriglobales bacterium
GCATAGTTCTCCTGGCGAAGGAGCGTCTCAAAACCCAGGATGTCGTTGAAAAACAGCAGTGCCTTCTCGATATCATCCACATGCATGAAGGGCGTAACCTGGATGAAGTTTGACATGCAAGTCTCCTTGACCTTGCGGGAGATCAGTCCACTTGCACGTCGCCCGAGCCAGTATGCACGGAAACAATCGGGCCGCCGCCACGCACCTTGCCAATCACACTCTTCCGCGATTCCGGAATGCGGCCCTGGACGGTCGTAGTCACTGGATGCCCGAGCGTGACGGTTCCGGAGCTCGAAGAGATGTCGACATCGAAGGCGGCGTCGGATGGGACTCGCAAGGTCACGTTTCCCGAGCCGGTGCGGACGCTCCACATGTTCTTGGGCGAGCCGTTGCCGTGAATGTCGCCACTGCCCGCCTCGGCGTGAAATCCGCCATTGATGCCGTTGACCGTGATGTTACCGCTTCCGGTGCGGATGTCCACGTCGCCCGCACCCATTTCCTCGATTTCAATGTCGCCGCTGCCGGCTTTGACCTTCGCGGGACCGGATAGATCGCGCCCGCGGACATTTCCCGATCCCGTCTGGAAGCGCATTTCACCGGCAAGGCGCGCCAGCCGCAGGTCGCCTGACCCGCTTTCGAGATCGATATTGCCCTTGAGGCCTTCGACCGTCTGATCGCCGCTGCCGGAATGGGCGCGAATCGCGGTGTTCTCCGGGACAGTAATTTCGTAGTCGATGGAAATGTTGTTGAGATTGACGTAGTCGATGCGGATGCTGTTGCCGTTCTGGCGAATCGGAGGATGATTCTGCAGCTCCTGCACCTCGGCCTTGTGGTCGCCGCTGAACCATGAGTTGCCCGATTGAATCTTGGCATGAACGGAGACCGTGCCCGCCGCTCCGTTGCGGACGGTGATGTCGCCGGAGCGAGTCAGCACTTCGAGGTCGACGGGTCCGCTGACCTGGAACGAACGGTCAAAGGTTCCGATGACCGAGGCGAAGCCGGCCAGCGAAGTGGCGAAAACAAAAAGCAGCGTACGAAGGGCGCGATGGGAAGAAATCTGTGTCATGGAATTCGCCTCTATTCTCTACTCACATAGCGTCTCATTACCCGAAATTGTCATCCTGAGCGAAGCGAAGGACCTGCTGTCTCCCGCGCGGAAAGCAAAGCAGGTCCTTCGCTGCGCTCAGGATGACAAAACGATTGCGCTACAAACCGGAAGGCACATCCCTCAGGGGCTAAAGCCCGCGTGTTTATTAGCCCTGGGCGGCACGGGTGAAGCCGTGCCCTTCCCACAAACCATTTATGAAACCAGTTCTAAGACCTAAGACCTAAGACCTAAGACCTGCCCTTCTCACTGCAGCACCACCTGGTCGCCTTCCTTCAGACCTTGCAGCAACTCAGTCTTAGCGCCGTTCGAGATGCCGATGTTGACGGCGATCTTCCGCTTGCCTTCTTTGCCTTTCGGATCCGGCACTTCTACCGATGCCTTCTTGTCCTTGTCATAAATGATCGAGCCTTCCGGGATCTGGAGCACGTTCTTGTGCTCTTCGAGAATGATCTCGGCGTTCGCCGTCATCATGGCCTTGAGGACGCCCTCGGGATTGTTGATCGAGACGCGCACTTCGAAAGTCGTGACGTTGTCTTTCTCGACCCCCATGGGAGAGATCTTCGTCACTTTGCCGGTGAAGGTCTTGTCCTTGAACGACTCGACTTTGATCCGCGCGGGTTGTCCCAGGTAAACCTTACCGATATCGCTCTCGTCCACCTTGCCTTTGACGTAGACTTCGCTCGTGTCGCCCAGTGTCATCACCAGCGTGGCCGACGACCCCAGCACGAGGATGGAGCTGACCGCGTCGCCAATTTCCACATCGCGCGATAGAACAATGCCGTCCAGCGGAGACTCAATCGTGGTGTAACCCAACTGCTCTTCCAGTTGTTTCAGGTTGGCGCGGTCGCGCGCCAGCTGTCCCTGGGCCTGCCCAATCTTGGCCTGCAACACCTGCAACTGCGCCTTAGCCACGTTTTGCTTATTCAGCGCCATGGCGTAATTCTTTTCCGCGTCGTCAAGCGCGGAGGCCGAGACCACGCCGTCCTTCGCCATCCCCTGGGCGCGATCATAAGCGCGTTTCAGCAACGGAACGTCCGGGCCCTCGGCGTCCACCTTGGCGCGCACCAAGTCGGCTCGCGTGCTGTTCAGGCTGGCGGTCGAAGCCTCCAATTGCGCGCGCGCCTGGTCAACCTGGGCCTGCATCTCGTCCCGATCGAGTTCGGCGAGCAATTGTCCCTTCTTCACTTTGTCGCCGTATTCGACGTAGAGCTTCTTCACAATGCCGGTGGCCTTGGACTTGACTTCGACCTGCGTGATGGGCCAGATCTTCCCGGTGGCCACCACGCTTTTCGCCAAGTCTCCTTTTTCGACCTTCGCCAGCTTTGAGGGATCGATCTTGGTTCCGGTGCTGGATGCGATCAGCGCCCCGGCAACGACCAGAGCCACAACGGCTGCCGCTATCGAGCTCCAGATGATGATTCGCTTACGCCGCTTTTTCCTGCCATTACCATTACCGTTGCCTTCCACGACCGCCTCCTGCTTCATTCAAATCTCAGAACTGGCCTTCACCTGTTGTTACGCGAGAACCGTTGTAATAGTTCCCGAAAGAACTCCCGAGCCTGTTATCAGGGCATCGCTTTAGCGATACTGGAAGCGCCGAACATCAGATACCCCTTTAGGGGCTGGCCTCGGCGTCCGCTCCTCTTACATGTCCTTAGACCGCCGGACAACGAAAAAGAAAGCGAGCGGTTTGGGATAGCAAGCAAGGGATCATTTTGATTGTACTGCCGGCCCGTTCTCAAAAGCGGGGCATTATCCCGTTGGAATGTTAGAATTAGAGTTCCATGATTGCATCCGTGCTGCTGCGGGTGTTCGTCGTCCTGCTCCTGGTGGCGGTCAATGCTTTCTTTGCCGCAGCCGAGTTCGCGCTGGTCAGCGTGCGCGAGACCCGCATCCAGCAGTTAATCGAAGCTCACCGGGTGGGCGCCCGCGCCGTTCTCAAACTTCACCAGCAACTCAGCCGCGTCGTTAACGGCGTGCAACTGGGAATCACCATTACCAGCCTGTCCCTGGGCTGGCTGGGCGAGCCGGTTCTGGCGCGATTGTTCGAGGGCTGGATCGGAAGCGTACCGCACGCGCTGGTTTACGCACATGCCATCGCCGTAGCCGTGGCCTTCGTGATGATCACCAGCCTGCACGTTACCCTCGGCGAACTGGTTCCGAAGTCGCTCGCCTTGCAGCGGGCCGAGAGCGTTGCGCTGGCAGTGGCCGCGCCCATGGACGTTTTTCTCACCATTACCGCTCCCCTGACCCTGGTCATGAGCCGCGCCGCTGGTTTTGTCCTGCGCGCATTCGGCACCCGCGAAATCCGGCACGGCTCGGTGCACTCTCCCGATGAACTGAAGCTCATCGTGACCGCCGCGCATCACTCGGGCCAACTCTCCTCCGCCCAGGAAGAGATGCTGCTGAATGCGCTCGAACTCGACAGCATCACGGCGCGTCAAGTGATGGTGCCCCGGACCCGAATCTTTTCCTTGCCCTCTGACCTGAGCCTGGACGAAGCCCTGGCGCGAGTGGCCGATGAACAGCACTCGCGCATTCCCGTCTATGATCCGCAACGCGGCCCCGAACATATTGTCGGCGTGCTTTACGCCAAGGACTTGATGCGCTGGACGCGCCTGCGCCTCGGCCACAGCGCCGATCCCCAAGCCGCCGCGCGTATTTCGCAGATGAAGATCGGCCAGGTGATGCACGATGTGCTGGTGGTGCCGGAAACCAAGTTATTGCTCGACCTGCTCGGCGAATTCCAGCAACACAAGCGCCATCTGGCGGTAGTGGTCGACGAATTCGGCTCGACGGCGGGAGTCATCAGCGTGGAAGACGTGCTGGAACAACTGGTCGGCGAACTGGAAGACGAATTCGACGTTGCCTCCACGCAACCGGCGGTCGCGGACGCGAATGCGCCTTTGGTGCTCGACGGAACCATCAACATCCGCGATTTAGAAGCACAATACGACCTGAAACTTCCCCAGGACGAAGGCTACGAGACTCTAGCTGGCTTCCTGCTTTCGCGGTTGCAGAAGCTGCCCGCTGGCGGCGAGGCGTTCGACTATGAAGGGCGGCGCTTTGTAGTAGAAAAAATGGACGGCCATAGAATCGCAACCGTCAGGATCGAACCCGTACCCGCAGCCCCACCCCAACAAGCTGGAGATTTGACTACTTCAACCGTTCCCAAGTGATCGTCCAAATCACGGGAACTTCTGTTCCGTCCTTTTGCTTTTCGGTGCCCGTACCACGAAAGAAAAAGCGGTCCTCGTTCACCAGGTGATACGGCCGCTCCTGAGTTGTTCCTGGATAGTTGGGGGACCACGCGGTTTCCGGACGATGAATCATGATGTGCTCGTTTTCGCGTATCTCGAAGGCTCCGCAGTAAGAGACGAATCCATCGAGGGCAGAGGCAGCTTCGGGCGCGGTTGGCGTGTTGGCTTCCGACCAGCGAGGGCGGCTGGGTTTCATCAGCTGGGCGCACATGTGGCCCGAGGGAGTGTACATGAGGAAACCCGTTGCGTCCCGCCCCAGGTCGGGATAGGGCGTCGTGTGGCCGTCAGAATACTTGGATTCCGTTGAAACCAGCTTCCATGCCCCTAAGAAGTACTCCCGTATCGATCCCTTGGGCTGATACTCGACGGGAGCGGAGCCTGTGGTCTGGCCGGAAGTGAGAGCGGCAAAGAAAAAGCCCGCGAGGACAATGGAAACGTGCACGGTGTTCATAGGTATTTCCCGAAGCGCTTGATTGAGGGATGATACGATCCGAATTGCCGCGGCCGCAACTTTTGGGCAGCAGGCTTTGATCTGGGCTGTCGAATTGAGAGAATAGCTGTCGTTATGCTCCATCAAATCTTCCGGCGGCTCCTCTATACTCTGCCCGTCATCTGGCTGGTCGTCTCCACCGTCTTCCTGTTGATTCACTTCGTCCCCGGCGATCCCGTTCAGCAGATGCTGGGTGAAGGCGCGGCCGCCGGAGACATTCAGGCGGCGCGACACGCTTATGGCCTGGACGTACCGTTGGGGCAGCAATATCTGAATTACTGGCGAGGCGTGCTCCGCGGAGATCTAGGCAGGTCGCTGCGCTTCAACCAGGGAGTTACAACCCTGATCGCAAAGCGCTATCCCTTCACCTTGCAGCTGACGCTGGCCTCTCTATTCGTAGCGATAGTGCTGGCCATTCCGGCAGGCGTGCGCTCGGCCCAGCGCCGTAATCAATGGGATGACCGCGCCCTAAGCGTAGTAAGCCTCTTCGGCCTGTCGTTTCCAAATTTCGCCTTGGGTCCGGTGCTCATCTTGTTTTTCGCCGTCAAACTAGGATGGCTTCCTGTCTCCGGTTCCGGCAGCTTGGCCCATCTTGTGCTCCCCGCAATCACCATGGGCGGAGCGCTGGCGGCAATTCTAACCCGCATGGTGCGAACCTCGATGCTCGAAGAGTTAAGCCAGGACTACATTCGCACCGCCCGCGCTAAAGGCTTGCCCGAGCGCACGGTCGTCTATCGTCACGCTCTGCGCAACGCCATGATTCCGATCTTGACGGTCCTCGGATTGCAGTTCGGGGCGCTGCTCGCGGGCACAATTGTGACCGAAACCATCTTCTCCTGGCCGGGAATTGGCCGGCTTACGGTTCAGGCCATTGCTAACCGCGACTACTATCTGGTGCAGGGATGCATTCTGGCGATTGGGCTGACTTACGTCGCGGTGAACTTTCTTACGGACTTGCTGTACTCGGCGGTGAACCCGAGGATACGACAATGATTCGGTTGGGGCGAGGATAGCAGCGCACGACAAAAATCCGCTTGACGCATATATACAAATAATCTATTCTGTATATACGCTAGAACCAAGGAGAATTCCATGGCCGCGACCATGACATCGATCCGCCTGGATACCAAATTGGCCGATGAGGCGAAGAAACTTCTCGGCGTAAAATCCCGCACCGAAGCCGTCCATATCGCGCTTCGTGAGCTCGTCGCGCTGAAACGCTTCAAGGCCTTGATGAAGAAGTACGAAGGCAAGCTCTCTTTCGCCGGTCTCGATGAGTGACATCGTCATCCTGGACACGTCGGTTCTGGTCGATGATATCCGGACCGGGTGCCATCGGCTGCGCATCGCGAGCCTAAACGGGATCATCCGGAATTCTGCCGTGGTCATGGCCGAACTGTGGCGTGGCGTCGTGAAGCCGGCGGAACGGGAATTTCTGCGGGCCCTCGGCAGGAATCATCCTACGCTGACTCCCACGGAAAATAATTGGCTGGAGTCGGGCAAGATGCTGGGAGAGATTCGAGCGGATCGCGGTTTTACCGCCGATAGGCTTCGCCATCTGCATTTCGACGTGCTCATCGCACTGACCGCGCGCTCGCATGGGGCGCGTTTGATCACCTCGAACCGCGCCGATTTCGAAATGATCAACCGTTACCGAAATTTCCAGCTTGAGATATGGTAGCTTTCACGCGTGTTGCGGAGTGCCCCACGCCTCGTGGTTTCCAATGCGCGGTTACGCGAAACGGAGCGTCAATGCACTACTTTGTCGAAATTGTCGGATGGGGCGGCGCGGTATTGATCCTGGCTGCTTACGCGCTTTTGTCGCTCGGAAAATTGCATGGCCGATCTGCCGTATATCAGTGGATGAACGTAGTCGGATCGGCCGGCTTTGTCGTGAACAGCGGTTGGAACGGCGCCTATCCTTCGGCCGCCCTCAACGTCGTCTGGATGGGCATCGGAGCCTACGTGCTGCTCCAGAAACGCGGAGATAAGTAGAGCACCCATGTCCACGCTCGCCATCTCGCTTCCCCGTGTCGCCCGCCATAATCCCTTGGCGGCGGTGGGCGTTGTGCTGGTGTCCGTCTTTGTCTTCGCCGCGGTCTTTGCGCCTTGGATTGCCCCGCAAGATCCCGCGCACATCGATCTCCCGAGCCGCCTGCAATCGCCTTCGGCGCAGCATTGGTGCGGCACCGACGAACTTGGACGCGACATCCTCTCCCGCCTGATCTGGGGAGCGCGAATTTCGCTCTTCGTGGGTAGCAGCGTCGTGGCCTGTTCGCTGCTGCTCGGCCTCATCATCGGCAGCCTTGCCGGATACTACGGCGGCGGCATCGACCGCTTCGTCAACGTCGTGCTGATGAACGCGTTTCTTTCGTTCCCCGGCATTCTCATCGCCATCGCCTTCGTGGCCTTCCGTGGGCCTGGCATTTTCAATCTTGTCCTTGCCTTGTCGCTCGGAGGATGGGTTGGCTACGCCCGCCTGGTGCGCGGGCAGGTGCTGGCGGTCCGCGAACGGGAATTTGTCGAAGCCGCGCGGGCGCTCGGCGCCGGAGACCTGCACATCATTATCCGGCACATTCTGCCCAACATTATTCAGCCCGTCATTGTGCAGGCGGCCATCGGCATGGCAGGCGCGGTTCTAGCCGAGGCGACGATGAGCTTCCTGGGATTAGGTGTTCCGCCGCCCACTGCAAGTTGGGGATCGATGCTGAATGACGCACGCTCGCATCTGTTCGACGCTCCTCATCTCGTGCTCTTCCCGGCGGTGACGGTGATGTTCGCGGTGCTGGCCTTTAACTTTATCGGCGATGCGTTGCGCGATCTGCTGGACCCGAGATCGCGAATTGAGGCTGGATTGTGAGTTTGTAGTTAGAACCTTCCTAGCATAAAAACATTGTCATCCTGAGCGAAGCGAAGAACCTGCTTTCTTGTGCTGCATGAGACAGCAGGTCCTTCGCTTCGCTTGATTGCATAACGACGTTGGCTCGATCGCGGCGAGTAAATTGGTAGCTGCGAAACCGACCAAGGCTCGGAGAAGGAGCCAACGTCATGCTGATTATAGGCTGTGATT
>JBAVVP010000177.1:0-3837 GCA_049697355.1 Terriglobales bacterium
GGACCGGGCGAGTGGCTCCGGACTGCCAGACTGCAAACGTTTCTGCAGGCGGAGTTCTATGCCGGAGAGAGTGTCTGGAGAGTCCTTTTGACGCCTCTGCTTTGGGGAGCCGCGATGTTCTTTTTCCTACTGGCGGGGTGGAGTATGTGGCAGAGCCGGCCTCAATATGAACCATGGGACGTGGAGGCGATCGATTGGGGCAGACCTCCGCCAAGTTTGCTCCAGAGGTGGAGAACAAGAACAAGAACAACGATGGGGAGAATTCGATTGAGACTGTCGGGATTGGCGAAGCAGAAGATGCCAGAGATTCGGCCGAAGCCAACGCCGCCAGCGCCAGCCACCGCTCACCCCGATCCGCCGAAGAAGCCCAACCAGCCGTTGCTCGCGCTCTTTGGCGCGCCCAATGGCGAGCCCAAAGAAGGGTTTCGCTGGGAGGAGACAAAGGGAATCGAATGAGAGACAAATTGCCAAGAATACGGTCTTAACCCATTAACCTTCGGGGCAGTCATCGTCCCGCGGCACGTCTGAGGAGCACTCTCTATGCTTACAATCTCGAAACCGCTGTCAGCCAGCCAGGCGCGTACTTACCATGCGCGGGAATTTGCCTCGCAGGAACAGAACTACTGGAGCCGCGATCAGCAGGGCCACAGCGAATGGCAGGGCAGGCTCGCCCAGCAGTGGAAGCTCGCCGGTGTAGTTAAGGCTGAGCTCTTCGCGCGGCTGAGCGAGGGCCAGCATCCGCAAACCGAAGAGCAGCTTGTCCGGCATCAGGTTTCGAGAACCTATGAAGGCAAATTCGGCAGGGAGGTGACCAGCGCCGAGCACCGCGCCGGCTGGGACGCCACGTTTTCCGCGCCGAAGTCGGTGTCGCTCACCGCGCTTGTCGGCGGCGATGACCGGGTGCGGGAAGCCCATCGCGAGAGTGTGCGCGTGGCGCTTCAGGAACTTGAGCGGTACACGCAGGCGCGGATCGGCAATGTGCATGCCCCGGAGACAACCGGAAAATTCGTCGCCGCCACCTTCGAGCACGATACCGCGCGGCCCGTCGATGGCTACGCGGCGCCGCAACTTCATACCCATGCCGTGATCTTCAATATGACCGAGCGGGAAAACGGCTTCGAAAACGGAAAACAGATGCGAGCTTTGCAGCCGCACGAGATGTTCGTGTCCCAGCGCTACGCCACGGCCGTCTACCGATCCGAGTTGGCACTGCGTCTCGGAAAGCTGGGCTACGACCTGGAGCGCGGCAAGCATGGGCAGCCTGAAATCCGCGGCTACACGAAGGAATATCTGGAGGCTTCCAGTCCGCGCCGTGAACAGATCAAAGATCATCTGCGAGAGCAAGGGATCGACGGAGCGGCGGCAGCACAGATCGCGGCCCACCATACGCGCGACCGCAAGGAACTGCTGCCGCCTGAAGAAGTCTTACAACGGCACCGCGAGCTGGCCGCCCAGTATGGGCATCAGGCAGACCGCGTGGTCGCCCAAGCGCGCGAACACGGGCAGTATCGGATGCAAGACCCGGAGATGCAAGCGCAGCGGGCCGTGACCTGGGCGCGCGATCACGTTTTCGAGAGATCGGCCGTAGAGGACCACCGCGCGATACTTGAAACTGCGCTCGCGCGCGGCATGGGAGATACCACGTATGCCGATGTTCGGCGAGAGTTCGAGCGCCGCATCGAGGCCGGGGAATTCCGTGAAGTCTCGCACGTTGGCGCCGGCAGACAGTACACGACCACAGCGATGGTACACATGGAGCGCGAGATTATTGGCCGGATGCAAGAAGGCAATCGACGAGACTACAGCGATCCGCTGCTGGTCTCGCCGCAGGTGCGCATCGCGACGGAGGATCGCCATCCGGAGCTGAATGCTTCGCAACGTCAGGTGGTAGACGAAATCTTTCTTTCCCGTGAGAAGGTTGTGGGCCTAGATGGCATCGCAGGCGCGGGCAAGACAACGACCCTTTCCGTTATCCGCGAAGGCGCGGAGGCCGAGGGCTACAGGGTGGAAGGTTTCGCGCCAACATCTCGCGCGGCGCAGAAACTCGGCGAAGCAGGCATCGAAACATCCACGTTACAGAAGCATCTGTCACATGGACAGCAGCCAGATGCAGGCGAGAAACGGCTCTATGTGCTCGACGAATCCTCGCTGGCATCGACCCGGCAAGTGCATGAGTTTCTGAACCGGCTCCATCTGAATGACCGCGTGTTGCTCGTCGGCGACCGGCGGCAACATGAGGCGGTCGAGGCGGGGCGACCCTTCGCGCAGCTCCAGGACGCCGGCATGAGAACGGTGAAGCTCGAAGAGATCGTGCGCCAGAAGAACCCGGAACTGAAACAGGTAGTCGAGCTGCTTGCGCGGGGCGAGGTGTGCGAGGCAATACAAAATCTCGACCGGCAGGGCCGAGTCCATGAGATCCAAGGCCACGACGCGCGCATCGCCGCCCTTGCGAAAGAGTACGCAAAATCGCCGGAGAACACGCTGGTAGTTTCTCCCGACAACCGCTCTCGCACGGAGATCAACGAGCGTATCCATGCGGAGCTGCAACGGGGTGGTCTCGTCAGCACTGCGGAGCACCGTATCCCGACGCTGGCACCGCGTCAAGACCTGACAGGAGCCGACCGCACCTGGGCCGAACGGTATGAGGTGGGCGATGTGCTGCGCTACTCGCGCACATCGAAGGAGACCGGCATCGGGAAAGGCGAGTACGCGAGGGTGAAGAGCATCGACGCTCTGAACAACCGGCTGACGGTTGCACGGCAGGACGGGACGGAGCGAACTTACGATCCACGCCGACAGCAGGGCGTCTCCGTTTTCCGGGAGGAGACGCGGAGTTTTTCAACGGGCGACCGCATCCAATTCACCGCGCCGGCCAACGAACTGAAAGTTGCGAACCGCGAGTTGGGGACCATCGAGAACATCGACGAAGACGGGCGGCTGCGCCTGAAAATGGACGGTGGCCGTATGGTCGAACTCGATCCGGGCAAGCATCCGCATCTCGACCATGGATATGCCATGACCAGCTACTCCAGCCAGGGACAGACTGCCGACCGTGTCCTGATTCACGTGGACACGGAGTTGGGCGCTAAGGATCTGCTGAACAGCCGCATGGCCTATGTCTCTGTCTCGCGCGGAGCGCACGATGCGCAGCTCTTCACCAACGACCGCGAAAAGCTGCCTGCAGCGCTCGGTCACGATGTATCCCGGCAGAGCGCGCATGTGCCCGAGATCAAACCCAATCAGACGATTGCTCCTCAGCAGGAACTGTCCACTGGGCAACAGCGGGAGCACACGAATGAGATCGTTCAGGGTTTCGGCCTTGGTCTGTGACGCTGCATTTCCGAAAGACATTTCCCGGATAGCCAGAGCGTAGCCGAGGCCCGGCCAGTGTCAAGGCCGCGTTGCGCGCCGCGTTCGCGGTCGAAGAGCCTTGACACTGGCCTCTGAACCTCGGCTTACTATTCAGCTATCCGGGGGATGTCAGATTCTAGCTCTACGAACCGGGCTCCGCCCCAAAGTCGAACCGCTGTTGGATGCCGACTCGCCGCGGCTGTCAATGAGCGACATCGGGATTTTTCGCCAATAACCGTTGCGTAACTGGAAAACGGGCTACCGAAGTGACGCGTGTGGACAATACCGTGCAATGCAGCCATTACTAAGGGTCCCTCAATGAGAAAGACAAGCATGAACCAAGCCATGCGCCATTCTGGATAGCTCCGAAGCACAACGACAAACGCACATACGTGAACCGCAAGAAGCGCAAGAAGTGCGACCCAGAACTTGACGCGTCGCAAATCGTCCTTGAACTGTCGAAGAATGACCCATAGCAAGCCGCAG
>JBAVVP010000178.1:0-3680 GCA_049697355.1 Terriglobales bacterium
ATTTCGGCGACCCTCGTGCCGAGTTCCAGTCCTTGCTCTCGGCTTGCGGCCTCTACGACCTGAATTGGCGGGCCAAAATCGCGGTGACCGGCGGCGACCGGGTCCGCTGGCTGAACGGCATGGTCACCAATAACGTTCGCGATCTTGCCCCCGGCCACGGCGTTTATGCCTTCCTGCTGAACGCACAAGGCCGCATTCAGGCGGACCTCTACGCCTTTCAGCGCGGCGACTCGTTGCTGGTGGATACGGAGCGCGCACAGCGGGACAAAATACTGCAGCTGTTCGATCACTTCATCATTGCCGATGATGTGGAGATCGCCGACGTCAGCGACAGACTGACCGCACTCGGCCTGACTGGACCCGAAGCGCGCGCTGTTCTCGAACGCTCTGGTATCGCGGTTCCCGACCTTGCACATTTGCAGTTTGCGGAAGTTGGATCGCAGCAGAAGATGGTGACGTTGCTGCGCTCGGGCGAAGAAGCGCGCGAGTCATGGCAAGTTTGGGTTGCTCCCGAACAGGTAGGCGAATTGTGGGACGCGCTGCGCAAGGCGGGCGCGCGTCCGACGGGCACGGCGGCGCTGAATCTTTTCCGCATCTCGCGCGGCATCCCGCAATTTGGCGTGGATATCCGGGAACGCGACCTGCCGCAGGAAACCGGACAAACACGCGCCTTGAATTTCACCAAAGGATGCTATCTCGGGCAGGAAATTGTGGAGCGCATCCGCTCGCGCGGCGCCGTGCATCGCCAGTTCACCGCGTTCGCGGTCGAGGGCGCGCTGCCCGAACCGGGCGCGAAGATTGTTTCCGGAGAAGAGAATAAGGAAGTCGGCGAGATCACCAGCAGCGCGATTTTGCCGCTGGCGGAGGGAGATCGCCCGGTCGCACTCGGTTACCTGCGACGCGAGGCCGCAGGAAGGCATTTGCTCGCGGGCATGGCGAAGCTGAAACCGGCAGCGCTTCCGCTCGCCTGAAGTTCACGGAGTGGGTCGATGCGCCGAGCGCCAACCGCAAAGGACACGAAGGTACACGAAGGAAACCCAAACACGGTCAACCCTATGGCTCAAAAACGAAGAGAAGAAAGCGAATTCAAAGTGAGCGACAAGCGCTTGTTCACCGCGGACGGAGAACTGCGCGATCCCGCGGAAGAACAAGCACCTAATCCGGTCGCGGCGACCGTAGCCGCGCCGGTTTCGACAATCCCGGAAACCGCGCCCACGCCCGCGGACCCCGCACCCGAATCGGAGGTTCCTGAACCGCCCACCGCCTCCGAACAACAAGCGCAGCACGATGCTTACCGGCAGTCGGCGCGCGATCTGGATTCTCGAGTCGAGCTGAGCGGACACTCGGCGAAGGAGCTCGAAGTCAGCTTTGAGCGCTTCATGGCCTCGCTCTACATGAATGCCATGATGCAACTCGGCCTGATGCAGGAACGGGGCGGCCAGCCCGCCATCGATTTGATCGGCGCGCGACAAACCATCGACACCCTGGGCATGATCGCCGAGAAGACCAAGGGCAATCTCACTTCGAGGGAGCAGGGATTCCTGCAGAACTGCCTCTACGAACTGCGCATGGCCTACGTCGAAGTCACCAACGCTCTGGCGAAGCCTCCGCAGACGCCCGGTCCTGTCACAGGAACCAACGGGTAATGCAGGCGACTCTAACGGTACTGGGCAGCGGCACGTCGATGGGAGTTCCCACCATCGGCTGCGATTGCGCCGTCTGCCGTTCACGGGATCCGCGCGACCGGCGCACTCGTCCTTCGGTGATGGTCAGCTACCGTGATGCACAAGACAATGCCCGCCACGTCATGATCGACAGCACTCCAGACTTTCGTGAACAGGCGCTGCGCGAAAAGATCACGCACCTCGATGCCGTGCTCTACACGCATACCCACGCCGACCACATCCTGGGAATCGACGACCTGCGGCCTCTGACCTACCGGCACAAGCCGGGCAAGCTGCCTCTTTACGCCACGCCGCAGGCATGCGATTTTCTGCGCAGTATGTTCCGCTATATTTTCGAAGCGGAGTATAAATTTGGCGGACTGCCGCTGGTCGATCTGCTTCCCATCGAGGGCCCGGTCGAACTGTTTGGCGCTCGCTTTGAGCCGGTGACGGTGATCCACGGCGAGACTCCGATTCTCGGTTTCCGCTTCGGATCGGCTGCTTACCTGACCGATCACAGCGAGGTCCCGCCGGAAACGCTGGATAAGCTGCGCGGTCTCGACATTCTGTTTCTGGATGCGTTGCGCCACCACCCCCATCCCACGCATTCGACGGTAGAGCAGTCGCTAAAGATCGCGGAGGAAGTAAAACCGAAGCGAACGTTCTTTACGCACATCTGTCACGATTTACCGCACCAGGTGACCAATGCCGCGTTGCCGCCAGATGTGCGGCTGGCGTTTGATGGCATGAAGCTGGAGTTTGAAATTTAGGAAGAAACACGTAGGCCCGGACGCATTCGTCCGGGCAGGCGAGCGCAGCTCGCGGAGATTTCCGACACGCATAGAGTAAGCTGCGGAGCTTCGCTTCGCGGGGCGGACGAATGCGTCCGTCCCTACGTGGACATTGCTGAATGCAGACTTTTCACAAACTCGATGACATCCCCCGCGACTTCGGGCCGGCGCTCGTCAGCGTCGGCAACTTTGACGGGGTGCACCGCGCGCACCGCAATGTTATCGGCGAAATCGTGTGGCGGGCGCAAGCCACTCACCTGCGATCGGTGGTGGTCACCTTTGAGCCCCACCCCGCCCGCATCCTGCGTCCCGAGCAGAACCTGAAATTACTGACTCCGCTTCCGGAAAAATTGCGCCTGCTCGAAGCGACCGGGATCGATGCGGTCGTGCTGCTTCCCTTCTCACGCGACCTTTCGCTGATGACACCGCACCAGTTCGCCCATGAAATTCTGAAAAGGCGCCTGCATGCGCGCGAGGTTCACGAAGGCTACAACTTCCACTTCGGACGCAAAGCGGCGGGAAACATTGAGCTGCTGCGCGAGTTCGGCCTGGAAATGGGATTTGAGGTCCACGATTATTCCGAGATGCGCCTGCGCGGAGAAAACGTTTCGAGCAGCCACATCCGCAAGCTGCTTTCTGAAGGCCGCGTAAGCCGGGCACGCCATCTGCTGGCGCGTCCGTTCAGCATTCTCTCGACCGCCGGTCGAGGCCGGGGATATGGCGCGAAATACACGGTCCCGACCATCAATCTCTCGCACTATGAAGAACTCGTGCCCAAGGATGGCGTGTACATTACGCGTACGCGAATTGGCGAAGAGTGTTTTGATTCGGTTACGAATGTGGGAAACCGGCCGACGTTCGGCGCTGATTCTTTTGCCATTGAAACTCACCTGCTGAATTTCCATCCAATCGCGCTTTCGGCGGAAACGGAAGTCGAAATCCATTTCCTGGATCGTCTGCGCGATGAGATTAAGTTTCCGTCGGTCGAAGCTCTGAAGGAACAGATTGGGCGGGATGTGCGAAAGGCGCAGAAGTATTTGCGGCGGCTGGGGGTTCGTCCCTAGCCGTCTTACATTGTAACTCCCCTTTGTCACCCTGAGCGGAGGTTGCCGCGCTCGAAGAGCGTGGCAACCGGAGTCGAAGGGCCCCTACTCCACATAGACTTCTGCAACCCATGATCCGGCGTATGGGAAAGTTTCCGATTGGGATAGGGGTGCTTCGACTC
>JBAVVP010000179.1:0-9067 GCA_049697355.1 Terriglobales bacterium
GCCCTGCTCGTAATCGCCATCGCCCTCATCAAAGGCATCTTCCAGTTTCTGACGCGCTGGGTCGTCATCGGCATCTCCCGCGATATCGAATTCGATCTGCGCAACGACCTGTTCAAGCACCTCGAGCGCCTCTCCTACTCCTACTACCAGCGCAACCGTACCGGCGACATCATGGCCCGCGCCACCAACGATCTGAACGCGGTCCGCATGCTGCTCGGCCCGGCCATCATGTACTCGGCCAATACCATCGTCTTCACCGCCGGAGCGCTGTTCTTCATGCTCGCCATCAGCCCCAAGCTCACCCTGTTCGCCTTTCTCCCGCTACCCATAGCCAGCGTAGTCATCCAGTATTTCGGACGCCGCATTCACGAGCGTTTCGAACGCATCCAAGCCATGTTCTCCGACATCTCGGCCCGCGCCCAGGAAAATTTCTCCGGTGCCCGAGTCATCCGGGCCTATGTGCAGGAACAGGCCGAAATCGCCGCCTTCGAATCCGCCAACCAGGAATACATTCGCCGCAGCCTGGGTCTGGTCCGCCTGATGGGAATGCTCTGGCCCACCCTGGAACTCATGCTGGGCATAGCCGTTGTCATCGTGCTCTGGCTAGGCGGAAACCTGGTGATCAGCGGTCAAAGCGACGTACATCTGGTTTCCTATCTGGGAACCAGGACAACCCTGTCGCTTTCAGGTTCGATGGACGTCGGTGCGTTCGTAGCCTTCAACACCTACATGATGCAACTAACCTGGCCCGTCATCGCCCTAGGATGGGTCATCAATATCTTCCAGCGCGGAACCGCCTCCATGGTGCGCATTCAGGAAATCATGTCCCAGCAGCCCGAGATCGCCGATGAAGCTAGTGTGGGGACGGGCGGTGTGGGGACGGGCGACTCGCCCGTCCGGCCGGGCAAGGACGCCCGGCTCTCCACCAGCGAAGTTTCTGGCGACATCGAATTCCGCAATCTCAACTTCGCCTACAACGGCACCGCCGTTCTAAAGGACATCAACCTCCGCGTTCCCGCCGGCTCCAGCCTGGCCATCGTAGGCCCGACCGGCTCCGGCAAAACGACGCTAGTCAATCTCATCCCCCGCATCTACGACGCCGACCCCGGCACGGTCCTGATCGACGGCCGCCCCATCCGCCAGTTCCCTCTCGACACTCTGCGCCGTCAAATCGGATTCGTTCCCCAGGAAACCTTCCTCTTCAGCGACACCATCCGCGAAAACATTGCCTACGGCATAGCGCAAGAAGACGGCGAAGCCACCCAACCAGACATCCAAGCCGCCGCCGATGCCGCCAACATAGCCCAAGACATAGAAAGTTTCCCCGAAGGCTACAACACCACTGTGGGCGAGCGCGGCATCACCCTCTCCGGAGGCCAAAAACAGCGCACCGCCATCGCCCGAGCCCTACTCCGCAGCCCCCGCATCCTTATACTGGACGATGCCCTGTCCAGCGTAGACACCCACACCGAAGACAAAATCCTCAACCACCTCCGCGAAATCATGCAAGGACGCACCACCATCTTCATCTCCCACCGCGTCTCCACTGTCCGCAACGCCGACAGCATCGCCGTCCTCCACCAGGGACGCATCGTAGAGCAAGGCACCCACGACGAACTCCTGGCCCGTAACGGCTATTACACCGACCTCTATAACAAGCAGTTACTGGAAGAAGAACTAGCCGAAGTCTAGCCCTTGCAAGTGTGGGACAGCCGCCCGGCGCCCGTCCATGCTCACGTAGGGGCGGACGCATTCGTCCGCCCCCAGCCGGGCGAAGCCCGGCAGTAACCGCGCCGTAACATAAATGTAAATTCTCGCGCGCAAGATCGACGAATCCTTCCCTCTCATACAACCCCACGCGCAATAACTTGATCAGACAAGGAGAAAGTAGTATTAATGGCAGTGCTTCCAGCCCCACAATTTTGCCGTGCCACGGAGTCATCATGCGACGTTCGTCTCTATCTTCGTCTTTCCTGTCCTTGTCGACGCATTCTTCCCGTACGTTCGGCTTCCTCGCCAGCCTGATTGCCTGCCTCTTCGTTATCGCCAGCCCGCTCTGGGCCCAATCGGCGCCATTGCTGGTCACCCACGCGGTGGATAACTCCGTCCGCACGGTCCTGACCGGCACCGTCCACCCGCTGGCCCGCGCCGAGTTCGATCGGGGCGAAGCCCCGTCCAATTTGGTCCTGCACCGCATGTTGCTCGTGCTGCAGCGCAGTCCGCAGCAAGAAACCGCCTTGCGCGGCCTGATCGACGATCAGCAGGACAAGCACTCCGCCAACTATCACCGCTGGCGGACTCCAGAGGAACTCGGCGCCAACTTCGGTCCTGCCGATTCCGACATCGCCGCCGTCACCAACTGGCTGACAGCCAGCGGCTTCCAGGTCGCCCAAGTCAGCAAGGGCCGGACGATCATTGAGTTCTCCGGCACCGCCGGGCTCGTGAAGCAGGCATTTGGCACGGCAATTCATAAATATGCCGTCAATGGAGGGGCGTACTGGGCTAACGCTGGCAATCCGTCGATCCCGACTGCGCTGACCCCGGTCGTGAAGGGCTTCGCCTCACTGAATAACTTCCCGAGGCAGTCGCATCACACCGTGGTGGCGCCGTTCAATGGCGACTACCCCAAGAACGCGCTCCTGCCGCTGTTCACCTTCCCCTACAACGGAGGCACGTTGTACGGCGTGGGACCGGCCGACTTTGCCACCATCTACAACGTCCAACCACTCTGGAACGCCGGCATTGACGGCACCGGCCAGACCATCGCGATTGTCGGCGAAACCAATATCAACATTCAGGACATCCGCGACTTCCGCAGCCTCTTCGGGCTGCCGGCCAACGACCCGCAGATCATGCTCAACGGGCCCGACCCCGGGATCCTCACGGACGGTGAGGAGGTCGAATCCGTACTCGACGTCTCCTGGTCAGGCGCGGTGGCCAAGAATGCCACCGTCGATTTCGTGGTCTCCGAAACAACCGAGACCACCCAGGGCATTGATCTTTCGGCAATCTACATCATTGACCAGAATCTCGCCCCCGTCATGAGCGAGAGCTATGGATATTGCGAAGCCTTTCTGGGCAGCTACAACGCTTTTTATTACTATCTCTGGGAGCAGGCAGCGGTCCAGGGAATCACCGTGTTGCTCTCTGCGGGCGACGGAGGCTCGGCTGGTTGCGACAATTTCAACACGGCCAGCGCTTCACAATACGGGCTGGCGGTCAGCGGATACGCTTCCACCCCTTTCAATGTAGCCGTGGGGGGCACCGACTTTGACCAGACTCCCGCAACCGCTTCCACTTATTGGAATGCGACCAACAACGCTACCACCGGCGAATCGGCCAAGTCCTACATCCGGGAAACTCCCTGGAACGAATCGTGCGCCGGGATCAAGTTCGGATTGAATGGGTGCACGCCAGCCAACTCGGGTTACTTTGACATCGTTGCCGGCAGCGGTGGACCAAGTAGCTGCTCACTACAGGATGCGTCTGGTAACTGTATAGGGGGGTATGATAAACCGGCATGGCAGACGGGAACTGGCGTGCCCACCGACGGCGTGCGCGACACGCCCGACGTCTCCCTATTCGCCAGCGACCAATTCAACGGCAGCTTCTATATCCTGTGCGAGGCTGACATTGTCTCGCCGTGCAGTCTGAACCCCGTATCTTTTCTCGGCGTCGGCGGCACGTCGGCTGCATCTCCTGCCTTTGCCGGCATCATGGCCCTGGTCAATCAGAAAACCGGTGCGCGTCAGGGGAACGCGAACTACATTCTCTACAAGCTGGCCGCCGGAACGGGAAACAGTTGTAATTCCTCAACCGTCGCGCTGACCGGGAATTCCTGCCTCTTCTACGACATCACCAAAGGCAACAATTCGGTGCCCTGTGCAGCCGGCTCACCAAATTGCGGCCCTGCGCCGTCTGGCGGCCTTGGCGTTCTGGTCGATTCCCACGGCAACCCCGCCTGGACTACAACCACCGGTTACGATATGGCCACGGGCCTGGGCTCGGTCAACGCCGCCAATCTGGTCAACGGATGGAGCACCGCAACCTTCGCGGCCAGCACCACGACCTTAACCACTCTCACTCCCGTTACCATCACGCACGGCACAAAAGTGACCTTCAGCGCGACCGTGGCTGCCAAGTCGGGCGGCGGTACACCCACAGGCGATGTCGCTCTCATGGGCAGCCCAGGCGGCAAGCCTCTGGGCATTGACTTCGCAACCCTTTCAGGGGGAGTTGCGAGCGGGACGACGTATTTGCTCCCCGGCGGCAGCTACAACGTCACCGCACACTACGAGGGAGACGAGACTTTTGGAGGGAGCGACTCGTCGGGAATCGCGGTAAATGTCTCGCCGGAAAATAGCTCGGTATACATGCCGGGTGTGGTCAACGGTGTCGACGTCAATGGAAATCCAACCTATACAAACTCAGTCGTTTACGGTACGGGTGCGTCTTACCAGTACTTGCTCCGGGCCGATGTGTACAATTCGGTACCAGCCCCATGCACCACGCCCGCTTTCGGCGAGGTTGCGTGTCCGACCGGCACCATCACCGTAACCGATAACGGCAGCCCACTGGAAGGCGGAACCGGAACCTTCAAGTTGAACAGCTTCGGATACACCGAAGACCAGGCGATCCAGCTCACCGTCGCCGGCAGCCCGCACACTCTGGTCGCGAAATACAACGGAGATACAAGCTACAACGCGAGCCCGACCACCACCGCCACCGTCACCGTCACCCAGGCGACGACCAGCATCGGCAACGTCTCAGCTCCCTCCTCCGCTGTTGCAGGTGCGCAATTTGCAGTCACCGCCGCCGTCACCACTTCCAGTTTCGGAGCGGCGCCGACCGGAACAATTCAGTTCTTCGCCAATGGAACCTTGTTGACGGGCACACAACAAGTGACGGCGACGACTGGGAACATCAATGCGGGAATCCTCGCTTCTCTCAGCGCCAGCCAGACCACTTCCATCTCCCCTGCCGGGACCTATAACATCACCGCAACCTACTCCGGAGACACCAACTACACCGCCGTGGCCGCCGGGCAAAGCAACTCAGCTCCCATCACCATCACCACCCCCGGCAGCTTCACGATTGGGTCGATTACCGCCGTGACGATTTCCGCTCCCGGACAGTCCGGGTCCGCCCAAGTAACCCTGACGCCCAGCGGCGGCTTCACAGGACAGGTGAGCATCGCCTGTACGCTGCCCGCGAGCATGCTCGAGGCGACTTGCCCGACCGCCACCGGCAACATCACCGGCACCACTCCGGTCACGGTCGCGGTCGCGATCAACACAACGGGTCCCCATCAGGTCGCAGCGATCCGTCCGGCCGGTACCAGCCTCTTTGCCTTTGGTCTGCTGGCCGGTGTGTTCGTGTTTGCGATTCCCGGACTGCGGCGCAGCAAAATGCCCCTCGCTCTGCTGTTGTTTGGAGTCGTCGCGTTCATCGTCAGTTGCGGTGGAGGCAGCAGCGGACACACCGATCCCGGAACCCCGGCAGGAACTTATACGGTCAACATAAACGCCACCGGTGGAGGCGTTTCGGCGCCCGCAAGTTTTTCGGTGACCGTGCAGTAAGGAAGGTTGCGGTACCAAGCTAAGTGCATTGAGGGCGCGGAGAACTCCCGCGCCCTTTCCTTGCAATACGGGGGGGTGTTGTACCTACCTAAGTGCATTCAGGGCACGGAGAACTGCCGCACCTTTCCTTATTCGTAGCCCGCGCTCTTCTGGCAAGCGCAGAAGAATCCAGCCCCGAAGGGGCGACCGAACTTAGCCCAGCGCCGGGGTCCCCATCACGCCCGCTTTTGGCGTGATGGGGTGGAGGGCTTCAGCGCTGGGTAAAGTAGGAGAATTGACTCAAGTGCCGGAGGAGCCTGTGTCATAGCTTGAGTCCAATCGAAAGAGTGGAGCGTGCGATGCACCAGCCGCGAAGCGGCGGCATTCATTAGCCCAGCGCGCAAGCGCTGGGAAGGCTGAAGTGGGTAGATCACGAATCCCGGAGGGATGACACGTCCCTATGACATAGGGCGCGCGTCGTATCGCCCGTGCCCGCCGCCGAAAATCCTGGACCAAGCGACCAGATCTCGTAACTCATTGGTTCTTAAAGACCTTACAAGTAAGTCGTTTAAACTCAAAGACATGGCGGAAACAACCCCCTAAGTCTTTGATTCCAAAAGACCGCAAAAGGGAGGGTATCCCTCCGCCAATCCTCAGTCATTGTCCGGAGGCTCCGGCGGCGTTTTGTCGTTCAGAAAGAACTGCGCATCCAATGCGGACGGAATCGTCTTAAACGGCAACGGAGTCTGGTTGAAGTCGAAGCAATCGGAAAGATCGTCCGCCGCCGCATCCGCGTAGCCGAGCGAGGGCAGGCTGAATATGCCTTCGATGAACTTCAAGATGCTGCCAAAATCGTGCTGGTTCTTGGAAATGTATTTCGCTTTCGCATACGGCGAAACCACAATCAGCGGCACCCGGAAGCCATACACGTAGCCGCATCCCCACTGCGCGCAATTCACCAGCACTTGTGGAGGCGCAACGTGGTCGTACCAGCCTCCCCAATCGTCCCACGTAATGAAGATCGCCGTGTTCGCCCAATACGAGCTGTTGCCAATCTTGTTTACCACCGACGCCACCCACGACGGCCCCTGAGTAGCGGCGATCCCCCCAGCGTGATCCGACGCCTGACCCGTCGGAATCACCCAACTCACGTCCGGCAGTTGGTGATTGTCTACATCGGTGAGGACCTGCGTCTGATTGAGGATCACATGGCTGGTGAAATCCGTTCCCCCGCAGACGCCACTGGCCGTCGATCCGCAGATGTGTCGGATCGCCTCCGGTCCAACCCAAAGGGCTAGGCCCGAACCGCCCGAGTAGCCCGAGGAACTGTAGTACCGCCAGGTAGCGCCTTTCGTCTCGAGCAGATCGGTCAGCGTTGGATGCTCAAAGCACGGATAGATGGCGGCATTGGAGTTTTCGCTGCCTGCCGGGTCGATCAGCTTAACGGTGAGTCCCGCAGGCGCGTCGCATCCCGCGTCGGGCGGACCGCTGCCGTTCGGATTCTCCGCCGCAAACAGATTGCTCCCTACCGTTGGAGCCGATGTCCCGGAAATAATGAACTGATGCGCCGGCAAGCTCGGCCCCTGGTTGGTCTGGAACATGCGATCGGCGAAGGTATACTGTTCGGCCAGTTGCAAGTACGGTTGAACATCCGCCGGGTTGACATAAGCAAACGTGCACTCCGTCATGCCCGTGGGGCAAGTAACCCGAATCTTGTCCGCTCCATCCATCCGACATTGAGGAGGATTGACCGTCGTGTTCAGGTCGCACATGGCATTGAACGCACCGTGACTGTGGTCGGGATCGTAGCTCACGCCCAGATTCACTTCCTGCAATTGGACGGTATTGCCGTTGGAGTCGGTTCCGCTTTGGGCCAGGTCGTACTGCGTGGAAGCGGTCCCGCAGCCAGGCACCCCGCCGTTGGCGGTGCACAGTCCCTGAAACAGGTTGTCGGGAGTGCGATTCTCCTGGAAGATCACCACCACGTGCTGAATCTTGCCTGTTGATGGTGGAGTCGTGCCACTGCCACCGCAGCCGTTGAGACTCGCCAAAATACCGCCTAAGGTCGACAGCACGATTGCGAATACTAAGGCACGAAGCCTGGTCAAGTCCGTCACCTCCGGAGGGGCAAAGTGTTATTGCTCCGCCATGATAACCCCGGCAACACGGGCTTTCACTCGCAGCGCTTCTGGGAATTCTTGCCGGTCAGCGTCGGAAATCGAAAAGCCCTGTCCAATCCCTTGGATGCGGGCTCGAAGGCCGCGGTAACCACACGCCGCCGTCGGTATTTGACTTCCCGCCACCGCCGCCCCAAAATAGAGGTAGTTCTTTGCCGGCCCATCCCACCAGTGGGGGCGTCACGGATTCGACGGAGATGCTTGCGGCCAGGAGGCATGCCGGGGTGCACACACCCGTAATCGCGTGCAAAATGATAATTGCCAATCAACAGATGGCATACGCAGCCTAATTCGTTAGGCCGCCGTTCTCCGCAGCTTTGCCCGTGGGCTGCGAGCGAACGTCACACAGCGGGCTGCTCTTCTCGGCTACGTCTGGGCCGAGAGGCTAAGATCTCAGGCTAGCGCCGACTGTTTCTTGTCCGTTCTGAGCAGCTGTCGCGAACGTCCTGGGGTAATGCCCAGGGCATGAACTGGAACAAGCATGTAGTCTCTTGACCAGTAACATTTTCGGACGCGGGTTCGACTCCCGCCGCCTCCACCACTTCTATCCGTTATAGTATCAAGGCATCGGCGCTAGAAAACCTGACCAGAACTGCTCCCGTGAAGGCCCGGCGCGCGGGGGTTGCGCATCGGCTATTCCCTTGTTCCCAGTTCATGTCGAGCGGCTAGGGTTGCCAGTTCAAGACGGCTCGTGATGCCAAGCTTCGCATAGACGTTGCTGAGATGGCGTTTCACCGTCTCTTCAACTGATGGAAAGCTTCGATGCAATGTCTACATGTACGTGCCGAGAAGCCGGACGCGCTCCGGGGGAGGGGCGCTCGGCCCTCGGAGCGCTACAGCGGGGTCGGATCGCCTTCAGAAGTCCGAATCAGCCCGCCCCGCACCTTTTTTGTAGCTGAGAACTTGAGATTTTTGGTTTGGCAAAGCCCTCCCCCCCTTTAGATTCCAGGTTTTCAGTTTGACCCGTTTAGGTTGTAGAAATTCCGACCTTATTAGATGTGCTGCGGTTTTGCGCGCCACTTCGTCTGCGACACCACTTCCCCGGGCGCGCTTAACCCAGACATTTAAATGGAACGACAACGATCAGGACGTCAGCGGCTGGCCGAGAACTGCGTGCAGAGTAAAGCGCGCAGTTCTCCCCGCTGACGTCTCTCCGGGCTCTCCGCCGTCGCAGTGTTAATTGCGACTCTGCATTTCCCGTCATCAGAAATGGTCGGATACGCTTCAAGCATCGGCTCGTTATTTTCGTCTCGCGCCAAAATACTGCCGCTCTGAGTCATTGAGACATGGCTGTGGCATGACTCCTAAGTCTCTGACTTTAAGAGGCCGCAC
>JBAVVP010000180.1:0-9422 GCA_049697355.1 Terriglobales bacterium
TTCTCTGCCAACACCTGACGATGCGAGTTATACTACCGCCGGAGATGGGGCCCACCCGCCCCGCTCAGCCCCTGAAGGGGCGTTTGATCTCGAGGACTTGCGGTATCGCTAAAGCGATACCCTGATACGGACCTTGAGTTAGGCTTGCGAAACTACCGGCAGTTGTGCGGCATCCCATGCGGCGATGCCTCCGGCCATCTCGATCAGATGCGTCAGGCCATGTTGATGCAGAATGCCGGCGGCGATGGAAGAGCGGTAGCCGCCCGCGCAATGGACGGCGATGCGGCGGTCGCGTGGGATTTCGGCGATGCGCTCCTGCAGATGGTTGAGCGGAACATTCACGCTGCCCTCAATATGCCTGGTCACCCACTCGCGCGGATTTCTGACATCCAGCACCAGCGGCGGATCCGCGCTCGCCAGCTCCGTTGCCACCATCGGGGCGCTGATGCGCTCGGTCTGCCAGACTAAGTCGGGCCGTGCGGCGAGCGCTTCCATGCCTCCGCGGAGGTAACCCTTGACGTGATCGAAACCGATACGGCCCAGCCGTAAGGCGGCTTCTTGTTCGCGTCCCGGTTCGGCAATGATCACGATGGGCTTGGCGCGGTCGAGAACCGTGCCCGCCCAAGTGGCGTATTGCCCTCCGAGTCCGATGTTAATGCTGCCGGCGAGGTGACCCTTGGCATACTCGGAGGCTTCACGGACGTCGAGGATCTGAGCGTCCGCGTCTCCCATGCGAAGGGCCTCGCCAAGATCGATGGGATGGAGAGCCTGTTCCAGACTCTTGTCGAGAGTGGCGCGCTCGCGTGTATTGAGAATGGCATCGTAGGTGAAATAAGCCGGAGCGTCGGGCTGGTCGGCCGTGACCAGACGAATGAACTCCTCCTTCGACATGGGCTGCAGGGCGTAATTCAAACGCCGTTGATCGCCAAGGGAAGAGACTGTATCGGAGGAAAGCTGTTTCCCACAGAGGGAGCCGGCGCCGTGGGCCGGATAGACGAGCATCTCATCGGGAAGGGGCAAGAGCCGGTTGTGCAGCGAGTCGTAGAGACGGGAACCGAGGTCGTGGGCTGTCCACCCGATCGAAGCACGCAAGTCGGGGCGGCCTACGTCACCGATGAACAGAGTGTCGCCGGTGAGGACGGCGTAGGGCTTTGCCGAGTCCTTTTTGAGATCGAAGGCCAGGATGGAAATGGACTCGATGGTGTGGCCGGGGGTTTCGAGGACTTCGAGGCGGAGCCCCGGGAAGTCGAGCGTGTCGCCGTTCTTCATCGCGACAAAGGCGTATTCCGCCTGGGCGCGCGCGCCGAGGTGGATGGTCGTGCCGCAACGGTCGCGCAGTTCCAGATGGCCGGCGACGAAGTCGGCGTGGAAGTGGGTGAGGAAGACATGGCGGATCTGGAGGCCAAATTTCTCGGCGTCGGCCAGGTACTGCTCGATATCGCGTTGCGGGTCGACGATGATGGCGGTCGAACTGGCCTCGTCTCCGAGCAGATAGGAGGCGTGCGCCAGACAGCCTAAGTAGTACTGTTTCAGAATCATAGATTCGTCCGCTATCCCGCATGACCTACTGCCGGAAATCCGTGCGGCTACCGGCGACCGCAAGTTACTTGGGCTCGGCGACCATGCGCAGGTAGGGCTTCAGCGTTTTCCAGCCGCCAGGATATTTCTTCTTCGCTTCGTCGTCCGATACCGAGGGAACGATGATGACCTCATCGCCCTTTTTCCAATTCACCGGCGTCGCCACCTGGTGCCTGGCAGTGAGCTGCATCGAATCCAGAACGCGAAGAATCTCGTCGAAGTTGCGCCCGGTGGTCATCGGATAGGCCAGCATCAGCTTGATCTTCTTATCGGGACCGACGACGAACACGGTGCGTACAGTCGCATTGTTGGCGGCCGTGCGGCCTTCGCACGTGTCGCCGGCTTCGGCCGGCAGCATGTTGTAAAGTTTGGCTACATGAAGAGCCGGGTCGCCGATCATTGGATAAGTAACCCGGTGGCCCTGAGTTTCTTCGATGTCGGCAGCCCACTTGCCATGACTGCTCACGGGATCGACGCTCAGGCCGATGACCTTACAGTTGCGTGCGGCGAAGTCGGGTTCGAGTTTCGCCATATACCCAAGTTCCGTCGTACAAACCGGAGTAAAGTCTTTCGGATGCGAAAACAGAATCGCCCACCCATCGCCAATCCATTTGTGAAAGTCAATCTCGCCTTGCGTGGTTTGAGCGGTAAAATTCGGCGCTTCGTCATTAATGCGCAGTGGCATGTGCGTTTCCCCTTTGGCGGCCGAGGCAGAATCAGTCTGGCGTGAGCAGGAGTTGGAATATAGGTCAATGGCCTTGCTGGTGTCAAGAGGGACTATCTAAGCTTGTGATCAGGGAATCCAAGGCAATACGGCTCGGAATTACAAGGGTCGCGCCACTTTGCTGGATGAGATGTTGCCGTTTGAAGCCCGCGAAAAGCCGGCTGACGGTTTCGCGCCTGGTGCGGGCGGGTCCCGCCAACGCGAAGGCGCTCGCTTTACTCGACGACGATCTTGCCGACGAGCTTCGATTTGTTATTGAAGTAATTCTCGACCTGGAACGGAATTTCACCCGGTGTGTCCGGTTGGAATTCGAAATCGTAGACTTCGCCCGACGCGATATGTAATACCGCATCCTCGGACTTTGCCAGTCGCGAGGGGACATTCGCTCCGTCCTTCGCGATGGCATGCCACGTCGCGGGGTGCTCCTTGCCGCCGAGCTGAAGGTCAGCTGCGAGATTGGGAGCCATGTTGATCACTCGCAGGCGATACTTTACCCCGCGGCTGAACACCATCGGGCTCAGTTCTTCCACTCCGTTTAGCGTGATTCGTGTGGTGAAAAACGAGTCGTCGCGCGCGCCGATCACCAGCAGACGGTCGTGCTCAGCGTCCCAGGACTCGCCCGGTTCCAGCACAATCAGGCCGCCGTACACTCCTCCGGAGAGCTGGTTCGGATCGGCAGCGTGCGTGTGATAAATGAACGTCCCGGCGCGATTGGGCGTGAAGCGGGCGACGAAGCTCGCGCCCGGCTGAATGGCAGGCGTGACCTGATCGCCGGTGCCGCCTCCGACCACGCCATCGTAGTAGCTGTCGAGTTCCAAGCCATGCCAGTGGATGGTAGTCGGTTCATCGAGGTGGTTCACCACCGTGATCTCCGTCGGCTCTCCGCGCGTTACTACGATCGGTGGGCCTACCGACTTGTCCTCCGAGGCCACGATCTTCTTCCCGTCACGCACCGAGCAGGAGAAGGTGCGCGCCTTCCCGTCCGCCGCATTGCGCTCAATCACCAGATCGATTTTCCGCGGCGAACGGGCCGAGGCACTCACCGGCGCTGACGGCGCCGCTTTCACGTTGATCATGAGTACCAGTCCGGCCATGTCATTCATGGCATCCATCTCTTCGTGGTGCGCGTGCGCTCCACTGGCGGCTTCGGGTCCGCCGGAGGGCTTCGCTGATGCCATGCTAAACACCGGCACCCGTTTATCGTTGGAGAAGTGGGACTGGAAGTGGCAGTGAAACAGCCAACGCCCGGCGTGTTCGGGCGTCCATTCCATCATCATCGTGTGCCCTGGCAGCAGGTTCTGAGTCACGATCGACTGCCGGTCGCCGCCGGCGTAAGCAGTGTCCGTCTCGAAACTCCCAAGACTCAGCACCTGGTAGAACGCACCATGAAGGTGCATCGGATGCTCTCCCGCGCTTGGGTTGATGACGCGCCACCGGATGTTATCTCCTGCCGTATATTCCAGTGGTTCTGTGTATGGGTAGGACTTGCCGTTGATGGAGACCACTTCGAAGGCGGGATGAATAACGTCAGCGGCCGCGAACGTTGCATTGATGACGAATACGCGGTCGGCAGCGACGGGGCGGGCAGGGTCCACGATGAAGGCGCCGTTCAGATGTGCGTCGGCCCGCAGCGGCTGCACAATGGTCCGCGAGCCAACCTTGAGAGGCTCGGTCGTCCGCGCCCAGTAGTAATAAGTTCCGGGTACGCCAGCGGCAAAACTGAATTCGCGGCTCTCGCCGGCGGGAATCTCAACGCCGGCGTTTGCGTCGCCGGGACGCGTGTTCAGCCCGTACACCGTCGCTTTCATCTTCAACTGGTTGCTGACGGTCGCGTGGACGGTCGTGCCTTCCGGCATGCGCAGCAGCGGCCCGGGGATCTGTGCCGCACGTCCGGCTTCACCGAATGCCTGGACGAAAAGCCGCGGGCCATCGTCCGCCTCGGGACGCCACGCGCCGGCGCGCAGTTCGAGTTGGACGTGGAGCACGCCATTCTCGAGTTTCCCTGCGGTGGTTCGGTTCTGATTGGCAACAATTTCGTCGGCAGCCGGCGCTTGCGCGGGCGCCCATGCAGACAGCAGACACACCACCGCGAAGCAATAAATAAGACGATGAGTTGTAGGCATGCCCTTCCCCAAGGTTGGTTTTCATTATGAACCGTGGGGCACGACTGTCAAGCCAAATTCTACTTGGACGATAGACGGGTTTCGAAAGGAGTCCCCTCTTTTAGAAACGCTGTGCGCTTGCCACGGCACATCCTTGCCGGTACACGGTGCCTGTGGTATCGCTAAATTCGATGGCCGCCGTGCTGGTCCATGCGTTGGAGCCATTCTGGAACGCGATGGTTTGCGTGATCGTCTGCTCGCCCGCCTCAAATCCTGGATTGTGCGTCGCGGGATTCGGCGACGTCGTGTAATTGATGAAGGCCACGCTCCTTGCCCCGTAGGTACCTCGACCCTCGTAGTCCCATACCCCTTGGCCACCACTCCGTTGTCCCGGTCCAAACGCCGGATTGGTTGTGTCCTCCGCCAGGGTTCCCCTGAATGCAAACGTCACTAGCGATGGAAAAGCTGGTGACAGTGGTGTTCCGGTCTGGCAGTCCACGAGCGTCACCTGCACACGCCACGTTCCCAGGAGACTGGCCCGATCGCCCGGTTGCGCCGCCGCACGACGCCCGGCCGCCAGCATAATCACCAACCCCAACATCAACACCGACAAACCCTTCACGATACTCGGCTTCATACGTTTGGCTCCTCGCCCACAGAATTGTCGCCGGATTCTCGCCTAGCGACGCCGCTCATCCTCTTCCTTTCTGTCTGCAAAGTCCTTAGAATCGTCCTGAAAATTTCTGAAAAGATCTGAAGATCGCCACTGTCGCCATGAGCCCGAGACGATCAGACATCTACGAGTTTGGAGACTTCCGCCTGGAAGCGGACAAGCGTCTGCTTTTCCGGCGAGGCGACCCGGTCGCGCTTACTCCCAAGGTCTTCGAGACACTTCTCCACTTGGTGCAACATCACGGGAAAGACATCGCCAAGGACGACTTGATGCGAGCGGTGTGGCCCGATACCGTGGTCGAAGAGAACAACCTCGACCAGAACATCTCGACTTTACGTCGGGTTCTCGGGGAAAGGCGGGGGGAGAATCGCTACATTGGCACCATTCCGGGTAAGGGTTACCACTTCATTCCCGCCGTTGAGATCACCGGCGGGACGCAACTCCCGCCGGATCGTGTAACCCTTGCCGTGCTTCCGTTCGATAACCTCGGCACCGATTCTGAACGCGAATATCTTGCCGACGGTCTTACCGAAGAAGTTATTGCCGCCCTCGGCCAAATCGATCCCAGCCATCTCAGCGTCATCGGGCGCACTACGGTCATGGCTTATAAGCGCACCCAGAAGAGTCTTGCCGAGATTGGGCGTGAACTCGACGCCACTTATCTGGTGGAGAGTTCGATGCGCTCCGAGGGTGGCCGGGTTCGGATCACATCCAGGCTTATTCGCTTGCCTGACCAGGTACAACTGTGGTCCACGTCCTATGACAGCGAGCCAAGCAGCATGCTCGAATTCCAGCGCGAAATCAGTGCCGCCATCGGAGAGCGCGTGCGACTGCAGCTTTCTCCGGAACGCCTCTCCGCTATCGCCCGCCGGCAAACTCGCAACGCCGAGGCCTATGACCTCTACCTGCGCGGACGCTATTTCTGGAACCAGCTTTCGCCCGTGACCACCCGGCGGGCCAGCGAATTCTTTGCCCGCGCCACCAAGCTCGACCCGCAATACGCACTTGCCTGGTCCGGGTTGGCGGACGCTTACACAGCGAGCCCGATCAATGGAGACGCTCCTCCACTCAAAGTAGGGCCGCCGGCCCGAGACGCGGTAGCGCACGCCGTCAGTGCCGATCCGCGACTCGCCGAAGGTCAAACTTCTTTGGGCTTTGTGAAGTTCTGGCTTGACTGGGAATGGCCCGCCGCCGAGGCCGCCTTCCGGCGAGCCATCGATCTCGATCCCCACTATCCTCTCGCGCACCGCCTGCTCGGGATCGTGCTGGCGCACCTGCGCCGCTATGAAGAGGCCGGGCATGCCATAGGCCGCGCTCGCGAACTGGATCCGCTTCTTGCTGGCCATCACGCGCTCTCGTCCCAGATCGCATTCATGGGCCGCAACTACAGCGCCGCGCTGCAGTTTGCCAAGCAATCCATCACCATCGATTCGGAATTTTGGATAGGACACATGCAGCTGGGGCAGGCTTACGAACAACTCGGGGAACCCCAACTCGCACTTGACGCGCTCAACGATGCCGCCCGTCTTTCCGGCGGCAACAGCAAAGCTCTTGCGCTACGTGGTTACGTGTTGGCGAGAAACGCGCGCTATGAGGAGGCGCATGCGGTCCTCGAAATACTGGAATCCGTCGCGCGGGAACGCTATGTTCCGCCCTATGCAACCGCGCTCGTTCACCTCGGCCTTGGTCGCTATGATGAAGCGTTTAATTGGCTGGACCGCGCATTCGAGATGCGCGACGTCCATCTTGCGTTCCTGCCCAACGACGTCAAGTGGGATCCGCTTCGCGCGAATCCGCGCTTCCTCTCTCTGCTCGATCGCTGCGGCTTCGTGCCCAACTGAAGAAACATCGCGCCCCCACTGCGGCGATTGGAAGTCCGATACCCGGGATTTCTCCCGGATCCCAGGCAAACCGGGAGCAATCGCCTTGACAGGGAACGGCCTTTTAAAAGGAAAAGGGCCGGTGCGAGTAACCGGCCCCTGTCGAATGCTGTTTCTACAGTGATATCTATGCTGTGATCAGGGATTCCAAGGCCATGCGGCTCGGGATTACAAGGGTCGCGCCGGTTTGCTGGATGAGATGCTGTTTCTTGAAGCCGGCGAAAAGGCGGCTGACGGTCTCGCGCGAGGTGCCAATCATCTGCCCGATCTCTTCGTGCGTCAACGCCAGTTTCATTTGGCTGGGGTTTCTGGCATCGGTGTTCTGGTCCAACCATCCTACCAGCAGCCGAGCGAGCTTTTCACTGGCTGAATCGGAAAGGATCAGGTCGCGGATTTCGCGACAGGTGGAGGCGTAATCCTGGCTGATGTGCTGGGTTACCCACAGAGCCAGCTCGCCGTGCTGACGCATCAGGCGCAGCAAATCGCTCTGTCGCAGGAAGCTGATCTCGCAAGGCTCCTGGGTCTCTGCCGTGGCTTCATACTTGTATCCTGCAACCACTGCGGCGACTCCCAATGCACCACCGGCTTCGACGATTCGCAGAATCAGCGTCCGGCCGTCGCTCCCGCAAATAGAAAGTTTCACTCGGCCGCGACGCACGATGAACACACCTCGCGGCATCTGGCCCTCGGCGAACAGAACCGCTCCCGTGGGATAGGTCGTGGTAAGTACTTCCAGTTCCAGGGCATCGGCCACGGCTGGGGAAAGATCGGAAAAAGTTTTGTCTTCTGGGGCAAGTTTCTGGGGGTTATCTATCATTACTGTGGGCATAATTGCCTCCGGTCACAGATACCTTGGCAAGCGCTTGGCCATTCTTCATTAGGCGGGGGAAGGCTTCCCTGAAAGTTCTCTAAGTTAAACAAACTAAGTTGTTTACTTCGATGCCGTGAGACGTTATCAGACCCGCTGCCTAGCGGATTCGTGTCCGGAAATGAGTGGTTTCACACACTGCTGTGTGATCTCCATCACCAGTACTCTGGTTATGTGACCAAGGGAGTAGTCCCAAACGAAGGCTCGGAGGCGCGGATTTCCAGGGTTTCGGATCCCGAGGCTGCGGAAAAATCCCAACATTGGATGCGCAGCCCCTAAAGGGGCGATTGATTTCGAAGGACTTGCGGTATCGCTAAAGCGATGCCCTGATACGAACCTTGTCTCCGCAGCTTGCGAAAGATTCGATCCCCAGCCTTCACCCCAGCGCCGTATGGATCGTGTTGAGCAGAGCGGTTCGGGTGAACGGTTTTTCGAGCAGAGTGACGCCGCGCTTCAACACTTCGCGTTCCGCGATCAGTTCCCCTGTGTAGCCCGACATGTATATAACTTTCAGGGTCGGGTGCGAGGAACCCAGGCGCTCGACGAGTTCCGGGCCGCTCACGCGGCGCATCACGACGTCGGTCAACAGCAGATCGATCTGCCCCGGATAAGAGAGCACTGATTCGAGCGCGGACTCGCCGTCATTCGCTTCGACCACGGTATAGCCATGCTCCTCGAGCACTTTCTTCGTCAAGCTGCGCATGACTTCGTCGTCTTCCACGAGCAAGATGGTTGTGCCCTGCCGTTTCGGGCCTACGCTCTCCGCTTCCGCCTTGGTTAGGAGCCCGATCTTATGCTCCGCGCTCGGGAGATAAATCTTGAACGTCGTTCCGTGTCCGGGTTCACTGTAGACCAGGATGTGCCCGGCGCTCTGTTTGACAATTCCGTAGACGGTAGCCAGGCCCAAACCGGTTCCTTTGCCCGCCTCTTTGGTGGTGAAGAAGGGCTCGAAGATGCGCGACACGGTCGCTTCATCCATGCCGTTGCCGGTATCGCTGATGGCCAGCACAACGTATTTTCCCGCAGGCATGGCTTGACGCTGCTCGGCGAAGGCCTCGTCGAATTTCGCGGTGCCCGTTTCCAGAATGAACTTGCCGCCACGAGGCATGGCGTCGCGCGCGTTGACCGCGAGGTTGACCACGATCTGATCGAGTTGGCCAGGGTCGGCCTCGACTACGGCCGACGGGGATCGGGAAACAATCAGAACCTCGACATCGTCTCCCATCAGAGGGCGCAGGAGCTTGCTTACGTCCTTTAATCGCTCGTTCAGATCGAGAAGGCGGGGTTGGATGGCGGAAGATCGGCTGAAGGCGAGAAGTTGCCGAGTTAGCGCCGAGCCGCGTTCAATGGCCTTCTTGATGTTCTCGACATAGATCGACGATTCCGCGGCCGGCTCGATGCGGTCGCGGAGGAATTCGGTGCAGGCGTTGATGATCCCCAGGATATTGTTAAAATCGTGAGCGACTCCTCCCGCCAGCCGGCCGATCGCTTCCATCTTCTGGGATTGGTGAAGCTGGTTCTCGGTTCGTTTCTGGTCGGTCATGTCGCGCGCGATCGCGGAGGCTCCGATGACGTCGCCTTTCGCATCGCGCAAGGG
>JBAVVP010000181.1:0-23916 GCA_049697355.1 Terriglobales bacterium
CAACCGCATCCGAGCTTCGCGGCTCAACTCCACCCCGACCCGAGCCAGCCGGCCCGAACCAGGTGGTTTCCCTTTGCGAATTTGCATTTCGACACTCTATTCGAGTGTCACTAATCATTCTGAACGAGAGCAAAGGCCGCGCCTTTTACTGGCTCCATAGTGCATTATGTTTCGGTGACTTCGCCCTTCTTCCGAATCGAGTCTGACCGCCCGGTATGCATCCTCCGTCTCATTTCAGCGGACGGCACCAACCGCCTCACGCGCGCCTGCGTGCTCGTACTGACCGCCGCCCTCGCCGAACTGAACGACAAAACAAAAAAGCAACCCTGCCCTCTGATCATCGCCGGCAATCGCCAATTCTTTTCGGTAGGTGCCGACCTGAACGAAATTGCCGCACTGAACGGCCCCGAAGCCTACGAGTTCTCGGTCATGGGACAAACGCTGATGAACGCAATCGCCAGCTATCCCGCACCCGCCATCGCCGCCGTCGAAGGCCACTGCATGGGCGGAGGCCTCGATCTCGCGCTCGCCTGTCACCGCAGAATCGCCGCTCCCCACGCCGTCTTCGGACATCGCGGCGCCGCTCTTGGCCTCATGACCGGATGGGGAGGAACGCAACGCTTGCCGCGCCTGATCGGAAAGGGAAGAGCGCTGGAACTTTTCACTGCCGCGGAAAAAGTCTCCGCTGCCCGAGCCCAGGAAATTGGATTGGTGAATGCAATCGCCGACGATCCCGTCGCGGAGGCTCTCCGGCACGCTCTGAATCAACGCGCCCTGCCCTTCACCTCGCTGGTATAGTAAGTAGTTTCGCAAGGAGTTTGGAACTCAGCCCTCATGCGCGAACGTACCGATTCCACGGCTCTCTCCATCGACAACGTCATTCCCACCAAGCTTGACGGCAGCTCTCTCCGCTTCGAATCGAACATGCGCTCGCTCGCCGACCAAGTCGCCCAGGTTCGCAACGAAGAAGAAAAGATCCGCGAAGGTGGAGGCCCGAAAGCCATCGAGAACCAGCACGCCAAGTCGCGCCTCACCGCCCGCGAGCGTGTCCACCTGCTCGCCGACCCGGGGTCTTTTTTTGAACTCAGCGTCTATGCGGCGCACAAAATGTACGAAGAATGGGGTGGCGCGCCCGCCGCCGGCGTCATCACCGGACTCGCCCGCATCCACAGCCGCATGGTCATGCTGATCGTGAACGACGCCACCGTCAAAGCCGGCGCCTTCTTCCCCATGACCACCAAGAAGGTCATCCGCGCGCAAAACATCGCCATCGAAAATCGCATCCCGACGATTTACCTAGTCGACTCCGCCGGAGTCTTCCTCCCGCTGCAAGAAGACGTCTTCCCTGACACCGACGATTTTGGCCGCGTCTTCCGCAACAATGCAGTCATGTCGGCCATGGGCATTCCGCAGATTGCCGCCATCATGGGCATGTGCGTCGCCGGAGGCGGATATCTTCCCGTGATGTGCGACCACGTTCTCATGACCGACGGCAGCGGCCTGTTCCTCGCCGGCCCCGCGCTGGTGCAAGCCGCCATCGGCCAGAAAGTTTCCGCCGAAGAATTAGGCGGAGCCGCCATGCACTCTGCCATCAGCGGCACCGTCGATTTCCGCGAACCGAACGACGAAGCCTGTCTCGCCCGCATCCGCTCGCTCATAGAAAAGTGGGGATACCGCCGCCAATCCGTCTGGGATCGCAAACAGCCCGCCGACCCGGCGCTGCCGGCCGAAGAAATCTACGGCGCCTACGACGCCTCGCCCGCGCGCCCCTACGACATGAAAGAAATTCTCGCACGCATCGTGGATGAAAGCCGCTTCGACGAGTACAAACCCGAGTACGGCAAAACCCTGATCTGCGGCTACGCCCGCATCGGAGGCTTCGCCGTCGGCATCGTAGCCAACCAGAAGCTCCACGCCCACCAGACCGACCATGAAGGCCACAAGCGCATCGAATTCGGCGGCGTCATCTATACCGAATCCGCCGAAAAGGCCGCCCGCTTCATCATGGACTGCAATCAGAACCTGATCCCGCTCGTGTTCTTCCACGACGTCAACGGCTTCATGGTAGGGCGCGATGCCGAGTGGACCGGCATCATCAAAGCCGGAGCGAAAATGGTGAATGCGGTGTCAAACTCCGTCGTGCCCAAAATTACCGTGATCGTCGGCGGCTCTTTCGGCGCGGGACATTACGCCATGTGCGGCAAGGCTTATGATCCCCGCTTCGTCTTCGCCTGGCCCACCGCGAAATATGCGGTGATGAGCGGAGACGCCGCCGCCGGCACGCTGGTGGAAATCAAAGTGAAACAACTGGAGCGCAGCGGAAAAAAGTTGAGCGAAGAAGAAAGAAAAGACCTGTTCGATTCAACGAAGAAAACCTACGACGAACAAACCGACCCTCGCTACGGCGCCGCGCGTCTCTGGATCGACAAGATCATCGACCCGATGGAAACGCGGCAAGCCATCACACAGGCATTGGAGGCGGCGTCGCTGAATCCGGACGTGCCGGAGTTCAAGGTGGGAGTGCTGCAAACGTGATATTGCTTTGAGCGGAGGAAAGCAGGTCCTTCGCTTCGCTCAGGATGACAAGATGATTTGTTGAGTGCTGGATGCTAAGTGCTAAATGCCAACTGCTGATTCCGTCAAATTGATCGAATGTCCCCGCGATGCCTGGCAAGGCCTCAAAGGCCAGATCCCTGCCGATCTGAAGACCAACTATCTCCAGGCCCTGATCTCTGCCGGATTCAAGCACATTGACGCCGTCAGCTTCGTCTCGCCCAACGCCGTCCCGCAGATGGCCGACTCCGAAGAAGTTCTGAAGGAACTCGACCCGCCCGACGACGTGGAAATCATCGGCATCGTGGTCAACGAAAAAGGCGCGCAGCGGGCGATTGCGACCGACGCCGTGCGCACCCTGGGTTTCCCGTATTCGATCTCACCAACTTTCTTGCAGAACAATCAGCGACAGACTCTGGAAGACGCCATCGAGGAACTGGAGAAGATCGAGAAGAAAGCCGATGAAGCCGGTCTCGAAACCATCGTCTATATCTCGATGGCCTTCGGCAATCCTTACGGCGACCCGTGGGCTGTAGATGAGGTTGTCGAAGCCGTGGGCTTACTTGAGTTGCAGGAGATTCGCATGATCTCGCTAGCCGATACCGTAGGCGTAGCGCCGCCGGAGAAAATTCAAGAAGTCGTCTCCGCCGTGATGGCGAAGTACGACTACCTGGAAATCGGAGTCCACCTGCATAGCCGCCCCGACCAGGCCGCCGCCAAAATCGCCGCAGCTTACGATGCCGGTTGCCGCCGCTTCGATTCCGCCATCGGCGGCCTGGGCGGATGCCCCTTCGCGCAGGACGATCTGGTGGGGAATATTCCGACCGAAACAGTAATCGAAACCCTGCGCAAACGCGGGGCGCAGTTGCCGCCGCTGAAACCGTTGGACGCATTGTTGAGAGCAACCGCCGAGATCGGCGCGCGGTACAAAACCTCAAGAGATGCGGACTGAACCGAACGCTCAGAACCATGACTTACAAAACGCTACAACTCGCCTTCGACTCCAATATCGCCACCCTCACCCTCAACCGCCCCGACAAGCGCAACGCCGTCAGCTACGAACTCATCGACGACCTGATCCGCGCTCTGGAAGAAGCGAGAAACTCCTCGGCCGGGACTCTGATTTTGACCGGGGCAGGGAAGGCCTTCTGCTCCGGCCTCGACCTCGACACTCTTAAAGGACTGATCGGCCGCACGCCCGAGCAGAATATTGAAGATTCGCGAACCATGGTCGGCCTCTTCCGTTCGCTCTATGAATTTCCCAAGCCAACGATTGCCGCGGTCAACGGCGCAGCCATCGCCGGCGGCACGGGACTCGCCCTGCTCTGCGATTTCACCCTCGCCGTGCCGGACGCGAAGTTTGGCTACACCGAGGTGCGGATCGGATTCGTGCCCGCCATCGTCTCGACGTTTCTGCTGCGCCAGGTCGGCGAAAAAATCGCCCGCGACCTGCTGCTGACCGGCCGCATCTTCGACGCGCCGGAAGCCCTGAAACTGGGCCTCATCAACGAAGTTGTTCCTGCGGAAAAGTTGCTCGACCGCGCCCGCGAATTGGCAAAGCAATTGGCGGAGAACAGTCCCCTCTCTCTTCTCTACACCAAGCGCCTGCTGACCGATCATGCGCGCGCCGAACTCGATTCGCAAATTGAAGCCGCCATCCGCGAAAATGCCAGTATCCGCGAGCGCGCCGATTTTCGCGAGGGGATCGAGTCCTTCCTCGAAAAACGCAAGCCAAAGTGGACGGGCCGATGAGCCACCCGCGTACATCGATGTCTGCAAATCTAAACAAGACGGTGAATGAAACTCGCATCCGCGTCCGCTACGCCGAAACCGACCAGATGGGCGTCGTCTATCACGCCAATCATTTCATCTGGTTTGAAGTGGGACGGGTGGAACTCCTCCGCCAGCTTGGCTTCAGCTATAAAGACATGGAGCGCGAAGACGATTGCTTCATCGCCGTGGTCGACGCGCGCTGCCGCTACAAGGCTCCGGTACACTATGATGACGAGGTCGTGGTGCGCACGTATCTGAAGCATGTGCGGGAGAAAGTGATCCACTTCGGATACGAACTGCGCAGGGCCGATACAGAGGAGTTGCTGGCCGAAGGCGAGACCACGCACATCGTCGCCAATGCAAAAATGAAGCCTCGAACGCTGCCGGAAAAGTATATGAACGTATTTCGCGCCGCAGTGGGGAAATAGGAACGAAAGGTCCGATGCAAGAATTCCTCTACAAGCTGCAGCTCGTCCGCAAAGACATGCTCCGTGCCGGCCCGACCGAATCAGAGCAGGCCATCGTGGCCGAACACTTTGCCCATCTCCAGAACCTCCACGCGCAAGGCGTCATAATTTTCGTGGGCCGCACCCTGAATATCGACGAGAATGCGATGGGGCTGGCGGTCTTTCGCGCCGAATCCGAAGACGCGGCGCGCCGGATCATGAACGACGATCCGGCTGTAAAGAATGGCGTGATGACGGCTACGTTGTATCCGTTCAAAGTGGTCTTACAGGGAAAGTAGAAATTCGAACCGAGAAATCTGGGAACCGGGAACTGCTCTTGAAAGCTCTGCACATCAACGGAAACGATCTCACCCTCGACGCGGTGCGTGAAGTGGCCGCCGAAAAACGGCCGGTGTTGCTCGATCCCGACGCACGCGAGGCCGTCAACCGCGCCCGCGCCGTCGTCGACGCGCTCGTCGCCAACAACAAAATTTCCTACGCGATCACGACGGGCGTCGGCAAGCTGAGCGATGTCCACATCGTTGGCGATCAGATCCGCGAGCTGCAAGTCAACCTGGTGCGCTCGCACGCCGTCGGCGTGGGCTCACCGCTTTCGATCGCCGATACGCGCGCCATGATGCTGCTGCGCGCCAACTCCCTGTCCAAAGGCAATTCGGGAGTGCGCGCCATTGTCATCGACACCCTCTGCGAGATGCTCAATCGCGGCGTGACACCCATGGTGCCAGCGCAGGGAAGCGTGGGCGCGAGCGGCGATCTTGCGCCACTGGCGCACCTGGCGCTGGCATTGATCGGCGAAGGCGAATGCTTGAACGAAGCCGAAAGAGGCGCGCGCGTCCCGAGCGCTGACGCTCTGAAGCGCGCGCAAATTAAGCCCCTGGTGCTCGAAGCGAAAGAAGCTGTGTCACTCATCAATGGCACCCAAGCCATGCTGGCGGTCGGTACCCTTATGCTGCTCGACGCCGAGACGCTGGCCGACACCGCCGACGTCATCGGTGCGATGACGTGCGATGCCCTCAAGGGAACCAACGTCGCCTTCGACGAACGCATTCAAAAGGCGCGGCCCCACGCCGGACAAATCAAGACCGCCGCCAACCTGCGCCGTCTGCTCGAAGTGAGCGAAATCCGCCAGTCGCACAGCGACTGCGGCCGCGTGCAGGATGCCTATTCGTTGCGCTGCATCCCGCAGGTGCACGGCGCCGTGCGCGACACTCTGGCCCACTGCCGGGCGGTGTTTGAGACGGAGATGAACTCGGCGGTCGATAATCCGCTGGTATTCGTGAAGAATCCGAAGGCGTCGAATGGCGACGGCGAAGGCGACGTCATTTCCGGCGGCAACTTTCACGGCCAGCCGCTCGCCTTCGCGCTCGACTTTCTCGCCATTGCTTTGAGCGCGCTGGCCGGCATTAGCGAACGGCGGCTGGAGCGCATGGTAAACCCCGCGCTCAGCGAAGGCTTGCCGCCATTTCTCGCGCCGGGCGCGGGAATGAACTCCGGCTTCATGATGCCGCAAGTCACCGCCGCCGCACTGGTGAGCGAAAACAAAGTGCTAGCGCATCCCGCGTCGGTCGATTCGATCACCACGTCCGGGAATAAGGAAGACTTTGTTTCCATGGGTATGACCGCTGCGAACAAGCTGAAGAGAGTGGTGGTGAACACGCGCAACACGCTGGCCATCGAAGCCATGGCGGCGGCGCAGGCGATTGACTTCCTCGCACCGCTCAAGACTTCTAAGCCACTGCAGGCAGCGCACGCGGCGATCCGGGCGGTGTGCGCGACGATGGACAAGGATCGCGTTATGTACCAGGATTTCGCGCGCATCGCGGAGTTGATCGCCAGCGGCAAGCTGGCCGAGGTAGTGCGCTAAAGACCACCACTAAATTTGTCCCCGCGAAACTTGCCCCGACGAAATTTGTCATTCTGACCCTGAGCTCGCCCAAGGGGAGGGATCTGCCTCCCGGCCACGCCACGCTGCTGCTGCGGGAGTGAATCCCTCCCCAGAATGCGCGGACTGCGAATGTTTGCGCATTCAGCGCAAGATCTATGCGTTTGGGAAGAGCAAGAATCGTTGTTTACAGCTACCTCTGGATGGGTTAAACTCGCACGATTCAATCCTCCCTCCCCCAAGAGGCGCGGGAGAGCTTTCCGCGTTTGCGCGTTGGTTTCCCAACCGAACCCGACGAGCGGCGAACGGATCGAAAGCCTCCGGAAGCGGCCAGCCAGAGAAGTAAGCGGGGGACCAGCACATGCCAGGACGTCGTAATGGAAATTGCCGCGTGGGCGGCACGGCTGTACTTGCCGTCCTTGTTTTCGTCAGCGCGGGCGCACTGCTGGCTGCGGGCCAGACAGCTGTCACTACCTATCATTACGACAACAACCGTACCGGGTGGAATCAGCATGAAACGGTCCTGACGCCCGCCAACGTGGCGACCTCGTCGTTTGGCTTGCTGCAGACCGTGGTGCTCGACGATCAGGTGGACGCTCAGCCGCTGGTGGTGCCGGGCGTGCAGATTACGGCTGGACAATTTCAGGGCCCGCACGATGTGGTTTATGTGGCGACGGAACACAACACGGTGTACGCCATCGACGTTCACACAGGAGTAGTGCTGCTGAACCCAAATTTCGGACCGCCAGTGCCGCGTCCGTTGAATTGCAACAACAACGGGCCGAACGTCGGGATCACTTCGACGCCGGTGATCGACCTGGGCAGCAACACGTTGTACGTGATGGTGTACACGCTGCAGCCTGGACCCGCCTACTACCTTCACGCGCTCGATCTGGGGAGCTTGAACGACAAGGTCGCGCCGCAGTTGGTCACGGCTTCAAGCCCGCTGACCGATGCAACGACATTCAACTTCAACGCGACTTACCAACGTCAGCGGCCGGGGCTGTTGCTCGCGAACGGCAGCGTTTACGCGGGGTTTGGCAGCTTCTGTGACCTCGCACCCAGCCTGTCGCGGGGCTGGCTGCTGGGGTGGACGGCGGGATCGCTGGCGCCGTTTCCCTCGAACCAACTCCTCGATCAGCAGGCAACTTCGCCGAACACCTATTTTCTGTCAGCAATCTGGATGTCGGGGTATGGACCGGCAGCCGACGATGCGGGCAACGTTCTGTTCGTGACCGGGAACTCGGATAAATCAGGAACCACGTACGACGGGATCACGAACATTCAGGAGAGCGTGGTCAAGGTCTCGCCCACGTTGACGACGGTGCTGGATCTGTTCACGCCCAAGAATCAAGCCACTCTCGATCTGTACGATTCGGATTTCGGCGCGGGCGGAGTGCTGGTGCTGCCCGATCAGCCCGGTCCGACGCCACATCTGGCAGTGGCAGCGGGCAAGTTGGGAAATATGTTTCTGATGAATGAAGACCATCTCGGCGGGTACTCGCCGACGACGAACAATGTACTGGGGACATACGGGATTGGCCCTTGCTGGTGCGGCCAGTCCTATTTTGTGGATCCGGTGGATGGAGTAGGCCGGGTGGTGAGCAGTGGCGGCAGGGTAGTGAACGTCTGGAAGGTGCAGACATCGCCCACAGTAGCGCTGACTACGGTGGCGACTTCTCCGTCGATAGGTGGAGGGCAGGATGCAGGATTCTTCACTACGATTTCGTCGAACGGAAATGCCAATCCCATCATTTGGGCAATATCCCATCCAACGAGTGCCACAGGGGCGCCGATTTCTCTGTTTGCCTTTGATCCGGACTCGGGAAGCCCAATGACGGTGCTGTTTCAAGGGACTGCGGGCGCGTGGCCGAATCGGGGAGGCAATGCGAACCTGGTTCCGGTAGTGGCAAACGGCTTGGTGTTCGTGGCCAGTAACCAGCAATTGCAGATCTTTGGACTCTCCAACAACACCACCCCGACCACGACCACTCTGGTTTCGTCGGTGAATCCTTCGGTGTCTGGAAAGCCGGTGTCCTTTCCGGCGGTGGTCTCGTCAACGGCTGGCACACCCACGGGGAAAGTTAAATACCTGAACGGCACGACAGTCCTGGCGACGCTGTCGCTCACAGCTGGCTCTGCCACGTACACGACGTCAAAATTGCCGCCGGGTGCCAACAGCATCACGGCGGTTTATGAAGGCGACCCCAATTACAGTAGCAGCACGTCAGCCCCAGTGAATCAATTCGTGCTGAAGGCCACCACAACCACACTCTCGTCTTCGCCGAATCCGTCAGTCTATCGTCAAACGGTGGTCTTCACCGCAACGGTCACTTCCAGCTTTGGCACTCCGCCCGATGGAGAGACGGTCACCTTCAAGCAAGGCGCTGCCATACTGGGAACGGGAACGCTGAGCGGCGGCACGGCGACCTTCCCGATCTCGACGCTCGGGGCGGGCACGAGGTGGATCACGGCGGTGTACGTCGGCGACTCGACCTTTGCCAGCAGTTCGAAGACAATGAGTCAGGTGGTCAGCAAAGCCACGACCACGACCACTTTGGTTTCCTCGCTGAATCCGTCGGAATCTGGGCAGTCCGTGACTTTTACGGCGAGCGTGGCGCCGCAGTTCAGTGGCACGCCCACCGGCTCCGTGACGTTCTACGATGGCACGACTGTTCTGAAGACTGTGTACATGAGCGGAGGTGTGGCGAATTTCCAAACCTCGACGCTCGCCGCGGGCACGCACACCATCACGGCGACGTACAACGGCAACGCCAACTTTGTTGGCAGTTCCGCTTCGCTGACACAGACGGTGGATTAACTTAACCCGACCGGGCCTCAGGCGGACCTGGCTGCCGACCCATCCAGGCCCAATTCCCGCGCAATCGCTTTCATGGCTGCGATGCAGAAAGCGATATGCTCTTCCAGGTCGACGCCCAATTCGGCGGCGCCCTCGAGGATGTCTTCGCGGTGAACGTTGCGGGCAAAAGCTTTGTCCTTCATTTTCTTTCGGACGGATGGGGCTTCAACTTCGGCCAGCGATTTTCCCGGCTTGACCAGGGCGCATGCGGTGATGAATCCGGCAAGTTCATCGCAGGCGAAGAGGGTTTTTTCCATGGGCGAGACGCGCGCCACCCCGGTGTACTCGGCATGCGACAGGATGGCGCGGCGTATTTCTTCGGAATAGCCCCGTTCCTTCAAAATCTCAGAACCTTTGTAGGGATGCTCTTCGAGGCTCGGATATTTTTCGTAATCGAAGTCGTGGAGAAGTCCAACCACGCCCCACAATTCTTCGTCGGCTCCGGTTTTGCGGGCGTAGGCGCGCATGCACGCTTCGACGGCCAGCGCATGTTTGCGAAGACTTTCCGACCGGGTGAACTCAGTTAGTAAACACAACGCGGTTTCGCGTTCAGTCATGGTTTGTACCTGTTTTCTGCCGATTTCTGCCGCCTGTTTTTAGCTTTGTTCCGCAAACGCTTTGTTTTCTCCCACTTTTGTCTTGACATCCACAGGCCCAATGCAGCAGATTACGCTCTAGTTGGCTTTGAGAGTAGCCTCCTGCTCTGGCACTCGCAAAACCTGAATGGCTACCACACTAACCCCCGTGGACTCACGGGAAGTTGTACGCTGCGACCGTTGTTTCTTGGTGCAATTCCGCACATCCAATAGTCTCTGCCGCCGTTGTCATCTGTCATTGGACGAGGACGAAGCGGAGATTGCCGCTATGACGCCGGCGCCGGAAGTGGTGCCCATCAACGTCCATACCAGCGGGCGCGGGCATTTGAAGCTGGCGTACTCGATCCGATCGCTGCGGCTGCGCAACGGCTTAAGCCAGCGGCAGTTGGCGCTGCGCATGGCCGTGCCGCGGACGTACGTATCGAAAATCGAAAACGAGAAGGCGACGCCAACCCTGTCTTCGCTGGAGCGGTTGGCTAGAGCGCTCGAGGTCAGTATTCCCGATCTGCTCTCCGGCGGCGAACGGAACCGCCAGGAAGAAGTTCGCGAGTTGATGGAGGACCGGTTCGTGGCCGACGTTTTGCCGTATCTGTCACAGTTGAACGGGATACAGATGTCGAGCATCCTGGCGCAGGTGCGAGACTTGACGGTGAGGCCGCGCCGGAGCGCCTAAACAATTTCTCCTGTAGAGACGCGGCTTGCCGCGTCTCCGAATGCATAAGCGGGCAAAGAGTTTATCCGGGCACACAACCAACTGGACAGCCGGGGCCTTCGGGCTCCGGCTTTTTTGTGTCCAGCGTCATTTCCACACCTTGACTAGAGCAGTTCTCGAAATGGTTGTAGGGAGAAGTATGTCCCGAAGGGACAACTGAAAATAGCCCGGCGCTTCAGCACCGGGAACATTTGCGGCCTTCAGAGCGAGTCCCAGAGGGACGACTGAGGCTGAGGTGATGGTTCTTGCTCGGAAACGAGTCTACGCTAGAAGACTCTTCCCAACTGGAAGAACCATTTCTGGTGGCCGGAATCGCCAACGCTGCCGCCAACGAAAAGTGGGCCAAGAGCGGTTTCCGCGACCACGCCCGACTCGACGTCAGTTGGAAACTTCGCCTCCGAGGGAACCCCGTACATCTTGCCAATTTCGTACGAGCTGACGACATAGACCTTCTTCCCCAGAAATGGAGGCAGAGCCCAGAGTTCATGAATGTAGCCGGCGCGGAACAGGTAATACTGCTCGCCAAATAGTTCGTTAGTGCCGTAAGCGCTTAAGTGGAGCGGCGCGCCCAGAAAGAAGAGCGGGATACCCGTATTGCGGACGCCAAAGGTGCTTCCACCATCGGCGGAAGCGAACACCGACCCTTTGGCACTGACCGGTTTAAAACCTTCCAGGCGAGTTTCCAGGACGGGAAGCGGTTCGACCGCCCCGGGATAGGCGTCATACCAATGAAACTCGGCGTCGACGTTGTAGCCGCGCCGGGGAACAATCGGGTCGTCGGTGTGGTCGGTGCGAAAATGGATATGGGTGTCGCCGATGCGGCCGCTGACCGAAACGAATTCTGCCGTGCCCAGATTGAGATGAGCGCTGGTAAAGCCGGCTTGGTATCCCACACGAAGTTCGGTGAACCGGTCGAATTCGTACCCGACATCAATGCCGCCCTCTTCCTGCCCGAGTCGATAGAGCGCGACCGGATCATTGACCTTAAAGAATCGGAATCCAGCATTGCTGACGCCCGTGTGAGGCGCGAAGAACCACTTGCTCAAAGAATTGAAAGGCCGGTACAGTTCCGTGGAAATGCTGTAGGTATTGCCGAATGCGAAATCCGTTCGCCATTCGGAACGGTACCCGGCGACATTCTGAAAGGTCAGACGTCCGGCGTACGTGAACGTCACGTCCTTGGCTTCGGAGCCGTCGGCCTCAAAACCGAGCTGCAGGCTCGGGGGTTCGTGGCTCTTTTCGTGGACGGTGACGATCAGCCCGGTCTGGCTGCCTCTTTCCCCGAGCCAATAATCGAAGGAATCAAAATTTCCAATCCCAGTTAGCTGATTGAACTTATCCTCCATTGCGGGAATATCGATCGGCTTGCCTTCGAGCGGCTGTAAGAAGCGCTCGACTTCCTGGGACGCTTTTGGGCCGGTGCCCCTGACCTCCACGAATTGAGGCGCCGGAATCGCACTCTTCACTCGCTCCTTGCGATCATTTAAGTAAGCCTTCCAGTCAGGATCGTCCAGGGCATAGGGAGCCAGGATGTTCGCTTTACTGGCGGCCGCTTGCGAGCCGCGGTCGATGATGGTCCCGGCCCTCTTGTAGTCGATGGAATCAAAGTCCTTCAGATCGACATTAACCACCAGGTCCGCGCCGGCCAGACCCTGAAGTTCGTTTTGGTGAATCACGACTTCCACGGAGCGTCCGAGGACGCTGAACAGGTTCTGAAGCTTAGAGGCATCGGTCGGCGCAATCTCGAGATGGACGGCAATGACCACATCGGCGCCCATCTTCCTGACCACGTCGGTGGGCAAGTTACCTAACAGTCCGCCATCCACATAAACGTTGTTGCCCTCGCGGACCGGAGCGAATACGCCGGGAATGGACATGGTCGAACGCATGGCCTGGGCGATCGACCCGTGATCGAAGACCACCGCCTTTCCAGTCACCAGATTCGTGGCGACGCATCGGAACGGAATGGGAAGGTCGTCAAAGGATCCGTTGTGGGTGTAGGCGAGCGTTTCCCGATCAATCAGCAAGCTCACCCCCTGACCTGAGTTCAGCCCCGAGGGCAGGGAGAAGCCTTCCTTCAGGCCGAACTCAATGCGGTTTGGAAGGGCGCGTTGGTCTTCTTTGTGCCGGAAGGATAGGTCCTGGTAGCTTGTTTGTCCGTCGATGATCGTGTCCCAGTCCTGTTTTTCGACCAGTGCCTTCAACTCTGCGGGAGATTTTCCAGTGGCGTAGAGGCCGCCTACCAGTCCGCCCATGCTGGTGCCGGCGATGTAGTCGATGGGAATTTTGTGGTCTTCAAACCACTGCAGCACGCCGATGTGCACCAGTCCCAGCGCGCCGCCGCCTTCGAGGGCGACGCCGATCTTCAGCCTCTTCTTCCCTGCGGCAGGTTCGCTGGCCGAGGCTGTGCTTGACGAATCAGCCGCCTGGGGAAACGCGTGGAGCGATAGAAGAAAGCACAATGCAATTGCAACGAAGGGAAAACGCGAGAGTGTACGCATCGGATGTCCTGGGAGAGCGTGTGTCACGGCTGATTTTACGCGAGGACTCCTTGCGGGTGGAGCGCCGGGCGCCCGCGCGGCTGGACGAGCGAGACGCCCGTAGCTCCATTGTGCGACTGATTACGCAGCCACCGCAGGTGCCGAGCTGCGCTCGGCTCGCACGGGCGAGGCGCCCGTCCCCACACAACCTTAGTTGGGTTTGCGGAACTTGCTGTCGGCGAGATAGCGCAGCATGATCGCGTCGCTTGCGTTCTGGAATTGCTGCTCGATTTCGGGGGGCCGCACGCACGCGTCCTGGCGCAGGGTCTGGCGGAATTTCTCTCCCATCTCGGAATCGCTCGTGACCACCTGCATGTAGAACCAGAGAAAGTGGCGCATCTGGTCGAGCGCGGACTTCAGGACTTGGATGGCTTCCATCTCCGGCGGATCGGCGAGGGCTTCCATGAGTTCGGGGTCGGTGGGGGCCTGCATGGCTGCGCAGTTGAGTTCGCGCTGGATCACGCGCAGGTCCTCGGTAACCCGCAAGATGCGGAGATGAATCTCTTCCATGCTTTCCCGGTTCTCGCGATCCATGGGGTCCCTTTCCGTCCTAGCCAAGCTCTATGCGCAATCTGTTCCAACCAAGAGTCGCACCTCGGAGCATGCGGAGGGAAGGTTCCCCGCGTGCATGACCTTCGGTGATTAAAGTTACTTTAGGTAGAAAACCGCGCGGGGCGCGCGATCTCACGCGCCTGCGTGAGAGCTCATTCTCGTCGGTGCGTGAAAGCTCATTCTCGGTCAGCGGGGGGAACGACGCGCAGGAGAATGCAGTCCCGGAGGGACGACCAAGCTTAGCCCAGCGCTTCAGCGCTGGGAGAGGCAGGGAGAGGATTCAAGTCCCGGAGGGACGGCCGAGTCCTTACGCGGCGATCTCACGCGCTCTTGCGGGTTCCTTCCGGAGAGAGCTTCAGTCCGGCGGAGCGGATTTCGGGGACCCCGACGATGCAAATTCCTTGCACGGGCGATTCCACCGCCTCAATCAGCGCGACGATCAGCTGGTCCAGAGTAACCAGGCCAAGGCGCAGCGCGGCGTCGCGGGTCAACGGGAGCCACTCACTCGCTTTGTAGAAGGGCAGCAACAGGTAGGGCCAGCGGTGGCCTGGTCCGAGCACATACCAGGGCCGGAGGATGGTGGAATTAAGATGCCGCTCCCGGATCATCTCTTCGCATTCGGCGCGCACGGCGATGTAGTCCTTCATCATCGAAAGTGGAGCGGGGTGGGCGACGCTGAGATAGATGAAATGGCGCATGCCGAGTTCGGCGCAAGTGGCAATGGCCTCGCGGGCCGACACCAGGTCAACGGCGCGAAACTCGGCGGCTTTCGCAGGCGACGGATGAGGGACGCCAACCAGGTGAATGAAGGTGTCGGACGGGCGAATGAGCTGGCGGTATGTGTTGGCGTCGAGCGCATTGCCGGAGACCACCTCGCAAGCCGCGTCCACCTTGGCTTTCGAGCCCGGGCGCACCAGAACGCGAACCCGATGGCCCCGCTCGAGAAGAATGGGAATCAGACCGCTGCCGATATACCCGGTTCCTCCCGTGATAAAGATCCGCCGCGATTCGGCAGACTTGGGTAAGGATTTGACTTTCAGCAAGAGCCGGATATCGGAAATGGATGCGGCCACGGCGTTACTACTCTCCTGGAGGTAGTCTCAGACGGTTGTGGCCCTCGAAGAAGTTTAATTCAAGGCAAGGGCTCGGTATGGTACAAACGGTTCGCGATGATATCGCAGCAAACTGGACCGGCGCAACCTGGTCTGGTGCAACCCGCTTTAGTCCGGGCCATTGGCCGTTGGAGTCTAGCCGCACTGGCCGTGAACTCGGTGATCGGCAGTGGCATCTTCGGATTGCCGGCCACGGTAGCTGGGCTCCTCGGCCAACGCAGCGTGGTGGCCGTGTTGATTGCTGGGGCTGCGATGGGCGTGATTATGGCCTGCTTTGCCGAGGTGGCCTCGCAATTCTCCGAGGCGGGCGGACCTTACTTGTACGCGCGCACCGCCTTCGGACGTCTGACGGGAATTCTCGTGGGCTGGATGCTGTACCTGGCGCAAACGGCAGCTCCGGCGGCGAATGCGAATCTGTTTGTCATTTATCTGGCGGAATTCTGGCCGGCGGCGAAAGAACCGTGGCCACGCTTTGCCATCCTCACATTGCTGGTGGGAGTGCTGGCGTTGATCAACGTCCGGGGCGCGCGCCAGGGAACGGCAGTAAGTAACGTGTTCACGGTGGCGAAAATTCTGCCCCTACTGATGGTGGTCTCGGCGGGAGCTGTGTTTACCATCGTTCACCCGGCGATCTTCCATGCGGGGGCAGGTGCGGCAGCGACGCTGCCCAACAGCGCCTGGATGAAGGCCATGGTGCTGTTGATCTTCGCCTACGGCGGATTTGAATCGGCGCTGGCGCCCATGGGCGAGGCGAAGAACCCGGGGCGGGACGCCGGTTTCGCGCTGCTGGTGGCGCTGATCGCCTGCACCGTGATTTACGCGTTGGTGCAATGGGTGGTGGTGGAAGTGCTGGGGCCTGGGGCGACGACGGATCGTCCGCTGGCCGAGGTGGCGCGCATCACCATGGGCAATCGCGGAGCGGCGCTGGTGGCGATTGGGGCGCTGGTTTCGGTGTATGGTTATTTGGGCGGCAAACTCTTGGGAATGCCGCGAGTCACGTTCGCGCTCGCGAAAGGTGGTGACCTGCCACAGTTATTTGCCAGAGTCGGCCCCAGATTTCACACCCCCTGGTTTTCGATTCTGTTCTATGCCGCCGCAGTGTGGGGATTGGCAATGGTTGGGAGTTTCGCCTGGAATGTGACTCTTTCCGTGGTCGCCCGGCTGTTCTACTACGCGGTGGTCTGCGCGGCGGTGATTGCTTTGCGGCGAAAGCAGCCGCAGGCCACGGCTTTGCGACTGCCGGGAGGACAGGCGCTGGCCGCGCTGGGGATCGGGATTGCGATCCTACTGGCAACGCAGGTTGATTTGAGTAAATCGCTGATCCTGGCCGCAACGGTTGGGGCGGCGATCTTGAACTGGGCATGGGCACGAAGAGCCGATCGTGCCAGAGTCTGACCGTGGCTGCGATGCGCGCTGTGATACCCTCTCCGCGAATGAAATTCTGGACACTGGCTCTGCTCCTATGCGGCAGTCCCTTGCTGGTTGCTCAAGGCCCGCAGGCTACATCTCAACATTTCGCGACTGAAAATAACGTTGCGGTCCCGATGCGTGACGGGGTTCGGTTGCGGGCAAATGTCTTGCGCCCAGCGGTGGCGGGCAGGTTCCCGGTATTGGTTTATCGGACTCCCTATGGTAAGGACGCAGCTCAACAGGATTCCAAGACCTTCCGCCATGCGGTAGAACGCGGCTACGCGGTGGTGATCGTCGACGTGCGTGGGCGCTACCATTCGGACGGAGAGTTCCGCCCCTATGAAAACGAAGGTCGCGACGGCTATGACACCATCGAGTGGGCGGCCGGTCAACCGTGGTCCAATGGCGCGGTGGGAACGTTTGGACTTTCCTATCCGGCGGCGTGCAATGGCTGGCGGCGGTAGAGAACCCTCCGCACTTGAAGGCAATGGTGCCGGCCATGACGTTCTCGACGCCACAGAACTTTTTCTACGCCGGAGGCACATGGGACATGTCGTGGATCGAGTGGATCTGGGACAACATTGCCTGGGACACTCGAGTAAAGAAGAATCTTCCCGGCCCACACACCAATGAAGAGGCTCTAGCAGCATGGGAGGTTGATGGGCCGAAGATGCAGAGCGCGCTGCCGTTGACGAACGTGCCCCAGTTGCAGCAAGTCGCGCCGTATTACTTCGACTGGCTGCGGCATCCGGCGGAAGATCCCTGGTGGGATTGGAGTGAACTGCGGAATAAATACGACCGTGCCCATGCTGCCGTTCTAAATCTGTCGGCGTGGTACGACGACAACTATGGACCAGAGGGCGCCACCACAAACTACTCCGGCTTGCTCAAGGCGCGCGCCGGAGAGAAAGATCCGCGAACCCATCTGTTACTAGGTCCGTGGGTGCATGGAGTGGAGGCCACGGGCGAGACTAAGGCGGGCGAGCGGGAGTTTGGTCCGTCGGCCGTGATCGATTACGACGATGTGGTGCTGAGATGGATGGATCACTATGTCCGAGGAATCGAGAATGGCGTCGAGCGCGAAAAGCCGGTGCGCTATTTCGTGATGGGCGAGAATCGGTGGCGCGACTCGGAGGTGTGGCCGCCTCCGGCTCGGATCACCCCGTTCTACCTCGCGCCTGCCGCAACCGCAGAACGTCTTGGCAAACTGGCTGAGAAACCTGCGGAAGGCAGGAAAGCCTACAGCGAGTTCGTTTCCGACCCCTCTAACCCGGTGGTGAATGAGTATGATTCTTCCGGTGCGCACGACTATCGCAAACTAGCCGAGCGTGCCGATGTCTTGACGTTCGATTCACCGGTACTGGAGAACGATACGGAGGTCACGGGTCCGATCCTCGCGCAAATGTTTGTGTCCTGCGAGTGCCGCGACCTGGACTTGTGGGTACGCCTTGAGGATGTCTCTCCAGACGGAGCGGCATTCAACTTGATGAGCCCGGGGCTGGACGTCCTGCGGGCCAGCTATCGCGATCTTGCACCTGGACGTCAGTGGCTGGAACCGGGGAAAATCTACGAACTGAACCTCAAGAATCTGATCACGAGCAATGTGTTCCTGAAAGGACACCGGGTGCGGGTACAGATTTCGGGCAGCTTTTACCCGAATTTCTCGCGCAATTTGCAGACCGGAAAATCGGAGGTCGAGAGTGCGGAAATGAAGAAGGCCCAGATCCGCGTATATCACGACGCCGGCCATCCGTCGCAGATTCTGCTGCCCGTAATCGGAAAGCTCAACTAGTGGATTGTCGCAAAGAGAGCGTTACCGCAAGCGGCGTAGGGGCGGACGCATTCGTCCGCCCCGCCGAGCGCAGCGAGGCGTACCCTCGCCATGGTTCACAGCTAACGTTTTCAATGCGACAGCCTACGAGTTTGCAGAAGAATTCGGATTCGTAAAGAATTCGGATTCGTATCAGGGTATCGCTTTAGCGATACCGCAAGTCCTTGGAAATCAGACGCCCCTTTAGGGGCTGCGATATCGCCAACAAAGTGGAGGCCTCTTGCCGAAGACTCATCTTGTCGGGTTTGTCTTGTTCGTTTCTGCCCTCGGCTGTCTCGCGCAACGCGAGCCGGTGCTCAAGCAGATTGATCTGCCGCATTCCTATTACTACCGGGAAATGTATCTGCCGCAGTTGACGACGGGCCCCAGCGCGGCGGCCTGGTCGCCCGACTCGCGCCGCCTCGTGTACTCAATGGCGGGCTCATTGTGGCGGCAGGATTTAGGGAGCCCCAAGGCGGAGCAACTCACTGCGGGGCCAGGTTACGACTACCAGCCCGACTGGTCGGCCAATGGACAGTGGGTGGTGTTTGTGCGCTACGACCACGACGCCATCGAGCTGTGGTCGCTGGATATGCGGGATGGCCATGCGCGGAAAATGACGGCCGGCGGCGCGGTGAATCTGGAACCGCGATTCTCACCCGATGGCAAGCGATTGGCGTTTGTCTCGACGTCCTATAAAGGACACTTTCATATCTTTGTAAGCCGATTCGAAGACGGGTTGCTCAGCGACGTGCAGCAACTTACCCGCGAGAATATCAGCTCGCTGCCTCGTTATTACTACAGCCAGGCGGACCACGAGATCAATCCGGCGTGGACGCGGGATGGATCGGAAATTCTGTTCATCTCGAATCGGGGACACATTCACGGCACCGGCGGATTCTGGAAAATCAAAGCGGAGCCGGGCGCCGAGGCGCACGAAATTCACTACGAAGAAACCAACTGGAAGGCTCGTCCGGATTTTTCGCCCGACGGAAAGCGCATGGTCTATGCCTCCTACATGGGGCAGAGCTGGCATCAGCTGTGGGTGATGCCAGCGGCGGGCGGAGATGCGTTCCCGATCTCGTATGGCGCGTTCGACAACGTGAATCCGCGCTGGTCGCCGGATGGTTCGAAGATCGCATTCATCTCTAATCGAAGTGGAAATACTTCTCTCTGGGTGCAGACGATTCCCGGCGGAGGGCAGACCGAGGTGGTGGCGCGCGAACGGAAATACTTGAAGCCGATGGGTCGTATTTCGCTGCGTGTGGTGGATGATTTGACCTTGCAACACACAGTGGCGGCGCGAGTTTTTGTGACGGGGGTTGATGAATTGGCCTATGCTCCCGATGACGCATGGATGCATGCCGACGACAGCTTTGACCGATCGGAGCGGCCGTTTGAAGCACATTACTTTGATACCTCAGGCCGATCTGAGATCCCGGCGCCTGCGGGCACGGTCGAAGTCGACGTGATGCGCGGTTTCGAGAATCATTTTGAGCGGCGGAAGGTGGAGGTGAAAGCGGATAGCACGGCACAGCTTACCGTGCGGATCGTGCCGCTTTTTATCGCCGTGGATGAATGGCCGAACTGGGTAAGCGGCGATGTTCACACGCACATGAACTATGCGGGGACGTATCGGAATACGCCGGCGCACTTGGTGGAGCAGGCGGACGCGGAAAATCTGGCCATCGTCGAGAATCTCATTGTCAACAAGGAGCAGCGCGTTCCCGACATCGCCTACTTCTCACCAAAGCTCGATGCCGCCTCGACTCTGGACCATCTGCTGCTGCACGGGCAGGAGTATCACACCAGTTATTGGGGACACCTGGGATTGCTGAACCTGACCCGTAACATTCTTCTTCCGGGATATGCGGGTTATCCCAATACGGCGGCAGCCAGCCTGTATCCGACGAATGGAAACGTCGCCGACATGGCGCATGAGCAGGGCGCGCTGGTCGGATATGTGCATCCTTTCGACAGCTTCCCCGATCCGGCGAAAGATGATCCTCTGACTAACGAGTTACCCGCTGATGTGGCGCTGGGCAAAGTCGACTACATCGAAGTGGTTGGTTTTTCCGATCATAAGTCGACGGCCGAGGTGTGGTACAAGCTGCTGAATTGCGGCTTTCGATTGCCCACCGCCTCGGGCACGGATTTCATGGGCAACTACGCATCGCTGCGCGGACCTGTGGGGTTGAATCGGGTGTATGCGGAAGTGCCCTGGGGGCCTCTGAAGATTGAGCCTTGGCTGGCGGCGATCAAAGCGGGACGCACGTTTGCGACGAATGGGCCGCTGCTGTATTTCTCGCTGGGAGGGCAGGGGGTTGGCCGGGAGGTGCGGCTGCAAAAGAAACAGGAGGTTCATTTTTCAGCCGAGCTGTTTTCGATGGTTCCAGTGGATCATCTACAAATCGTCTGTAACGGGAAGGTGGCGCGGGAACTCGCGATGGACAGCGAGCGCACTGGGGCCCACGTCGATGGCTCCATCCCGCTAGATGCAAGCGGTTGGTGCGTTCTGCGCGCTTTCAGCGACAAGGCGGAGTACCCGATACTTGACTTGTATCCTTATGCGACGACCAGCCCGGTGTATGTATGTGTGGCCGGGGTGCCAGTCCACAGCGCCGCAGATGCGGCTTACTTTGTGGCGTGGGTTGACCGGCTGATCGCGGCGGCTCGGAGTAATACTTCGTGGAATACGGAGGCGGAGAAAGAATCGGTTTTGTCGATGCTGCGAGAGGCGAAGGAGAAGTATGTGAAGATGGTGAAGTAGCGGGATGTTGACTCCGGGAGTTGGTGGTGAAGGCTGAGTTTCCCCAGCGCCTGAAGGCGCGTTCGTTGGGAAGCGCTTGCGGCATCGCTGAAGCGATGCCCTGATACGAATCTTTAGTGGAACAAAGTTCATGCGCATCATCATCGCGGGCGGCGGTACGGGCGGGCACGTGATTCCGGCGCTGGCCATTGCCCAACAGCTTAAGAAGCAGTTCGGCGCCGAGGTTCTTTTTATCGGGACGGCTCGCGGTATTGAAACGCGGCTGGTGCCCCAGGCTGGCTTCCCTCTGGAATTGATTCAGGTCGGCGCGCTGAAGAATGTCAGCCTGATCACGCGGGCGAAGACGATGTTTGACTTGCCGCGCGCCATCGCGGCTTCTTCCCGGATGCTCACGGAGTTCGATCCTGAAGTTGTGATTGGGGTCGGGGGCTATGCCTCCGGACCCGCCATGGTGGCCGCGATTCGCCGCCGTCTTCCGACGCTTGCTTTCGAACCGAACGTCGTGCCGGGGTTTGCAAACAGAATGATCGCGCGCTGGGTTTCCGCCGCTGCGGTGCACTTTGAAGAGACTTGCCGGTATTTTCCCAACTGCCGGGTGACGGGCGTGCCGGTGCGCGCGGCGTTTTTTTCCATTCCTCCGAAAAGTGGGGGCACGCCTACGCTGCTGGTTTTTGGAGGCAGCCAGGGCGCGCGCGCCATTAATCAAGCGATGATGGAATCGTTGGCTGGTTTGCGCGCCAAGGTTCCCGGCATCCACATCATTCATCAGACGGGTCAGCGCGACTATGACCATGTGCTTGCCGCCTACCAGCAGTCGGGAATCTCAGGCGAAGTGCACAAGTTCATCGACGATATGCCGGGCACGTTCGGACGCGCCGATTTGCTGGTCTGCCGTTCGGGCGCGAGCACGGTTGGGGAGATTACCGCGGCCGGCAAGCCGGCGATTTTTGTGCCGTTTCCGGCGGCTGCTGACGATCATCAGAACGTGAACGCCCGGGCACTGGAACGCGCGGGTGCGGCGATTGTGGTCGAAGAAAGCAATCTCGGCGCGGCGTACCTGGTTGACACGATTGCGGCGTTGATCGGCGATGCGCGTCGATTGGGGAGCATGTCCGCGGCGGCAAAATCGCTGGCGCATCCCAAGGCGGTCGAAGAGATTGCGGAGATGGTGAAACAGCTGGCCGAGGTTGGATAGAAGCTAGTAGCCTCGGTTCTCATCCTGACCCTGAGCGCAGCCGAAGGGGAAGGCCCTGCTTTTTTGTCGGCGCATGAGACAGCAGGTCCTTCGCTTCGCTCAGGATGACAATGTGAGCTTGCGTTTCGTGTTCTCGCCGTCTCAGCGGTGAAATGGTCTATCATCAGCGTTCGCCCAGGAACTAACTTTTCATGTTCGCCAAGATTCAGCGCATTCATTTCGTAGGCATCGGCGGCATTGGCATGAGCGGGATTGCCGAGGTGTTGCTGAATCTCGGCTACCGGATTTCCGGCTCCGACCTGAAAAATTCCGCGGTGACGCAGCGGCTCGCCGCTTTGGGCGCGGCCACTTTCGAAGGGCACGCGGCCGCCAATGTTGCCGGCGCGGACGTGGTCGTGACCAGTTCCGCGATCTCGATCGATAATCCCGAGGTTGCCGAGGCCCGCCGCGTGCATGTTCCGGTAATCCGGCGCGCCGAGATGCTGGCCGAACTGATGCGGCTGAAGTATGGCATCGCGATCGCCGGCATGCATGGCAAAACGACGACCACTTCGATGGTCGCGGCGGTGCTGGCCGCCGGCGGCCTCGACCCCACGGTGGTGGTCGGCGGCCGCGTCGACGCGATGGGCTCAAACGCGCGCCTCGGCAAGTCGCAATATCTGGTCGCCGAGGCGGACGAGAGCGACCGATCGTTTCTGAAGCTGTCGCCGATTCTCTCGGTGGTCACGAACATTGATCGCGAGCACATGGATTGCTACCGCGACATGCGCGACGTTCGCCGGACGTTTCTGGAATTCATGGAGCGCGTGCCGTTTTATGGACTGGTCGTTGGCTGCAATGACGACGAGGCGCTGCGGCGTTTGCTGCCGCGCGTCCATCGCCGCGTGACCACGTACGGAACCAGCCGCGGCTCGGATTTCCTGATCCGCATGGGATCGCTGCAGGCCGGGTCGTCGCAGGCTGCATCGACGTTCGCGGCCGGAGAGCACGGCCCGCTCGTCCGCTTCCAAGTGACTTATAAGGAGAAGGATCTCGGCGAATTCACGCTGCACGTTCCGGGCACGCACAACGTGCTGAACGCGACGGCCGCGATTGCGGTGGGCACCGCGCTCGACATTTCGGCGGAGCAGATCCGTTCCGCGCTCGACGGTTTTCGCGGCGTCGACCGCCGCTTCCAGTTCAAGGGCAAGGCCGCAGGCGTCAGCGTGATTGACGATTACGGACATCATCCCACCGAGATCCGCGCCACGCTGGCCGCCGCCCGCCAGTGTGGATTTCGCCGCGTCCATGTGATCTTCCAACCGCATCGTTTCACACGTACTCGCGATCTGATGGATGAGTTCACGACCGCCTTCGCCGATGCCGACACGCTTTGCCTCCTCGACATTTACCCGGCCAGCGAGAAGCCGATCGAAGGCATCACGGCCGAAGTTCTGACCAGCCGCATCATGGGGGCAGGGAAGCGGAGCGTCGCCTACGCTCCCTCCTTTTCAGACGCCGTGGCCACCGTTGCCGCCCTCGCCCAACCGGGCGACATGGTTCTGACCCTGGGCGCGGGGAACATCTCACAACTGGGAGCGATGATTCTGGAGAAGCTGGAGACTGCAGCCACCTCAAAGTTGCACTGACTGAGGGACGAATGTGTTCGTCCCTACCCGATCCAAGCGCGCCCCACAAGACACTT
>JBAVVP010000182.1:0-9015 GCA_049697355.1 Terriglobales bacterium
ACCAGAAGGGCCCGCGGGTTTGACTTGCCAGAAGCCGAGGGCCTAACATGAATAACTCTCTCTCCCAGGAGTGTTTCCCGGAATGATCGGCCAGACTTTTTCGCACTACCGCATTCTGTCCCAGTTGGGGGGTGGAGGGATGGGCGTGGTGTACGAAGCCGAGGACCTCAACCTGGGCCGCCGTGTCGCGCTTAAATTCCTGCCTCCGGAGACGGAAAAAGACCCGCTCGCGCTCGACCGTTTTCAGCGGGAAGCTCGTGCGGCCTCGGCGCTGAACCACCCGAATATCTGCACCATTTACGAGGTTGCCGAAGACAGCGGGCGCCACTTCATCGCCATGGAGTTGCTAGAAGGCGAGACGCTTAAGAGCCGAATCCGCAATCAGCCGATGGAGCTGGAGCAATTGCTCAATCTTGGCATCCAGATCGCAGACGCTCTCGACGCCGCCCATGCCAAGGGAATCATCCACCGCGACATCAAGCCGGCCAACATTTTCGTGACCAGCCGCAACCAGGCCAAGATTCTCGATTTCGGATTGGCCAAGCGCACCGCCAAGCCTTCCGTGCTGTCGGCCGCCACCATCGGCTCCGCGGCGACCGTGGACGAGCCCTTCCTGACCAGCCCGGGATCGACGGTCGGCACCGTGGCCTACATGTCTCCGGAGCAGGCGCGGGGCAAGGATCTCGATGCCCGGACGGATCTATTCTCGTTTGGCGCCGTGCTCTACGAGATGGCCACCGGCGCCCTGCCTTTCCGCGGAGATACGTCCGCCGTTATTTTCGACGCCATTCTGAATCGCCCACCGGCGCCGCCGCTTCGCCTGAACCCCGACTTGCCTCCGCAGTTTGAAGAGATCTTGAACAAGCTGCTGGAAAAGGACCGCGACCTGCGCTACCAGAGCGCGGCCGAGGTGCGCTCCGACTTGAAGCGCCTGAAACGCGACTCTGAGTCGGGCACAATACTGGCCGCGACTTCGTCTGGTTCGTCGCTGCGCAGACCTCCCGCGCCAAGCCGCAAGCTGCCGCTATGGCTGATCCCGTCTCTGATCGTCGCCCTGGTCGCCGCCGGCATCGGCTTTGTGTTTCTCAGGCGCGGCCACGCGCTTACTGAAAAAGATTCGATCCTGATTACCGACTTCGTAAACACCACGGCCGATCCCGTCTTCGATGGCACGCTCAAGAAAGCGCTGGCCGTCGATCTGGGGCAATCTCCGTATTTGAACGTCTTCCCTGAACAGAAAATCCGCCAGACGATGCAGTTCATGGGCCGGAGCCCCGGCGACCGCATCACCAGCGACATCGGCCGCGAAATCTGCCAGCGCGATGGCATCAAGGCCATGCTGAATGGGAGCATCGATAGCGTCGGCGGCCAATACGTCATCACCCTGGAAGCGACCAATGCTTCTTCCGGCGATTCGCTCGGACGCCAGCAGACTCAGGCCGAGCGAAAAGAAGATGTGCTGAATGCGCTGCATGGCGCCGCCAGCAAACTGCGCGGTCAACTTGGCGAATCGCTGTCCATGGTGCAGAAATATGACATGTCGCTTTCCCAGGCCACCACGTCATCGCTCGACGCGCTGAAGGCGCTGACCTTGGGTGACAGCAAGCACAACACGGGGGACGAACTGGCGGCCATTCCCGACTACCAGCACGCCATCGAGATCGATCCCAATTTCGCCATGGCCTACGCCAGACTCGGCACGGTCTACAGCAACCTCGACCAGACCGAACTCTCGGAACAAAACCGCCAAAAGGCCTTTGAGCTCCGCGACCGCACCAGCGAGCGCGAGAAGCTCTATATCATGTCGCACTATTACGCCGACGGCGGGCAACTCGACAAAGGGATTACCGCGTACGAGCTCTATTGCCAGACCTACCCGCGCGATTCCATCCCCTTCAACAATCTGGCAGCGATCTATAACCAGCTCGGGCAATTCGATAACGCGTTGCAGAACGCGAAGCGCGCCGTCGAGCTCGATCCCGACCTGGTGAGCGGCTATGAAAACGCCGCGCAAGCTTACGCCGGATTGAACCGGTTCGAGGAGGCGCGCGCCAGCCTCAACGATGCACTCCAGCACAAGGCATCGCCTGCGGGCTTCCGTGTAGAATTGGCCTCGTTGGACTGGGCCGAAGGCAGAGACGCTGATATGGAGAAGGAACTCCAAACTGCCTCCACGACCCCCGAAGGAGAGTTGACTGTTCTCTGGTTCCGCGGTGGACTGGCCATGACGCGCGGCCAAGTTCGCCAAGCCCGGGAATTCGCACGCAAAGCGGAAGATGCCTTCGATCGCGTGCACCTGCAAGGCCGAGCCAAAGTGGAAGCCCAGTTGGCTGGCTTCGAGGCTTTTGTTGGAAACAAAGGTGAAGCCCTCCGCGAAGCCAATGCGGCTCTCGGATCCTCCAAGACATTAGACGTGCAGTGGAATGGCGCCACCGCGCTCGCGCTCGTCGGCCAGGAACAGAAGGCGCTCGGCATTGCTGACGAGATCCAACGCACCCGTCCGAACGACACTATCGCGCAAAATGTGGCCATTCCCACCATTCGCGCCATCGCCTACTTATTCCCCGGCAATCCCGGCAAAGCCGATCCCGCCAAAGCGATCGATCTCGAAAACACTGCCGCCCTCTACGCCCGCGCCAACACCGGCGTTCTCTTTGGCCGGGGCATCGCCTACCGGCAGGCCGGACGTTTCGCCGATGCCCAGCAGGATTTCGAAAAGATCCTCCAGATGAAAACGCGTGGTCCCGACACCTTAGTGGTGGCCGCACAACTCGAACTGGGCCGGGTCTATCAAAAGCAGGGCGACGAAGCTAAAGCCCGCATGGCCTACCAGAATTTCCTTGCCGCGTGGAAAGACGCCGACCCCGACATCCCGCTGCTGCACCAGGCCAAAGCGGAATACGCGAAACTGCAGTAGAGACGCGGAAGCCGTCAGCTGCCTGTGGTGGTTTGTATCAAGGTATGCCTTCAGGCATACCGTAGCTGCTGCGTTGTGAAACGCCTTTAGGCGCCGGTTGCGGGCGCGGGAGTTTCACCGCAGGCGGTTCGAGATCGGTTGCCAGCATGAACAGCGAAGATCAAAGGGCGCGTTGGGACCTGAAATACGAGCAAGGCCTGCCTTCGCTGACCGAACCGGATCCGTTCTTTATCGCAGCTTACGAAAAGTTTGTGATTGCATCGTTCCCGAAAGCAGGCGTGGCACTCGATGTAGCGGGTGGACTCGGAAGACACGCCCTATGGCTGGCTAGCAGGCGCTGGCAGGTCACTGTCGTCGACCTTTCCGATGTGGCAATTCGAAACCTGGCTCAGGCTGCGCTGGAACGCAATGTCAAACTCGAACTTCTTGTAGCAGACGCCTCCGAGTACGAATTTGAACCTGAGCGGCTTGACCTGATCGTGTTGTTCTATCATCTGGACCGCAATCTTTTCCCCAAGATAGTTTCCGCATTGAAACCGGGCGGTCTGCTCATCTCTAAAATGAGCTTGCGGTGGGACTCAGATCGTCGGCCGACGACCGTTGGCACCGGTCCGTTAGGCAGAGCTGAACTGCCATCTCTGGTTCCAGACCTCCACGTTCTATATCACCAGGAACGGCCGATACGTGATCGGGGAGTCGCCGAATTTGTAGGTAGAAAGTGAACCATCGACGCGAGTTCTTGCCCCCGGTCGCTGCCGTGACCAGAGGTAAGAGTGAGGGGGGCACGGGTTCGACCGTACCACCCTCACCGGGCAAGGACATCGGTTAGAAGTGAAATCCGATTTGAGCCGTCAGCGTGCGCGGCGTCACGTAATGCGTGCCGCTGAACGTTGAAAGGAAGTTATACAGCGCCGTTTTGTTCGCGATATTGACGGCGGTCAGCGTGAGACTCCATTTGTAATGATCGCCTTTGAACAGGTTATCGTCTCCCACGGCAACGTCAAACAGGTTGCGCGGCCGGATGCGGGGTGGATTGTGGTCAGGGTCTGCTGTGTTCGGTGCCGGCACGCTTAATAGTGTGGATCCGAACTGCGAGACAGGGCAAACAAGGGACGGACTGCCCGGAGGACCGGCAACTCCGATCAGTGTTGTTGGGGTCGCATGTTGCGATCCGCAGAACAACCCGGATTCGAATTCCTGATCCGCAGTGAGCGGAACTCCAAAAGAGTCTGTTAGCGCGATCGCAGGGGCGCCCGTCGAATCGGTCGTAGTCTGCGCGCAATTCGCGGCACTGTAGCAAGGCGTCTGGCCCGCCACCAGGCCGCTGTCATAGCGCCAGTTGAAGCCGAACCAGGGGCCGGCTTTCCAGGGCTGGTATTGCAGGTGGGTCGTCTGGTTAAACTTTTCGTCGTGGTCAATGCGGAATGGAGTTCCACTCTGTCCCACCGTAGTACCCAGACCGCTGGTCTGTGGAGGGAAGAAGCGCGCAGCCACGCTCGACATCACCACCAGCGCCGTAAAACCGTGGAACTCCGGTACGCTCACCCGAATGGCGTATCCCGGAATCTTGGAATTGTGCCATCCAACCGGGAAGAAGATCGGCGTGGCACCCAAAATACTGAAATCGTAGCCCGTGTGTGTGTACTTCCAGATGTAATCCCCACTCACCACTGCATAGCGCCCGAAAGCCTGCTGCAGCCCGGCGTGGAACTCATTGCGATAGCCAGGGGTATTGGGCGCCGGCACGCAAGGGATAAGGGCCGCAATGACGGCGTAATTGCATCCTTCGCTGGCCAGGACGAGATTCTCATTGAACGGACTCTCTAGCGTTCGCGCATAGGAAACCCGCAGCACCGTGTTGGTCCGCTTAATGTTGTAGGCAACTCCGAGACGTGGCTCGGCTTGACGCGCGATGACTAAGCCGTTGTACAAATCGCCCCGAATCCCCAGGTTGATCGACCAGTTTCGTACTGAGATCGTATCCTGCAGGTAAAGGGCAAGTTCTTTCACGTCCGTGTGACCGCGAAATGGATACAAGGTAGTGGTCGTGCAGCCATCGATGGGCGACGGGGTTGCCCTGGTCAGGTCGTAGCACCCCAACAAGGAAACGAAGCTGGCATTCGCAACAAACGGCGTTGGATAGGCGACCGGGTCCGTCGTTCCCGCCGTGGGGCACTGCGATGGGTCGTTGAGTCCCGGGTTGCCAACAAACACCGGAACGCCGTTGGCATCCAGGCACGGCGCATTGACCGTCGGATCGACAATACCGAGCTTGAAATTCTCGGTAAGAAACGTTTGTTGATAGGTAGCCCCCAACTTAATATTGTTGATTCCCTTCACGTAAGACAACTCTGAGCGGAGCCCGGTGTTGGCCAGCGTCCGATATTGTGAGATCGTCTCCTGCTGCAAATTGGAGGGACCAAGATCCGCGAACGGGTTCCCGCTGGGATAGTAATTGAAGGCGTCGCGCCGTACCCAGCCGCCGAGACTAAATACGGTGGTCGGGCTGACCACTCGCGTCCAGGTTGGCGCGATGTTGAAGGACTTAATCTGCGCACGTTGGTCGGTGGGTCCGACGACGTTGCCATTCGGATCGAGACCTCCATTGGCCACCACCACGCCATTCCACAGCGTGGAGTCCTGGCCGTCAAAAGTGTTGGGCGTCTGGAACCAGGAGCGCGAAAAGCCCAGGTTCAGGCGAATGGAGTCCGCCGTCGAGAGCTGGTAGTCCACGCGATCGAATACGTTTTCTTCGTTGCCTCTGGCGTGCACCACGCGGAACTCCGGCGGATCGAGGAACCGGCCGCTATTCAGCCCATTCGCAGAAATGAAGTTTCCCCACTTCTGACCTCCGTAGGCCAGATCAACGCCCACATTGGACGAGCCAAACGATCCGTACGAGGCGTTCACGCTGCCATGCGGCGTGGTGACGCCCTGGCCGGAGCGCGTTGTCGCCACAATTATCAGGCTTGTCTTGCCGCCGTATTCCGCCGGCGGCGCGCCGGGAATGACCTCCAAAGACTGGATCGAATCGACCGGAATCTGGTTCGAAAAAATCTTGCTTTGCTGGTCGGTGATGGGCTGGTCGTCCACACTAAACGAGTTCGACGCGTGATCTCCCAATCCGTGAAATAAACCGTTTGAATCCGCCGCCACTCCAGGGGCCGACAGGGTGACCAGGGAACTCACAGACGAGGACTGGCTCTCCAGTGGAATCTTGTCGAACAATCCCCGATCGACGTCGGTGTGGCCGATCGGATCGTTCTCCACCAAGTCCGCCCCCGCCTCAACCGTAACCGTGTTCTGGCCGCCGGTCACCGCCAAACTAATTTTCACATTCACGCCCAAAGCTGACCGAATCTCCACATCCTGGGCTTTTTGAGCGAATCCCGTGGCCGTGACCGTCATGTGATACGGATTAAACGGCACATTCGCGAAACTGAAATTCCCATTGCTGTCTGTAGTAGTTCTCCGGTCAAAGCCGCTGACCGCGTTGTGAATCTCGATGCTTGCATTGGGAACGACCGCGCCCGTAGGGTCCACGACCGTGCCACTGATCGAATTTCCTCCCGACTGCGCCTTCGCAGCCCCAACACTCATCACCGCGACAATGGCCACCACAGCAGCAACCAGCCAACTCCTGTAAGACAAATGCATGATTCCTCCAGTCATGGGTTCTGAAGCGAGTCTGATCGCGGATCCTGATCACGGATCACAAGGCAGATCGAAGCTCGCGGTCTTCGGGGAGTAACTAATGGAATTGGGCGCGGAATCAGCGCGCAGGTGGAGGACGAATAAACTGGGTGGTGACGGAACGGAAGATCAGGGAAACTTCTGCAACCGAACTCGCCAGGGCCGTCGTGACCAGAACTGGTGCGGACGCAACCGGTGAGGTGGCAACTCCGACATGAGCCGTCGCGCAAATCGAGCAGGCGTGACGGGAGGTGGCTGAGTTCTCGGGGTGCGAATGGGTGGCTTGCACCGTCCCCATCACGCACACCAGGGCGACGCAGAGCACAGACACAGTTCTGCCGAATACGCCCCAATTTGCCGATGCTCTCACCATGCTATTCCCACGTTGCGATTAGACGATTGTATCCTGAGATGGTGATCCACGGGAATAGGGGCTGTTAAGATTACGCTTTCCCCACACACCCTGGCGCCTTAAGGATACCGGGTTCAGACGGTATACTCTCGCAGTCCGCACATATGAATTCTATTTGGATCGGCTTGATTGGTTTTGGCAACGTCAACCGGACCTTAGTTGATCTGTTGCAGCGGAAAAACACAGAGTTGCGCGAGCGCCACGGCATTGAGTGGCGCATCACGGGAGTCGGCTCGCGGCGCATCGGCTGGCGAGTCAACGCGGCCGGTTTTGGGGTTGCCGAACTCCTGGGTGCGCGAAGTTCCGATGGGTTTGCGGGAATTCGCGGAGAACAGTGCCCAGGTTACAGCGACTGGCTCGATGCGGCCCAGCCGGACGCCGTGTTTGAAGCTACCTCTCTCAACGTCGAAAGCGGACAGCCGGCCATCGAACACATCCGCGCGGCGCTCGAACACGGAGCGCACGCCATCACGGCTAACAAGGGCCCTGTCGTCCACGCCTGGGCGGAACTGCGCGATCTCGCAGCCCGGCGCGGCGTTCAGTTCTTGTTTGAATCTACGGTCGTGGACGGCGTCCCTATCTTTTCGCTTTTCCGCAATACGCTGCCGGCGATCGAGGTCAGAGGGTTCAAGGGGATCCTCAACTCGACCACCAATGTGATCCTGACGGGCATGGAACGCGGGTTGAGCTTTAACGAATCTCTGCAACAGGCGCAACAACTCGGCGTGGCCGAAACCGATGCTAGCTACGACATCGAGGGCTGGGACGCCGCAGTGAAGGTTGCCGTTCTGGTGAACGTGATTATGGGCGTGCGCCTGCTGCCACAAAACGTGAGGCGTGAGGGGATCCGCGGCCTCACCGGAGAAGCGGTACGCTCGGCCCGAAATGCGGGTACACCGTACAAACTGATATGCCGCGCCCAGCGTACGGAATCGGGAGTGAGCGCCTGCGTCGGCCCAGAGCAGATCCCGCTTACCGACGCGATGGCTCTGGTGGGAGGAACATCGTCGATCATCCAGTTTGAAACCGACATCTTCCCCGGGCTCACGATCACCGAGGAAAATCCCGGGCTCTACGCGACCGCGTACGGCATGCTGGCGGATTTTGTCCGGGCAGTTGGCTCGTAGCGCCGGCCAGCGGGGAACCCGCTGGGTGCGAACCAACAAAAGCACTATTACCGGCACCGGCGTTCTCCGACAATCACAAGAATTGGAAAAGTAGTTTCGCAGCGCCACCTGCGTCTTAATTGATTCTTCCCAGGTGTGCCTGCTCCATGTGGGCCCTGCGAAGTCAGACCCAGGGAGAAGTACTATGTCAGGACAAGTCATTCTGTATTTTGACGATCAAGCGGACGCGTTGCGCTTCGCCCTAGCCGCCGGTCAAGTGATGGCGGGGGACGGAACTCGCGTCAACGGCGATTTGGTCCAGGAGACGGCGCGAGTCACACGCATCCGCCTGGATGCCGCCAACAAAGAAAAGGGCAGACACCCCAAGCCTCCCGAACGCGCCGCCTGATCAGCAGGCTGCGGAAGAAGTGCGGCCTCGCAACCGGGTCAATAGTGTAAAGTATGTCTCCGGTACATCCCCTCGGAATTAGAGCATTTCTTACAGTGGTGTAGAGCGAAGGCCCTCAGCGGCTGAAGCCGGAAACTCTTGGTGCTCAGGGCGGCACGGCTGAAGCCGTGCCCTTCCCGTTCTTGCCCTCCCTCTACGACAAATCGAGAAATGCTCCAGACACCCGCAGGGGTTGGGCATCGAACTCCGTTCCCGAGGGTGGAATCGGTGAAAATGTGGTAGACCTGTAATCCCATCGCGAGGACTGCTCTATGTCAACCCAAGCTGCCAGCGTGGTCTGCCAGATTCAAGACCGTGTAGCCAGGATCACCCTGAACCGGCCACCTTTGAACATTCTCGACATCCCGATGATCGCAGAGTTGCATGAGGCGCTGGCACGTGTACAGGCCGCGAGCGATGCAAACGTTCTCGTCATTGC
>JBAVVP010000183.1:0-2113 GCA_049697355.1 Terriglobales bacterium
CCGGACGATAGTGGAAGTAGGCCCCGGCGCCGAGAAAGCTGGTATAGCCGTCGCCGTTTTCCTTGGCGCGCAGTTTGAACCAGTCCACGATCTCGGACTCGGCCATCTGGCGTGGGATGTTGAGGTCGCGCTTCAGGCGGAACTCTGGGGGAATGGGAGCAAAGAGATCATCGACCGAGCGGACCCCGATGGCCTGGAGCATGGCTTCTCGGTCGGCGGGAGATTTGGGCAGATATCTCATGGGAGCCTTAGTTTGGATGTTGGAAAAGGCCTGTGCGATTGTGGCATACGATTGCAGAGGTTAGAGGTCAGATTGCAGAAGTAAAACCCACCGGCGAGGGTGCTCCACCCTTCGCGTTCTTTGCGAAAGGTGGGAATGGCGCTCACCTCTGCAATCTGACTTCTAACTTCTGCAATGCTTTTCAGTGTCCCGCCTCTTCGCTCACGAATTTTTCGTAGTCGGCTGCGGAAAGCAGCGCGTTCATCTCGGCCGGATCTTTTATTTTGATCCTCAGCATCCAGGCGCCGTGCGCGTCTTTGTTGACTTTCTCAGGGGCGGTCGCCAGTTCGGCGTTCACGGCGGTGACGGTGCCCGAAGTGGGGGCGTAGAGATCGGAGACGGCCTTTACCGATTCGACCGTGCCGAAGGTTTTGCCCGCGGTAATCTCGGCGCCCACCTTGGGAAGATCGACGAAGACGATGTCGCCGAGCGACTCTTGCGCATAGTCGGTGATGCCGACGGTGCCGTCGGAGGTGATCCACTCGTGTTCTTTCGTGTATCTGCGGTCGGTTGGGTAGGGCATTCGCTTCTGGCTCCTGGCTTCGAACTTGGTAGCGCCGCCGTCCCGGCGGCCGTGGTGGCGGCGTCCTCGCCGCCACTTCCGAGGGCGGGACGCCCTCGGGACAGCCGGCAAGATGCCGGCGCTACTTTGTTACTTCTTCGGACGCTTATAGAACGGCGTCGGGACGACCTGCGCTTTCACTCCCTGCCCGCGGATTTCCACCAGCAGCGTGTTCCCGATGGCGGCGTGCGAAGGCGGCACATAGGCCAACGCAATATTTTTTTTCAGGAACGGCGCGGGCGAACCGCTGGTTACGTACCCGATCTCGCCCCCGGATGAATCCAGAACCTTGTATCCGTCGCGGGCGATACCACGATCGACCATCTCCAGGCCGATCAGCGTCTTCTTCAGGTCGGCAGCGTGCGCTTTCTCCAACGCCTCGCGCCCGATGAACTCGGATTTCTCCATCTTGCAAAAGCGATCGAGGGCCGCTTCCCAGACATTGATCGTATCGGAAATCTCGTGTCCATAGAGCGGCAGTTTGCCTTCCAGTCGGAGCGTATTGCGCGCACCCAGGCCACAGGGGACAGCGCCAAACTCTTTCCCCGCTGCCAGGATTTCGTTCCACACTCGCGCGCTCGTTGCTTCGTCGGGCGGAATATAGATCTCGAATCCGTCTTCGGCCGTGTAACCGGTGCGGCCCATCAGAATATTTTTCAGACCGCAGAGTGACCCGCGCGTGATCCAGTAAAACTTCACGGCGCTCAGATCGGAGTCCGTAAGTTTCTGCAGAAGGTTGACCGCCTTCGGGCCCTGGATTGCGATCTGGGTGAAGTCGTCGGAGAGGTGCTCGACCTTGCAGTCGAACTGCCGCGTGTTGTCGCGCACCCAGTTGAAGTCCTTCTCGCGCGTGCCCGCGTTGATCACGAGCAGGTAATCATCCTCGCCCAGCCGGTGAACGATCACATCGTCAACAAAAGTCCCCTGCAGGTAGAGCAGCGCCGAATACTGCGCCTGGCGGACGGCTAGCCGCGCGGCATCGTTCATGGAGATGTGTTGCACGGCGGCGAGCGCCTCCGGTCCGGAGAGGCGAATGTCGCCCATGTGGCTGACGTCGAAGATGCCAACCCCGGTGCGCACCGCCATGTGCTCCGCGATGATGCCGCAGCCAATAGCTGCAGGGTATTCGACCGGCATGTCCCAGCCGTTGAACTCCACCATCTTCGCGCCCATCTGGCGATGAACGGCATTCAGCGCCGTCTTGCGCACGACCGGTGTAGTGGTTTCGAGAGCGGACAAAAGAGTCAACTCCAGTCCGGACAGTGCTGGGC
>JBAVVP010000184.1:0-8429 GCA_049697355.1 Terriglobales bacterium
CGACAAGCGCGTAGAGGAGTTATCGATACTTCGGTGCTTGTGGCGGGTGTTGCAGCGTTCAAGCCCGACGTCGAGATCACAAACCCAAGCGCACAACTACTTCGCACGTGGGTCTCCGAGGGCCACTTCACGTGGCTCATCAGTGCAGATGTGGTCGCTGAATACAAGGCCGTGCTCATGCGGCTCGGAGTGCGCCCTCAAGTGGTGGGGCGGATAATCAATCTGCTCCGCGAAGAAGCAGAGGAGATCCACGTTCCAAGAACTGTCGAGGTTTCGCCGGATCCTGGAGACGATCCGGTATGTGCCTGCGCGGAACATGGTCGCGCGGATTTCATAGCAACGTTAAACAAGAAAGACTTTCCTCAGCGTCGACTCTCGGCAAGAGTAATTACACCGGACCAACCACTTCCCACCCGCCGCAGTCGCAAGAGACCCTAACGAATTGAGACGCTCCGCAACAATTGCGCGAATCCTAGAAACTCATCTTTGCCGAGACGCTATTGTCACATTGTTACTGGTGTGAACACGCCACCAATGGCCAAGACAGCGGATAACGGCCAAACAGGAAATTGGCCAGGAAGGGGCGAGCGGCACTTGTAAATGCTCTTGTGGATACAAGCTAAAGACATTCCAATGGGGTGAGGCGATTGGCGACGAAGCGCGAGCGCGCCATAAGAGGAATGGCAAGAAATGAACCCACGATTTCCACCCATAAGTCTGTTGTCCCTCAAGACTTCTCAAGTACTTAGGCGGCCACCTGGAGTCACTTAAGCTGTCTAAAACACAGCATAACGTAGCACTGAAAAAGCTGCACTCAACTCATTCCGACAGGCTCACCGGCCGGAGTGTGGTCCCGCGGTGGTCCAATCGCGGTGCTGTGGAGCCTTTCCAATGACTCTGTCTCGTTGTCGTTTGTTGATGGGCTCATAAGCGCAAAGGCGGTGGCTTCATTCCGGATCGGCCAATTTGGGTCCGATCTGGGTCCGATGAGCCGGCCAAAGAGTTCCCTAGAGTTCCCTTAGAGGAGCAACAACGGGCTGTCAGTACCGTTAAGTTCCAATAAGTTACACATGCCAGCGACTCTGTCACGGCAGAGGTCGCGAGTTCGAGTCTCGTCGTCCCCGCCATTCTTGTCAGGTCCTCCGCAAAATGATTGAGCTACTGCTTGGCCACTTCCAGCAGCACCACGCCGTTCACGGGCAGTTCCAGCTTGATCGAACCTTTTGACAGTTGAAGATTTTCAACCGGCGCCGCCTCGGCCACGCGATTGAGCTCGCGAACCTGTGCCTGCGTCGGATACCGTGGACTTCCCATGTTCTTGTATGCAGCCAGTGTGTTTCCATGCTCAGCGTCGGCGCGGCTCACACGCACGTGGCTACCGGGCGGAAGTCCGCGGATCTCGAATTCAACCTTGCGCGCAGATCCCTTCGTGTCGGGATCAACCAGATTCCATGCAGCGATTGCGAGTGAACCGTCGCGGCGACGGGTCACCAGCACGTTCGGGGAGTCCTGCGGGATTCTCTCCTGTCCAAGCTTGTGCAGCAAAGCAAAAGCCGAATAACTAGGCTTCTTGATCCCCCCAAGTGCGATCAGCCCGAAGCCGCCGTCAAAAGGCTCGTGCTTGGGCCCGCTTTCTTCAAAGACGTCGCTGAACGTCCAATACGACATCATATTCACCAGACCATCACATTGCCGGATGTCGTCAGCAAGCGCCGCACCGACATAGACCGAATCCCTGGCCTTGAGCGGCCCAAAGGAGGGGACGTTCCACTCGGTCCACATTAAAGGCAGGTGGGGACGCGCCGAAACCGCGATCTGATCGTGCACCTTCTTGATCGCGAGGCAAACCCTGCGATCCATGGGGATGTCTTCCGCCGTACCAAACAGATCTTCCGTGGAATCGTCGCCGTAGCCATGGCTGGAAATAAAATCGGTGGGAACATTTTCCGCGGCGGCGTGCTGAATGAACGAGTCCACCCAATGTGCCGACGAGGATGCGGGCCCGCCGACGCGCAGACGCGAGCTCACCGATTTCAGAGCTCGCGCTGTGTGATCATATAACTCGAAGTAAGTGGCTTGCTTGGGATCGCCAGTCCAGAAGTCAATGTTCGGTTCATTCCAGACCTCGAAGTACCACTGCGCCACCTCGTCGAGACCATAGCGATCGACCAAGTGCTGCGCCAAAGAGCGGATGAGGTCGTCCCATTTTTGGTAGTCCTTCGGAGGCGCGACGATCTGCTTGTACCAGAAAGCATGTACATCCTGGCGCACGGCGAGCTTCTTCGGCATGAAGCTGATTTCGACGAAAGGCCGCACGCCGTTTTGCAGTAAACGATCGTAGATTTGATCGACGTAGGAAAAATTGTAGATCGGATTTCCCTGATCGTCTTCGTCGTAAACGCCAACCTCATCGTGCAGGATGTTATGACACCGGACGTAACGGAACTCCGTGACCTTTTTTACTTCGCGCAGATCGTTACGGTAGCTCTCGCGCAAGCTGAGAATGGCGCGTCCCGACCCGAATGTCTGTTCCCAAAAGTGAGGAAACGGACGTCCGGGGGCGTGGGCATCGATGACCACGGTCTCCGGCGAGGTTCGCGCCCAACTTAAGCCGGCGCAAGACATCACCCCGAGCAGAAGAAGGGCGAGGCGAGATCGTTTCATCACGTTTCTCTAGGGCAAGATTTCGAGCTTGGCCTCAGACCCGCCGCGGGAATCCGGACTGATCCAAACGGCAACCTTCGCCGGCTCAACGGCGAATTGGTTGTGGTCATTCCAGATCGCGAATGCGTCCGCCGCCAGGTGGAACGCGACTCTCTTCGTTTCTCCCGGAGCCAGCGCGATCCGCTGAAATCCCTTCAACGCGCGCACGGGTTGAGCTGTGCTGGTCCCTCGCAGACGAACATAGAGTTCCACTAACTCTTCTCCCGCGCGCGGCCCCGTGTTCGAGATGGCGGCTTCCACCTTCAGAGATTCTTTCGCGCCCTCTTTGCCGTTCAATCCTTTATTCAATTCCGCGGCGCTGAGTTGCACTTTGCCGATCTCCGTCGGTCCATAGCTGAAAGTTGTGTAAGAGCCTCCGTAGCCGAAGGGAAACTGCGGCGTATTTTGCTCATCGAGGTAGCGCGACACGTACTTCGACTCCACGTCTTTTGGCGGATGGGTCAGGTCGATGCTCCCGGCTGGCCGTCCCGTGCTCAGAGCGTTGTAGTAAAGCGGTTCTTGTCCGACGCTGCGCGGCCAACTGACAACCAGCTTGCCGCTGGGATTTGATTCGCCGAAAAGCGTCCGCGCCAGCGCCGGTCCTGCTTCGGTTCCGGGAAACCACGCTGCGAGCACGGCCGGCACATGTTCAAAAGCCCATGGCACCGTGAGCGGACGGCCGCTGAAGAGAAGGAGTGCGATCGGCTTTCCCGTGTTGACGACGGCCTCGAGCAAATCTTCCTGACGCCCGGGCAAACCGAGATTCGAACGGGAGGCGGCCTCGCCGCTCATTTCTGGAGACTCACCGAGGGTGAGGATCACGACGTCAGCGCGCTTCGCAACGGCGACTGCCGCCGCGATCTCCTCGTCCGTGCCTTTGAGAATCCCGACGCCCCGAGCGCGCAACACGTTGCCTTCCCCTAAGCGCCGCGCTAACTCGGCAGGAAACGACTTGGCTCCACTCTTCGGCCGGTCGGATCCAGACAACCCCTCAGGATCGGAAGGATTATCGGCGAGCGGGCCAATCACCGCCACCGTCTTCACCTCCTTCAAGATCGGAAGGAGAGGCTTGCCGTTCGCAACGGGAGCGTTCTTCAGCAGGACGAAGGAACGCTCCGCGATCGTTTGCGCCAATTGCAGGCTTTCTGGGAGAAAGAATGCCCCTTTCGCGCGTCCTTCATCCACGTAGGGATGCTCAAAGATCCCCAGCGCGAGCTTTACGCGGAGAACCCGGCGGACGCTTTCGTCGATGTTCGCCTCCGGCACCGTGCCCGAACGCACCAGTTGTGCAAGTTGATCGTGGTACAGGCTGCTCGTCATATCCATGTCGACACCGGCAAGGAAGGCCTTGCGCGCGGCGGTCGCGTCATCGGCGGCAATCCCGTGTGCCACCAATTCGCCGATGGAAGAATAATCACTGACCACGATCCCCTGAAACCCCCACTCCTTCCGCAGAACTTCGGTGAGCGTAAACGGATTCGCCGAAGCCGGCACACCGTTGAGGGAGTTAAAGGCGCTCATCAGAGTTGCCGCGCCTGCATGGACGGCCGCGTGGAATGGGGGCAGATAGAACTCACGCAGGGTGTGCTCGGAAATCTCGGTCGTGTTGTAATCCCGGCCAGCTTCCGCGGCGCCATAGCCCACGTAGTGTTTGGCGCACGCCGCCATGGTGTCCGGTGCCTCCAGATGCAAACCCTGGTAACCGCGTACGTATGCGGCGGCCATCGCCGATCCCAGATACGGGTCCTCTCCCGCGCCCTCCGCGATCCGGCCCCAACGGGCATCGCGGGTGATGTCGACCATCGGAGAGAAAGTCCATCGAATGCCGATAGCCGAAGCTTCCACGGCCGCGACATGTGAGGCTTGCTCGACCAATGAAGGATCCCATGTGGAAGCCATTGCCAACGGGATCGGGAACTCGGTCCGGAATCCGTGAACCACGTCGAGCGCGAACAGCAGCGGAATGTGCAACCGCGACTTCTCGACCGCAATGTGCTGATACTCGTTGATTTGCGAGGTATCAATCACATTGAGCAACGACCCGACCTGCCCCTTGCCGATCATGTCTTTGTAGTCGGTCCGTCCCGTGCCGGGGCCCGTCGGCTGACCTGCGGAGTATTGCACCAACTGTCCAATCTTCTCGTCCAAGCTCATGCTGTGGAGCAGAGACTCGACTCGGGCGTCAAGTTTCGGGTCTGCCAGGGCGGTCTGGCCCGCGCCGTTTTCCTGGACCGCCGCGGTTGGGGCCACAGCCTGAGCCGACATCGGCAAACTGCCGAATCCCAACCCCAGCACTGAGAAAAGCAGTAAACACGCTTTTCGTCCCACTGGCGCCGGGCGGAAAACAGAGATGAGTATGCTAAGAGACCGCGTGAATCGCTCCGGGAACCCCATGAGTCAGCACCTCCTGCCAGTGCACGCTCCCTCTCGGGAGCGTGCACCATTTTCTCCCGTAAACCTCTTGCCGCCACTGATAAATTTCATAAATCGTTTAGAAGGGCCTTCCAAAGGCAATCTGGGTCTGTTTGGATCCAATAAGCCCTTCCGCACCTGCCTATTCAGTTCCTCCCATCCCGATGATCGGGATCGCAGCAGCAAGCAAAAGCATAAGTCTTGACAAAATCTCACATTAGACATAGTCTAAACTGCTCATGGACGCCGAGGCGATTCAACGGTCCTTCGACGGCAGCGGGCTGCGGTGTACTCCGCAGCGCTACGCCGTGATGGCATTCCTGATGGAACGCAACCGGCATCCCACGGCTGCCGAAATCTTCGAAGCCGTAAATCGCGTGGATCCCCGCTCTTCCAGGGCCACCACGTATAACAATCTGCGGGACCTGGTGCAGGCGGGGTTGGTGCGTGAAGTGGCCGTCGAGGGCCGCGCCGCGCGCTTCGATGCGACCGGCATGCGGCATCACCACTTCATCTGCGACCGCTGCGGCCAGGTTGAGGACATCGAGTGGTACGCCGTGCCCCGGCCTGCCTCGCGCTCTCTCGGTAAGCGGGTTCTTCGTGAATGCGAACTCATTTTCCGGGGACTGTGCACGAAGTGCGCTTCGCGGCGCGCTTCCGGTTGAGTGTCGCAGGCGCGCGGATACCCGATGCATGGTGCGTGCCGGCAAACCGCGGCCGGCGATGGCGTTCATGGAAAGCCTAGAATGGCTTTGTATTTCACCGCGGTCTTTTTGGCCTAATTCTTAAGGAGGATGAACTCATGGAAACCGAACTCGCCAAGCAGGAGCAAAACATGTCAACCGTATCCAAGTGCCCAGTCATGGGCGGCGCTAGCACTCACACGGCCGCAGCGAATGCGGACTGGTGGCCGAATCAGCTGAATCTGAAAATCCTGCACCAACACTCCCCCCTGTCCGATCCGATGGGCGAGAAGTTCAACTACGCGAAAGAATTCAAGAGCCTCGATCTGAATGCCGTGACCAAGGATCTGCATGCCTTGATGACGGAATCGCAGGAGTGGTGGCCCGCCGACTTTGGCCATTATGGGCCGCTTTTCATTCGCATGGCGTGGCACAGCGCGGGTACCTACCGCATCGGCGACGGTCGCGGCGGCGCCGGAGCCGGTCAGCAGCGCTTCGCGCCGCTCAATAGCTGGCCCGACAACGTGAACCTCGACAAGGCGCGCCGGCTGCTGTGGCCGATCAAGCAGAAGTACGGGCGGAAAATCTCCTGGGCCGACCTCATGATTCTCGCCGGCAACGTCGCTCTCGAGTCGATGGGCTTTAAGACGTTCGGTTTCGGCGGCGGGCGCGCGGACGTCTGGGAGCCCGAAGAGGATATCTACTGGGGCCCGGAAGGCAAGTGGCTGGCGGACGAGCGCTACAGCGGCGACCGTGATCTTGCGAACCCTCTCGCGGCCGTGCAAATGGGCCTGATCTACGTGAATCCGGAAGGCCCGAACGGTAAACCGGATCCCATCGCGGCGGCCAAGGATATTCGCGAGACGTTTGCCCGCATGGCGATGAATGACGAGGAGACCGTTGCCCTCATTGCCGGCGGTCACACCTTCGGCAAAACCCACGGCGCTGCCGATCCAAACAAGTATGTCGGCCCAGTGCCCGAAGCCGCCGGCCTCGAGGAGCAGGGGCTCGGCTGGAAGAGCAAATTTGGCACGGGCAGCGGCGATGACACGATCGGCAGCGGCCTCGAGGTCATCTGGACCACGACGCCTACGAAGTGGAGCAACAACTTCTTCGCGAACCTGTTCAACTACGAATGGGAACTGACCAAGAGCCCGGCCGGTGCGAATCAGTGGAGACCGAAGAATGGCGCAGGCGCCGGGACCGTGCCGGATGCGCACGATCCATCGAAGCATAACGCGCCCTCCATGCTGACCACGGACCTCTCCTTGCGGTTCGACCCTGTTTACGAAAAGATTTCCCGGCGCTTCTACGAGCATCCGGATCAGTTCGCAGACGCGTTTGCGCGGGCGTGGTTCAAGCTGACGCACCGCGACATGGGGCCGATCGCGCGCTATCTTGGCCCGCTCGTTCCCAAACAGCCCCAGTTGTGGCAAGACCCTGTTCCTGCCGTGGATCATAAATTGATCGGGGAGAAGGACATTGCCGCGCTGAAGGCGAAGATCCTCAAGTCCGGACTGTCGATCTCCCAACTGGTCACGACGGCCTGGGCATCGGCGGCGTCGTTCCGCGGCTCCGACAAGCGCGGTGGGGCGAACGGGGCGCGCATTCGCCTCGCTCCACAAAAGGATTGGGAAGTGAACCAGCCGGCCGAACTGGCGAAGGTTCTCAAGAAGCTGGAGGCAATCCAAAAGGAGTTCAACGGCCCCCAATCCAACGGGAACAAGTCCAACGGGAAAAAAGGCAGCAACAAAGGAAAGAAGGTCTCGCTGGCTGACTTGATCGTTCTAGCCGGCTGCGCAGCCGTCGAGGAAGCGGCGAAAAACGCCGGGCACAACGTGAAAGTTCCCTTCTCGCCGGGGCGCACGGATGCTTCGCAGAAGCAAACCGACGTGCACTCCTTCGCCGTAATGGAGCCGGCCGCGGACGGGTTCCGCAATTACCTCCGCAACGGACACCAAACGCCGGCCGAGGAGCTGCTCGTGGATCGGGCGCAGTTGCTGACGGTGACCGCCCCCGAGATGACCCTACTCATCGGCGGCCTGCGCGCCCTGAATGCGAACTTCGGGCATTCCAAGCACGGCGTCTTCACCAACCGGCCCGAGACGCTGACGAATGATTTCTTCGTCAACCTGCTCGACATGAATACGAAGTGGAAGCCCTCCTCTACATCCGAAGGTGTGTATGAGGGGCGCGATCACGCAACGGGCAAAATCAAGTGGACCGGCACGCGCGTCGACCTTGTGTTCGGTTCGAACTCGCAGCTGCGGGCAATCGCCGAAGTCTATGGAAGCAACGACGCGAAGGGGGCGTTTGTGAAGGACTTCGTGGCGGCGTGGAACAAGGTGATGAACCTCGATCGCTACGACCTCGCCTGAACTCGGCGGAAACGAGAGCGGTTAACCTAGACCTGGTTTCATAAACGGTTTTGGAAAAAGCACGGTCGGGTGCCCCATCCTAACGTCGCGTTTTTTGCGACGTTAGGGTGGGATTTGAGCGCCCTCAACCGCATGAGATTTTCGGGTCTTCTCTAGCGCTATTATTCTGAAATGTGACTGAAAAGCCGGACACAAACCCCAAGACACCGCCCCGCACGGGTTTTCTCCGATCTTTGGTTCCCCGATCCTTGGT
>JBAVVP010000185.1:0-4723 GCA_049697355.1 Terriglobales bacterium
TACATCGAGATGAGCTTGTTAACGCCGAGCTTCATTCCGGTGAGCACCATGCCGCCGTTGCGCGAACTCGCGCCCCAGCCGATGGTTTCCGATTCCAGCACAACGACTTTCGCACCGCGCTTGGCCAGCGAGAGCGCGGCGGCGAGTCCTGTGAAACCGGCGCCGATGATGGCGACGTCAGCGCTTTCCGGCAAGGGTAACGCCGGGGCGGTGGGCATCTGAACCGTGGTAAGCCAGTAGTTGAGTTCCTTGGGCATAAGATGTTTGATTCTCTTCTTTTGCGTTCCTTCGTGCCCTTTGTGGTTATCAGGTTTCCGTTAACCACCAAGGACACTAAGGTACACGAAGGAAAACCGAATTACAGCACCGCCGTCTCATGAATCATCCGCCCCTCCGCGAAGCGCGAGAAGTTTAGCAGAGACGCGTCGATCAAGTCCGTCTTCCCGGTCAGAATCAGGTCGCTCAGGATCTTCCCCGTGGCCGGCGAGTGCATCACGCCGTGTCCGCTGAAACCGTTGGCGAAGAAGAAGCCGGGGACATCCGGGGATTCTCCGAGAATTGGGTGATGGTCCGGCGTCATTTCATAGAGGCCAGCCCAGGCTCGCTGGGGATTGACCGCCACATTTTCGAATACGGGCACGCGATCCGCCGCGCGGGTCAGTATCTTCTCGATGAAGCTCACGTCGAAATCAGTTTTGTAGCCGGGCGTTTCTTCCGGATCGTTCCACGCCAGCAGGAATCCGCGACCCTCGGGGCGAAAGTGAAAGCCGTTGGACATGTCGACGATCATGGGCGCAGTGTGGGGAAATTGGTCAAACGGTTCGGTCGGAACCAGCATGCGGCGCAAGGGTTCGACGGGAAGATCGACGCCAACCATCTTGGCAATCGAAGCCGCCCATGCTCCGGCACAGTTCACAACCGTGCGCGTGGAGACGGTGTCGCGCGTGGTCGCGACTTCAAAGCTCCCGTCGTCGAGGTTGCGCGTGATTCCAGTTACGCTCGCGTTCTTCCAGAGCCGGGCGCCGTGGTCGCTGGCCCACGTCATATAGCCGATCATGGCGCTGTAGGGATCGACAAAACCGTCGGTGGAACAAAAGCTGCCACCAAGGATGTCATCGCCGCGGAGTTGCGGGAACTGGCTGCGGATTTCGTCGCCGGCGACGAGGCGCACGTTCTTCAACCCCATGGTAACCTGCTGGTCGTAGTTGGCGCGCAGGTAGGCCATGTGTTTTTGGTTGGTCGCGCAAAAAAGATATCCCTGGGGACGGTAGTCGCATGGATAGCCAAGCCGCTCCTCGAAGCTCGCATAAAAGGGAATCGAGTAAAGGGACATCTGGATGTTGACGGGCGTCGAGAACTGCGCGCGCACGCCGCCCATGCTCTTGCCCGTGGATCCCTTGCCCTGCGTGGTCTCGCGCTCCATCACAAGAACGTTCTTGCAGCCAGCAGCAACAAGATGATAGGCGATGCTGGAGCCGACAATCCCTCCGCCGATGAGAACGACGTCTGCCGTGTGCATAGCGCTGGCAATCGTGCCGAGCAATTGTAAATGCTCGTGGGGTGACGGGGGGTGCCGCTACGGCGCCGCCATCTCCGGCGTGGCCGCCAGCAGCTTGCGCGTGTAAGCGTGCTGCGGTTGGCCAGTAATCTGCTCCGTCGTTCCGACCTCGACGATCTTGCCCTGATACATCACCGCGATGCGGGTCGAGAGGTAGCGAACGACCGGCATGGAGTGCGAGATGAACAAATAGGTCAGGCCGAAATCGCGCTGGAGTTGCTGCAGAAGATTCACGATCTGGGCGCCAACGCTGGCGTCGAGAGCGGAAACCGGTTCATCGGCCACGATGAACTTCGGTTGCAGGGCAAGCGCGCGGGCGATGCCGATGCGCTGCCTCTGGCCACCGGAGAATTCGTGCGGATAACGAGACATGGCCGATTCATCCATTCCCACCGCATGCAAAAGTTCCCGCACGCGCTGGCGGCGGGCATCGCTAAGGCCTGCGTGCGTGGTCTTCTCGTCAACCATCTTCTGATGCAGCGTCTTCTGATGCAGAATGAGCGGCTCGGCAATCACGTCCTCAACGCGGAACCGCGGGTCGAGCGAACCGAATGGGTCCTGAAAGATGATCTGCATGTTGCGACGAAGGCGGCGCAATTCGGAGCCGTTGGCTCGCACCAGATCGATGTCCTCGAAAAGTATGGAGCCCGAAGTCGGCTCGATCAGGCGGAGGATGAGGCGTCCCAGCGTGCTCTTGCCCGAGCCGGATTCGCCCACCAAGCCTAGTGTTTCGCCTTTTTGGATTTCGAGGGACACGTCATCCACGGCGCGGACTTGGCCCACACTGCGGCCGCCGAACGGGGATTCGGCGAGGTCAAAAATCTTCGTGACATTCCGAGCGGCAACCAGAGGCACAGATCACCTTCTTCCAACCATCTGTTTCCCACACATTCCATATTCCAGAATGTGGAATGCGACTGTATTCCTCATCCCGCAATCATCGGAACCGCCGCCAGCGCCGCAACCATGCCGATGGTCCTGGCGCGGCTGAAGTGCTCGTGCAGAAAGATGCGAGCCAGCAAAACGGTAACCGCGGGGTAGAGCGAACTGAGCACGACCGCATCGTCCAAGCGTCCAATTTGACTCGCGCGAATGAAGACGGCGGTGCCGGAGATGTCGAGAATTCCGGCAACCAAGGCAATGCCCAGCACCGGAGCGGCCACCGCGCGCAGGTGTCTTCCGAAAAGAACGATGGAACCCGTGACCAGCAAGGCACCGAAGCGGGAGCAGGTCGCGATCCACAATGCCGAGCCGTTCCCCGCCCGGTGGATACAGAGGTAAAAACCAGCGAAACCGATTCCCGCCAGCACCGCCATGCCTAAGCCTTGGGGACGACCACCGCCAGATTCAGTACGAGAGATGAGCCAGACACCGACTCCGGCAAGGATGAAACCGAACAGGTGCCGATAGCCCGGAAAGCCCTCGGCGAAGGCAGTCACGATGGTGGGAATCGCGGCGCCCAGAACGGCAGCCACGGGCGCGACCAGTCCCATATTTCCGCTGGCTAATGAACGATAGAACAAAGCCAGCGCAATGCCCCCGACCGCCCCGGCGATCAGCGACCAAACCAAGCTGGCGTTTCCCGGAAACGGTGCACCGCTCGTCAGCGCGAGAGTGCACACCAGGACCAAGCCGCTCAGGTGCACGATGGCCGTGAACAGAAATGCGTTCACGCGCCGTGCGCCCACTCCGCCCAGAAAATCACTCGCGCCCCAGACCCCAACCGCAGTCAAACTAAGAGCCGCAGGGATGAATTGGGGTGCGACGGGCATCGGAACTTGAGATTAGCACGCGGAAGTGGATTTCTCGCGAAGGTGAAGCTTGGGGAATGATGCCGTCTTACGCGTCAATCCCCGGCTCAGATGGTCAGGCGCTGTCTAGTGAGGCTAAGCAAAATCACGCCGCAGCGGGTAGTCAACGATGATAGCTCGGCCGTCAGTGAGGGCTTTGACCGAGTGACGAACATTGCTCGGCACGATCGCCACGATGCCTGGTTTGGCGGTCTGGGTAACGCCGTCGATTGTGACTTCGAGTTCGCCCTCTACCACCTCATAAACTTCTTCCTGAGGATGGCAGTGCTCATGAATGAATGCGCCCCGCACAAATTCGTAGTGTGCGAACGTCATGTTCTGCGAGTGGAAATAGCGCCCATGCCAGCCCGGCAAGCGCTCAACGACATCGAGATTACGTGTGTCTACAAAGGGCATCGGCTCTCCCCTCCGGGATCTTAGCAGTCCGCTGGAATCCACTGAAGCTGATCCAGAGAGCGCCAGTGCCTCAGAATCTCATCAAACTGTGACCGCTTCGGGCTGCGTTTTCCCCGCCAGCAACTGCCGCAGCACGTACTGGAGGATGCCTCCGTTGGCGTAATAGAGGGCCTCCTGCGGAGTGTCGATGCGAACAATGGCCTGAAATTCGGCGGTCTTCCCGCCTTTCACGCGCACCGTAATTTTGCGGCCGGAAGAAAACTTCTCGACCACATCGCGAATTCCGGCGATCTCAAAGACTTCTTCGCCATTCAACTGCAGCGTCCCGGCATTTTCTCCCGGCAGAAACTGCAGCGGCAGAATGCCCATACCGACCAGGTTCGAGCGGTGAATGCGTTCGTAGCTTTCTGCAATCACGGCGCGCACCCCGAGCAGCCGTGGCCCCTTGGCCGCCCAGTCGCGTGAAGATCCGGAACCGTACTCTTTGCCCGCAAGAATCACAAGCGGCACGTTTTCAGCGTGGTACTTTTCGGACGCGTCGAAGATCGACATTTCGGCGCCATCAGGCAGGTGGCGGGTGAATCCGCCTTCGGTGCTCACCATTTTATTGCGCAGGCGAACGTTGGCGAACGTGCCGCGCACCATGACTTCGTGATTGCCGCGTCGCGATCCATAAGAATTGAAATCCGCCGGCTGTACGCCATGAGCAATCAAGTATTTGCCGGAGGGCCCATCTTTCTTAATCGATCCCGCGGGCGAAATGTGGTCGGTGGTGACGCTGTCGCCGAGCACGGCCAGCACGCGCGCGCCCTTGATGTCCGCGACGGCGGACGGTTTGAGCGTCATGTCGTCGAAGTACGGCGCCTGCCGGATGTAGGTGGAATCTTTTCCCCACGCGTAAGTCTCACCCTTCGGAACCGGCAGCCCGCGCCAGCGCTCGTCTCCCGCATACACCTGG
>JBAVVP010000186.1:0-2140 GCA_049697355.1 Terriglobales bacterium
ATCAAAGGGCATGATGGCGGCCGAAATCCAGCCCGAGTCCGGCCCCGGCCTGTCGTCGCACTGACCCGCCGGTCGCTCCTCTATAGCGTTTTCGAGCGAAGTGGCGTCCGGTTCGCGTAAAGAAAACGCGTCAAAACATAAAGCTAGAGCCCGGTTCTGATTCGATCAGAACCGAAAAGGCTCTAGTACTACTGCGTCACAAATTTCTGCGTGGTATGTTTCTGTGTATTGGAGTTGCGCAGCATGGGCATCGCGATAATCTGCTGGCGAGGGCGACGCTGAGGCGTGTGCGCAGTGTCGCGATCGAGTTCGGGACGTGTCGTTGGGTTCGCAGCGGCGGAGCCTCTGGGTCGGTAACCGTTGGGAACCGCAAGTTTCTCGAACGGCCTGGCGGAACGAGATCCACAGGGGGGAATCGTCTCCCTCTCGGAGACCAGGAATCCGTAGGCGGCGATGCACAGCGTGGCGTGGTGGTGGAAGCCGCGCCACCCTCTGCCCTCGAAATGCCCAAGCCCGACCTCCTGCTTGAGTTCCTGATAGTCGCGCTCGATGCGCCAGCGCAGCTTGGTGAGGTCGACCAGCGCGCGGAACGTGATATCCTTGGGAAGGGTCGAGAGCCAGTATTTGGCCGGCTCTTTCTCGCCTTCGGGCCACTCGATCAACAGCCACTCTTGCGCTCGGCTCTCGGTGAGCTTGTAGTCATGATGCGCGGCACGAACGCGCACGCGGGCAAAGCGCGAGGACAATTGCCCGGCCGAGCCTTCGCGCCACGCGATCGTGCGCCAGGCGCGCTTGGGCAAATTGAGCGCAAGCTCCTTGACCGGGACCGGTCGATGCTTGTCGTCGCGGCGAATGAGCTTCGGTTGTCGCCCGCGCCCCGACCACTTCTTCGGCGGCAGCGGTCCTGTACCTGGCGCCCACACCGAAGTGTTCGGCAGGATGCCGGCGACATAGCGCAATCCGAGTGCGCTCACGCCGGTGCGCAGGTCTGTGTTGCAGCCATAGCCCGCATCCATCGCCACCACACCGCGCGGCAGACCAGCCGCACAGGCCGCCTCGATCTGCTTGAGCGCGATCTCCGGCTTGGTCTTAAAGTCGACCTCCTCGGGAACACCCACCTTACGCAGGCGTTTGCGATCCTTCGTCCAGTCTTCCGGCAAATACAGCCGATAGGCCACCGGCAGGCTGGCGTGATGGTTGGCAATCGACAGCGATACCGCGACCTGACAGTTGTCCTGCTTGCCGAGTTGACCGCAGTATTGCCGCGCTACCCCGACCGAATGCTTCCCTTTCTTCGGAAAACCAGTGTCGTCGATGATCCATGCCTCGATCGGTCCGTGGCACTCTATCTTCGGCAACACCATCTCACGGACTTTGGCCAACACCTTCGCGTCCGACCAGGCCGACTGACCGATAAAATGCAGCAGCGACTGATGCTGCGCCGCCGTCCGCGCCGGAGCGGTCACCGCCGCCATCGGTTCCACGCTCTTGCGCTCGCCCGGCATCATCAGCCCGGTGCAATAGTCACTCAGCGGACCAGCGCGATCCGCATGACCAATCACTTCCACAATCCCCTCGACATACGACGCAAATCGCGATTCACTGTCGCCTGAAATCCGCCGACCCATCCCGGCCTCCCGCCGCCGTAACATGAATCTCACAAAATAACCGAGTCTCTCAATTATCGCCTGCGACTTTCTGACGCAGTAGTACTAGCAGTTTGCTGAAAAAGGTTTTTCGAGGGGGTCCATGCGCAACATTGAATCAAGAACCGAGCCCGAAACGCACGATAGATTCAAGATGAGGTCGCTTTTGATTCGATTGTTGCTAAAGATCACATCCGTCCCGAGTTTTTCAGCAGACTGCTAGAGCGGACGAGTTCGGCGAAACGGGGATTCCTTTCCTTTCGGCGCAGTCCGTCAGGGATGACGGCGCCATCGATGGCGGCCAAATTCAGTACTTGAACGAATCAAAAGCGCTCGAATTAAAGATCGGATGGATTGTTGGCGGGGACGTGCTGCTAGCTCACAATGCGTCGGTAGGTAAAGTCGGGCTCTATGAAGGTCAATTCGAAAAGTCATTGATCGGCACGTCACTTACTTGTTTTCGAACGGATGCTGACAAGCTGATGCCAGAATAC
>JBAVVP010000187.1:0-2524 GCA_049697355.1 Terriglobales bacterium
GCGGTTCTTCAAGTCGGCGAGGTTCTGCGACTTCATCGAAACCGTCCAGGAATTTTCCGCGCCCGAGCTGGCGTCGTACTCCGGCAGCCGGTCGGAAATCAGGCTCTTGAAATCGCTCGTCTGATCCGGAGGCACGCCCTTCACCACGATCATTTCCGGATGGTTGACCGGGTCGGGCTTGGTGATGTCGGCGTAATTGATCTTGTGCGTGCGGAAGTCTTCCTTCAGGCGCGCCATCGCGTTGTCGGAGTCCACATTGACCGCGTCGTTGACCTGCACCTGCAGGATCAGGTGCGTTCCGCCGCGCAGGTCGAGGCCCAAATGAATCCGGTCGGTAATCGCCGCCAGCATCCCCTTGCCCGACCACTCCTTCGGAACACCGAAGACGCCGAACAGGAAAACCAGCAGGATTCCGATGATTACCGTCAACTTCCAACTAAGCTTCTTATTCATGGAAAACCGTCAAAAGGCAACCGAGAGTTCTAATTGAGAACTGATAACTGACAGCTGCCCCTACTTTCCTTCTTCCGCCGTCGTCACCGACACCACCGATGCGCGGCTGATTTCCAGCTTCAGATTATCGGGCGGCACGCGCAAAACCAGCGCATCGTCCTTGATACTCATGATCGTCCCGCGCAGACCGCCGCTGGTTACGATCCTGTCGCCGTTTTTCAATTCGCTTAGCATGGCCTGCCATTTCTTTTGCTTGCGCTGCTGCGGCAGAATCAGCAGAAAGTAAAAAATGGCGAAAATAAACACCAGGGGAGCCAGCCCGAGCAGACTCGTGCCCCCGGGCAGTTGCAGCCAAAACGCCAAACCGCTGGGAATACCGGACAATATGATTTCCACCGCCAAATTGATCCTCTGTAACGAAATTCCTTATTCGAACCGCGACCGCCGGAAACGTCCTTCGGGTTTGGCCGAGCGGAACTCGGCACATGTTTGCTGCTGTCGCCGTTTAGTTGCGGGAATTCTTTTCTCCTATGGCCGGAGATCCTGTAGTTTGCAGGCTAGAACCGGCGATGCCGCGCCTCGGTTTCGATTGGAATGAAGAACGGCACAGAAAGAAACCGACCTTATCCCCAAGTCCAATAGAATGCCGGACCGCCGCCTAGGGTGTCAAGGACACTACGCCGAATTTACAAGGGGGGAACGCCGCTCGCGGCTCCGCCGCCCGCCCGGATCCAGGCCCGCACCGTCCGCATGGTGGCCAGATAATAGTGCAGATTGTGGACCGTGTTCAAAACCTGCGCCAGCACTTCGTTCGAGGCATACAGATGGCGCAGGTAGGCCCGCGAATAGCGCTGGCACACGCGGCAGCCGCAGGCCGGATCGAGCGCGCTTTCGTCCTGCGCGTACCGCGCCTGCTTGATCGACACTTTGCCTTCGGACGTAAACAGCAATCCATGCCGTGCGGCGCGCGTAGGCAGCACGCAATCCATCATGTCAACGCCCATCTGTGCATACTGCGCAATCTCTTCGGGAGTTCCAACTCCCATCAAATAACGCGGCTGGTTCGAAGGAAGATGCTCCAGCGTGGACTCGACGATGTCGCGAGTAAGCTCCCGCGGCTCGCCCACGCTAAGCCCGCCGATAGCGTATCCCGGGAATCCGATGTCGATGGTCCGCTCCGCCGACTCCCGGCGAAGTTCACGGTCCATCCCGCCCTGCACAATGCCGAACAAAGCCTGCGTAGACTCCGCTGCCCGCCGCGCCCACGTAGGGGCGGACGCATTCGTCCGCCCGGCGGAGCGAAGCTCCGCACCGTCGCTGGCGAACCTGCGCTCGCCAGGAAAGCCGGGGGCGGCTGTCCCTACGTGGGCATCGCCCCAGGGAACCTCGCCCTTGTGCTCTTCAAAATAATTCTTGCAGCGCCCAGCCCAGCGCAAGGTCAGCTCCATCGAAGCCCGCGCACGCTGAACGTCGGCCGGATATTCCGTGCACTCGTCGAACGCCATGATGATGTCAGCACCCAGGCCAATCTGGATCTCCATGGCTTTCTCGGGACTCAGAAAGTGCGCTGACCCGTCCAGGTGCGAGCGGAACGCCACCCCTTCTTCGCTGACCTTGCGCAGATCGTTCAGGCTGAAAACCTGAAACCCGCCGGAGTCGGTGAGAATGGCGCGATCCCACGCCATGAACCGGTGCAGCCCGCCCACCTGCCGAACCGTCTCAACTCCAGGCCGCAAATAAAGATGGTAGGTATTCGAAAGCAGAATCTCGACGCCCAGCTCTTCGAGCACATCCTGCGAAACGCCCTTGACCGAACCGAGCGTTCCGACCGGCATGAACACGGGCGTCTCGACTTCTCCATGAGGTGTGAGGAGCTTGCCGGCCCGGGCCGACCCGCGAGTGGCTTCAATCTGCAGGAGAGCGGACACGGGGGGATTGTAACGGAATTGTAGAAGTCAGAGGTCAGATTGCAGAGGTGAAACCGCCACGAGGGCTAAATCATGGCCCACTCGTTTATAAGTCCGCGGTTTCCCCTGTGATCCTCTGTGCCCTCTTGGTTAAAGCCTTTGAC
>JBAVVP010000188.1:0-17548 GCA_049697355.1 Terriglobales bacterium
GGGCACAATTCGCAGGTTTTTCCGGCCAATGCCCAGCATGGCGACGGCTTTCGGCACCGCCATGTGCACCTGCTCGGACGCGTAGATCACACCCGCTGGCGCATGGCGAAGTCCGCGCTCGTTGGCCGGAGTCTTCGCCTCCCGCGCCATCGTCAATCCCATCAGGTTCGCGGCCGATCCTCCGCCGGTAAGCGTTCCGAGGAAACCAGCGCAGCCGATCGCTTCCGCCAGCCACCGTACCACGGTTCGCTCGATGGTCACGCCCGCCGGCGCAGAGCGCCAGGCGGTAATGTTCTGATTCAAGATCGATGCCAGCAGATCGCCCAGCGCCGCCACCGGCTCGCCCGGACTAAATACATACCCAAAGAACCGTCCGTTTTGCGCCCGCGAGTGCGTGATCACGTCCGCGAGCGCGTCCAGGGCCCGGTCGCCCATCGCCTGCTCGGGCAACTCCAGCGCAAACAGGCGCTCGGTTTCCGCGCCCGTGGTGGCGGGAAAAGTACGGCGAGCGTCCAGAGTGGAAATGTATTCAGCGGACAGGTCGGCAACGCTTACCGCCAGACGGCGGAAGGCTTCGGGAGAAAGTTCCAGAGGGTCCATGACGTTCTGAATTTAATCACAACGGCATCTTCTTGGCCGGTCCCAATATTTTCCCAAGCGCTCGACCGTGATATGTTAGCGGTTCCAAGTCTCAAGCGGCAGATCAAGGCCGCACTCGAACCCATGATCCGCTCCTACAAAGGCGTCACTCCCCAATTCCCCGACACCTGCTACGTCGACAACTCCGCCCAGCTGATCGGCGACGTCATCCTCGGCGAACACTCCAGCATCTGGATGAACGCCGTCCTCCGCGGCGATGTCCACCAGATCCGCGTCGGCCACTACTCCAACATTCAGGACAACTGCGTCCTCCACGGCATGAAAGAACAGTACGGCGTCTACCTGGGCGACTACGTCAGCGTGGGCCACAACGCCATCCTGCACGGCTGCACCGTGGAAGCCCGCTGCCTGATCGGCATGGGGTCCATCGTCCTCAACGGCGCGGTCATCGGCAGCGGCTCCATCATCGCCGCCGGCACCCTGATCCCCGAGAAAACGATCGTCGAGCCAAACTCGCTCTGGATGGGCTCCCCGGGCAAATTCCGCCGCCACCTGGATGAACAAGACCAGGCGATGATCCTGCGCTACGCTGAAAACTATCTCGGCTACAAGGAATCGTACTTGAGAGAGAGAAAGGGCTCTTAGCTCTTGGCTCTTAGCTCTTGGCAGGCTGTGGAAAGACTCGGGCGTTGTACGCTTTAGCGACGCCGAAAGCATTTCCAGATGTATCGCCCGCCGAAAGGCAGGAATCGATTGGGAACAGTTTTCCCTCAGGTAGAAAGATGGCCCGGCCCGCCGCTTGGGTGGCGGCTGTGTGGGGTCGTGGGGTGAGGCCGGGCTATCTAGGATTGCAACTGTCCACTTTATAGCGCATCCGGCCTTGCTTCGACTGTGATGTTCATCACTATACCGTGTGACTACGCCACGGATGCCTGTGACGCAGGTCACCGCCAAGTCCGGCTTCACTGGCTAAGGTAAGAACGAAACTACTCCAGCAAACAACTCAGGAGAAGCACTCATGGCCTACGTAATCACCGACACCTGCATCAAGGACGAGCTTTGCGTCGAAGTCTGCCCGACCGACTGCATCCATCCTAAAAAAGACGAGGCGCAGTTTGAGGCTGCGACCCAGCTTTATATCGACCCCGTTGGTTGCATCGATTGCGGCGCCTGCATTCCGGCCTGCACCTCGGATTCGATCTTCACCGCCGACGACTTGCCCGAGGACAAAAAAGAATTTCTCGATAAGAACGCCGCCTATTACGCGAACGCGTAGCCTCCCGGCTGCGACGGTCTGAAGGGGCCCCGTCCAAGCCGGGGCCCCCATCACACCCGCCTTTAGCGTGATGGGGTAGAAGCTCCGCTTGGGCGGGCTGTTCGTTCTTCGCTGACAACCATTGCTCCCCTTTCCTCGGAACTTACTTCCTTCCATGACCTTCACTTATCGATTGCTACCATAGCCTGGTGACGGATGTCCTTTGCAGGAATGGAGAACTCGTGCATACTGCGAACGCTCTTCCATGTGGGAGGCTCCTGTCCGCCATGGCTTTTCGTATCTTTGTTGCCGCTATTCTGTTGGCATCTTCTTCTCTTTGCGCTGCCGAAAATCCCCCCGCCGGCCCTAACTCCGACCCTACTTACCAGCAGCTTCGCAACCTGACGCTGGGAGGCGAGGCGGTCAGCGTCAGTAACTTAGATCTAAAGCGCGACGCCGGCACCTTCCATCTGCACTCGGGAACGGTTTGCTTTGTGACACCCGTGCAAGGCAAGGTCACGGGCGCGGTGTTCACGGGAGACGGCAACTTTGTGCTCGATCCGCCGCTCGAATCCGAGCGCCAGAGTTTGAAGCTGCTCACCAAAGAGAACGAGTTCAGCGAGAAGTTTACTCAGGCGGTCCTGCGCTTCACCGACTCGACCTACGACGAGATCAAGAATGGCGGCAGCCCGGCATCCGGCGGTTGCGACGCGAACTTGCTCAAAGACAGCCAGAACACGACGCGTCACAAACTCAACGACAATCTGGAAGCGCGAATTCTAGAAGATGTGATGGGCCCAGAGCCGGGAGGGTTATTCGTCGCCTTCATTCACGGCAAGCGCTACAACAACAAGGAACTCTACACGATTGACCCCCATAGCGCGTCCGACCAGGTTGAGCTGATGACTTATGACGAAAACAAGCATGGCGTCTGGGCCGGCTTAGACCTCTCCCAACACACCCAGCGGGCGGTCAGCCGCAACCTGATTCATATTGACCACCAGCAGCTAGACACCACCATCGAGAAAAATGCTCACCTGACCGGCAAGGCGACCACGACCTTTGTCTCACTCGTCGCCGGCTTGCGCGTTGTACCTTTTAATCTTTTCCCCACATTGCGCGTGGAAAGTGTCACCGCCAATACCAGCCAAGCATTGGCCTTTATTCAGGAGAACAAGAACGACGATCCCGATTTCGCCGTGATCTTGCCCCAGCCCCTGGCTCAGGGCGAGAAATACACTATCACGACGACCTACACCGGCAAGGACGCGGTATCCAATGAGGGGAACGGCAACTACTTCCCGATCGCCCGCGATAACTGGTATCCCAATAATCGCAATTCGTCTCTCGGCGAGTACTCGTCCTACGACATGATCTTCCGCACTCCCAAAGGCATGAAGATTGTCGCCACGGGCACGTTGGTCAATAGCAGCAACGAAGGAGACCGCGATGTCTCGGTGTGGAAGAGCGAGGTCCCCCAGACCGTCGCCGGATTCAACCTGGGCCGGTTCAAGGTCGAAGAGGCAAAACTGACAAAACCCGACTATGTGGTGCAGTCCTTCGCCAACGAAGAATTGCCGGATGCTGCTCGCGGACTCTACAACACAACCATCATGATGAAGAAGGTGCTGGCGGAGGGCGAGCTTGCGGTCCAGGTCTATTCCGATTACTTCGGGCCGTCCCCCTACAAGCGCCTGGCAATGACGCAGCAGACCGCCTGCAGCTTTGGACAATCCTGGCCCGAGCTGGTTTGGCTTCCCATCTGTTCGTTCTTCGACAGCACCGTGCGCCACGGACTCGGCCTTGACTTCCGGGACCGCGGCTACTGGAAGGTCGTTGCGCCGCACGAGGTTGCCCACCAGTGGTGGGGTCACGCCGTCGGTTTCAGTTCCTATCGCGATCAGTGGATGAGCGAAGGCTTCGCCGATTTCTCCGCCTCACTGTTCCTGCAGGTCGCCTATGGCAAAGACCCCAAGGCGTTCCTCGCCTTCTGGAAGGATGAGCGCGAACTGCTCACGGACAAAAATAAGGAAGGTTTTCGCGCCATCGACGTCGGCCCCCTGACCATGGGATACCGGCTCAACAACAGCAAAGCCGGTTTCAACATTGCCCGCGATCTCATCTATCCCAAGGGCGCCTACATTCTCCACATGATCCGCATGATGATGTGGGACCGCAAGACCGGCGACGAGAATTTCAAAGCCGCCATGCAGGACTTTGTAAAAACCTATTCCGGCAAGGCCGCCACCACCGAAGATTTCAAAGCGATGATGGAAAAACACATGACCCAGGAAATGGACCTCGACGGCAACCATCGCCTGGACTGGTTCTTTAACGAATATATCAACGGGACCGCCCTGCCCACCAACAAGATCGACTCCAGGTTCGAAAAAGACGCAAACGGCGACGTGGTATTCGGGTTCAAAGTCACCCAGTCCGGCGTGGACGATAAGTTCCGCATGATCGTCCCGATCTATTTGGAGCTCGCCGACGGCCGCACCGTAAACCTGGGCCGCGCCCACCTCACTGGAAACAGTTCCGTCGATCAGAAGGTTCCGCTGAGGGGGTTGAAAGATACACCCAAACGCGCGCTCTTGAATTACAACGACGACGTACTGGCGTCGAATTAATGAGTGTCTAGCCGCCAACCAACCAAGTAAGTAACTGGCGTGTACCCAGTCGAATCCTCGCCAATCTCCCACTGATATTCGTTCGCGGTTAATTTTTCGACGAGTTCCCGCAGTTCCTGTGGCCGATAGGCCCGAAGGCACGACACCACTCCATCGAACAGTAACACGAAGGGAACGATCGGTATCAAGTAGGTCCAGAACAACCGTGACCACCGGAACGGACGGATCCACGGAGTGCAGATGAACAGCACGAGAACAAACGCAAACACAGAGCCGATGGTTGATGGAGCGCGCTTCGCAATTTCAAATAAGCCAATGCCCTCTCCGGCGTCGACGGCATTTTGGAGTATGGCGCGGGCCTTTTCTGGCGAAAAATGATGAAATGACGTGAACATCGTCCGAAACCCCTTCAATTCACCAGGAACTTTCATCGCCTCAACTGAGCCCGGATAGAAAGTAATGTGATTCTGAGAAGCCGCGCTGACATTTTGCAATGCCCCAAGGTTTGGGTATTTATCGGTCAGCCAAATGTGGAGACCCGGTGGATCTCCCTGGAGCTTTCGAGAAAGATCAAACCAGGGCCCGCCGCCTCCTGAACACAGATCGACAACTGATCGGCTGCGTGTCGAGTCCAGTGCGCTTTGCAACCGTGAGGCGATGGGCGCGTAGGCTTTTAGGAGATGGATGCCAAACTGAAGCGCATCCGTAACTCCATCTCGAAGAGACGGCAGGAACCACGGTTGTTCGTGGATCTCGATCAACTGTACGCGACGCATGGCGAGTTGGCCTGGTGCGTGAACATTCTCGTCGAAATCCGCAAAAATATCGATTCGACGTTACACTAGTGAAGCGCACTCAGATCCACGGTGCCCCAGGGTTCAACTGAAAGCTGACAACTGAGAGCTGAAAGCCTGCGCGAACGACCAACGACCAACGACCGATGATCAAATCTCCCCGAGGAACCCGCGACCTTCTCCCGCCCGACACCGCGCTCTGGAACTTCGTCGAAGCCGCCGTGCGCGACGTCTTCCGCGCCTACAACTTCCATGAAATCCGCACGCCCATCTTCGAGTCCACCGAACTCTTCGCCCGCGGAGTCGGCGAAGAAACGGACATTGTCGCGAAAGAAATGTTCACCTGGGAAGATCGCGGCCGCGCCGAAAGCGATCGAGGACAATCGCTCACCCTCCGTCCCGAAAACACCGCCGGCATCGTCCGCGCTTACATCGAGCACAAACTCTGGGAACGTGGCCTGAACAAATTCTTCTCGATCGGCCCTATGTTTCGCCGCGAGCGCCCGCAAAAAGGACGCTACCGCCAGTTCTACCAAATTGACGCCGAGGTCATCGGTCCCGCCACCACCGGCAGCCAGTCTCCCGTGCGCGACGCGGAAATCCTCGAACTCCTGGCCACGCTGCTCGACCGCGTCGGCATCACCAACTGGACGCTCCAACTGAACTCCGTAGGCTGCCCCGACGACCGCGTAAAGTTCAACGAAGCTCTCCGCCAGGCGCTCGCACCCGTAGTCGGCAAAATGTGCGCCGACTGCCAGCGCCGCGCCGTAACCAATCCGCTGAGAGTTTTCGACTGCAAAGTTCCCGAAGACCAGCCCGTCATCGCAAAGCTTCCCACCATTACCCAGTTTCTCGACGAAGCTTGCCGCACCCACTACGAAGCCGTAAAACAAATCCTGAACGCCGTCCAGATTCCCTACCAGGAAAACCCGCGCCTGGTGCGGGGCCTCGATTACTACCAGAAAACCACTTTTGAATTTACGCATGGGGCGCTGGGGGCGCAGAACGCGATTCTCGGCGGCGGGCGATACGACGGCTTATCGGAAGCCCTCGGCGGCCCGGCGGCTCCGGGCATTGGTTTTGCCATCGGAGAAGACCGGCTGGTGCTATCACTGATGGAGAGCGCGTCGGCGGAGTCGGTGGTCCGAAAGCCCGACGTTTATATTGCTCCGCTCGGCGCGCGGATGAATCGCGAAGCGGCTCGCCTGGCTCGCGAACTGCGCCGCCACGATCTGGTGGTCGATCTCGGCGACGAGTCGTTTCGCCTGAAAAAGTCGTTCGAGGCCGCCGACAAGATGGGCGCGCGATATATCCTGATCGTCGGCGAAAACGAAGTGGCCGCAGGTGCCTTCGCCCTCAAGCATCTGGCCTCCGGCGAACAAGTCACGGTTCCCCGCGCCGAACTGGCGCAGCGGATTTTGCGGAAGTAGCTGTTGGCTTTTGGCTCTTGGCTTTTGATGTCCTCTGTGTTCCCCTGTGACCTCTGTGGTTAAAGTTTTTCTCTTACCACAGAGGTCACAGGGGAACACAGAGTAAAATTGTTTTTCTCGGGAGGCGATCATGCGGAAAATTCTTCTGGTGTTGGCCGCGGTGTTCGGCAGCGTGACCATGACTCTTTCTCAAGCACCTTCTTCCAAGCCCGCCTCCGCCTTCGACCGGCAACTCCTCGACCAGCAGCAGCAGTTGCTGCAAGCGACCCAGAGCAAAGACGCTACCGCGGTCGACCGTGCCATCGCCGACGATTTCCAGGGTATCGCCACCAACGGCGACTTCTATGACAAAAGTGATGTCGTCGAATCCGCGCAGACGGGAGCCCCCAAAGCCAGGCGCGCCTACGATTTCCACGTCGTCAAACTGAACGACGACTCCGCCGTCGTCGCCTACAACCTGATCGTCCCCGGAGAACATCCCCGCTATCGCCACATGGCCGACACCTGGGCCAAAATCGACGGCCAATGGAAACTGAAATTCCGCCAGATCACCCCCAACCTTTGGAGCGCCAACGATCTGGATTGACTTGATTGACATTCGTTGTCCTCCCGGAGTACTGTTCCGACCGCACGTAACGCAAGTAAATTGAGGGGGAGACAAGAATGAATCGAAAAGTGTGGGGGATTTTCGCAGTCGTGTGCGCGGTCGCAATGATCGCCGTTTGCGCCGCGCCGGCACTAGCGCAGGATGAACCGAAGGAAAAACCGCCGATGTACAGTTACGTGGGGAATTGGAACATTCCCCGCGCGCAATGGGCGGAGATGGAAAAGTCCGGCGCCGCCAATCAGAAGATTCTGGAAAAGGCGCTGGCCGATGGAACGATTGTGGGCTACGGCAACGACATAAACCTGGTGCATACGCCGGACGGGGACACGCACGACAACTGGTGGTCGGCGATGTCCATGGCCGGGATCCTCAACGTGCTGGACAAGTTCTACAAAAACGGCTCGTCCACGTCACCCGTACTGGCCAGCGCGACGAAACATTCGGACAACATCTTCGTCAGCCGGTATTACAACTGGCATTCGGGCTCGTATAAGGGCGCCTATGGGCGCGTGGCGGAGTACAAACTGAAACCCGATGCGCCGAATCATGCAGTGGAGACGCTCAGCAAGAATCTGTTCGTGCCGCTGTTCGAGAAGTTGCTGGCCGACGGCACCATCCTCGAGTATGAAGTCGACACCGAAGCCATCCACACGGAAGATCCCGGAACGTTCTGGGTCGTCTTCACCGCGTCCAGTGCGGAAGGCCTGGACAAGTTCCATGCCGCACTGCAGGAAGGGAGTAAGAAGAACCCTCTGACCGGCCCGGCATTCGGCTCGATGGTGGACTTCACCGTGCACCGCGATTATCTGGCCAGCTCAACCGGAACTTACAAATAGTTCCCATAGTTCCAACGATCGCTCGCGGGCGCCCCACTCATCGCGTCTTTCTTGCGATGAGTGGGCGCTTTCACCGCGCTGCCCGGTTCCGCGTTCCATCGGCTCACGGCCTCCCGGGGCGCGGCGGCCTTCTTACCGGAGAAACTCTGCCGTGGCGATCTCGTGGCGGTCCGCTTCCGTTGACATGCTCGCTCCGGATGTCCTATCATCGGCAGCCGGAGTGAAGACCATCTCTGCGACCATTCAATCTCAGGAGGCGTTCTCTATGACGCGTACGTCAAAGCGTACACGGGCCCTTTTCATCGCCACACTGCTGCTTACCGCCGCGGCCTCTGCGCAAATGAGTCTGCCGAAGCCTGGCCCCGAGCACAAGAAGCTCGACTATTTTATTGGTAACTGGACCTGCGACGGCGACTCGAAGCCCGGGCCTATGGGGCCGGGCGGCAAAATGACCATGTCCGAGAGCAACAAGTGGATGGAGGGCGGCTATTTTGTCGTCATGCATTCCGAGTTCAAGAGTGCATCCATGGGCAACGGCATCGGGATCGCCTTCCTTGGGTACGATGCCGACGAAAAGAAGTACACCTACAACGAGTTCAACAGTATGGGCGAGTCTGTTCTATCCCACGGAACTGTGGACGGCGACGCTTGGACTTGGATCGGCGACATGAAGATGAACCCGTCCGGCAAAGGGCGCTTCAGCGAAAAGATTCTGTCGCCGACTTCCTACACATTCAAGTTTGAGATGTCATCCGATGGCGCCAACTGGGCCTTGTTCATGGACGGTAAATGCACGAAGAACAAATAAGCTGAAGTCGGGAGTCAGGGGGCCACCATGGTTGTCTCTGACTCCTGATCGCTGCATCCTGACGCTCCCTCCTGCCTCCTGCCATTTATAATCATTGGTCCGCAGCTGTTCGGTTCGTAGCAGCTCGGTTAGGCTCTCCACCGTAATTTCAGCTCGATCGAATGCAGCAAGACAAGGCGAAAACGTGCTCGATTTTTTAGGCGACCTCAAGCGAACTCATATGTGCGGGGCCCTTCGGCTCTCCGATGCGGGTAAGAAAGTTGTGCTCATGGGATGGGTCAACCGCCGCCGCGACCTCGGCCAGATCATCTTCGTCGATCTCCGCGACCGCACCGGCGTAACCCAGGTAGTCTTCAACTACGAACTCAACGCCGCCGTTCACCAGAAGGCGGAAGCGCTGCGCAACGAGTTCGTGATTGCGGCCATCGGCACGGTCAAGCGCCGCGACGCCGATACCATCAATCCCAATATCCCAACCGGCGAAGTGGAGCTGGTGGTGGAAGAGCTGCGCATTCTGAATGTGTCGAAACCGCTGCCCTTTTTGCCCTCGGACACGGTGCTGGCCAACGAAGAAATGCGCTTGAAATACCGCTACATCGACCTGCGCCGCGACGCCATGCAGTTCAACATCGAGCTGCGGCATAAGGTGGCGCTCGCCATCCGCGACAACCTCGCTTCGCAGGGCTTCTTCGAGATCGAAACCCCGTTCATGACGCGCTCCACGCCGGAAGGCGCGCGCGATTATCTCGTCCCCAGCCGCGTGCAGCCGGGAATGTTCTACGCCCTGCCGCAATCGCCGCAACTGTTCAAGCAGATCCTGATGATTTCCGGCTTCGACAAATATTTCCAGATCGTGCGCTGTTTTCGCGACGAAGATCTGCGCGCCGACCGCCAGCCCGAGTTCACCCAGATCGATCTGGAAATGTCCTATCCGCAGCCCGAGCGCGTCTGGGAAGTGGTCGAAGGCTTCTTGACAGCGGGGTTCAAAACCGCAGGCTACGAGATCAAGACGCCCTTCCCGCGCATGGACTTCGATGATGCCATCCGCCAGTACGGCGTCGACAAGCCCGACCTGCGCCTGCCCGCCTTCACCGATGTGGGCGATTGCTTTGCCGCCGCCGACCTGGAACAGTTGGCGATCAATCCGGAGTTGCCGGTGATTGCCATCCGCACGCCCAAGGTTGGCGAGTTGTCGAGAAAAGAGCGCGATGACATCAAGCCGCTTTTTGTCTCCAAGGGCGGAGCGCGCGTGTTCGAAGATTTCAAGCGCATTGAGAACAAGCACCCCGAGGCGGCGGCGAGAGTTCGGGAGAAAGTCCGCGCCAAAGCGGGCGTGGCCGCCGGCGACTTGCTGGTCCTGGTTGTGGGATCGAAGCAGCCGGGAGCCAAGGCAGACGAGCATCCTGCCAGCAAGCGCAAAGTGACCCCCGCGGAAATGGCCATCTACGCCTCGGCCGGACTGCTGCGCGTGGCGCTGGCGCAGAAATATTCCGACCGGCACCAGCTTTTCCAGAAAGGCGATTTCCGCTTTCTGTGGGTGACGAACTTCCCTATGTTCGAGTACGACGAAGGCGAAAGACGCTGGATGGCCGCGCACCATCCCTTCACCTCGCCCCACGATGAAGACATGGACAAACTCGAAACCGATCCGGCCATGGTGCGCGCGCTAGCCTACGACGTAGTGCTCAACGGGACGGAGTTGGGCTCGGGCTCGATCCGTATCCACCGCCAGGACATTCAGAGCCGAATCTTTCACGCGCTCGGCATGACGGAAGAAGAAGCGCGCTCCCGTTTCGGCTTCTTCCTGGAAGCGCTCGAATACGGAACGCCTCCGCACGGTGGAATTGCGCTCGGCCTCGATCGCATCGTAATGATTCTGGCGGGAGCCGAAAGTTTACGAGAAGTAATTCCCTTCCCCAAAACCGCCGCTGCGAAGGACCTGATGATGGAAGCGCCCACGCCCGTGGCCGAGGGCCAGTTGCGGGAATTGGGGATTGGGGTGGCGGTGAAGAGGTAGGCGCGGCGAATCTCACTCATCGCAAAAGACGCGATGACGGGGCACGTGGCTGCCGGGTGCTAGACTTTGTGGGTTACATGCCAAAGGATCAATAAGGCAAACGAGCGGTGCCAACACAACTGAATTCACGTGTGCAACTGACGTTTGCAGCTGTGGCTCTTGTCACAGCTGCCTCTTTTCAGAGTTTCGCCCAAGCTGCGGTGCCAAGATTGGTGGAAGAGTCAAAGTCAGCAGTTGTGGCCATAATGACCTATGACGACTCAAACCACGAAGTCGGCCAAGGAACTGGTTTTTTCATATCTAGCGAGGGCGAGATTGTAACCAATCACCACGTGCTGGGCCAAGCGGTAAGGGCTGTGGCGCGCATTTCGTCGGGCAAGAATATTCCAATCGCGACTATAGTCTGGGATGATTCCGTAAGTGATCTCGTGTGCCTGAAAGTAGCGAGTTCTGCTTCCTTCAAGAGTCTCAGGATGGCAACAGCAGAACCAAAGGCCGGAGAAAGGGTCCTAGTCATAGGAAATCCATTAGGCCTCGAGGGAACCGTGTCTGACGGAATTGTCTCTGCAGTTCGTGACCTACCGGACATGGGAAGAGTCATTCAAATCACTGCGCCAATCTCACCAGGCTCAAGTGGAAGTCCGGTGTTGAACCTTCGAGGTGAAGTTGTAGGAGTCGCAACGTCGTATGCAGTCGGCGGACAGAATTTGAATTTCGCGATACCTGTCACACGGGTCCACTCGCTCGGCAACTCAGAACCGCAACGGTTTGCCGAATGGGCTAAATCGGCGTCAGTGCTCGCCACGTCCACTGCGGCCAGGTTGGTAGTGCGCGCCTATTTTGAAATGGAGGCGAATGACCTCTCTGCAGCTCTGGGACATCTTAACGAGGCCGTTGCCACTGCCCCTAACTTTGCCCCCGCATACTTGTGGTTGGGGAGCTGTTACGCACGGATGAGTCGCAATGCAGAATCAATGGCTGCCTTCAAGAAGGCGATCGCACTTGATCCTGCGGATGTCGAGGCCTATAAGCGTTTGGCGGCCGGATACTTTGTTGCGGGCAATGACGAGCAAGCGATTGCAACGTGCCTGGAGGCGATTCGCATTCGTCCAGATGATTCGGACTCGCACGACCTCTTGGGAGGGCTCTATCTGGATATAAAGGCACCCGAGCAGGCAATGAACGAGTTTCTGGCAGCTATTCGTCTAAACCCTGACGTTGGTAGCTGCCATGAATCAGCCGCACGTCTCTATGCTGGAAAGGGCCAGTTCGACATTGCACTTGCCGAATTCAGAGAAGCCATTCGTCTAAACCCTTCTGACGAAACGGCGCATTACGATCTCGGGACGCTTTACTTACAGCTCGGGAATCGTGACGCTGCACTGCAGGAGTATCGTGCGCTCAAAACATTGAGTTCAGTCAAAGCTCAAGAGCTGCTCCAAAAACTGTATCCGTGAGCGTTGGCCGGTGGCACATTGTGTGCTCCTCTACGAAGGCTTGCTCCAGTTTTCGATTTTCAACAGCACCCCGGCTTTGGTGCATGCACGTTGGATCGCATCGAAATAGGGCTTGACCTGCTGGCGGGTGGCCCGTCCTTGTGTCTGCATCCTTTGCAGACGCAGGGCGGGGATTTTGACCTACTTCCCCTCTCACAGCGCCGAACCCGAAACGAAATCTCCCCAGCCCTCATCCGTGATTCGAAATCCATTGACTTAAGACCCGAAGCACGCAACGATAGAGATCTGATTGGGGCAGTTCCGAGACGCGCGTCCACCAACCAGGACGGTCCTCGAAACTGCCCCAAACCCATCTTCAGCGCTCTTTGACAAGTTAAGTCGTTGGTTCTTAAAGACTTTACCCGCAAGTCCTTTAAACCCAAAGACCTGGCGGGAACCACCCGCTAAGTCTTTGATTCCAAAAGACCGGGGGGTAGGGGGGTACCCCACAACCGCTGAGGCGCCAAACGCTCTTCAACCAACTCCCCGATTCGCTTGGAAACCTGGGGCAGACGGGACGTGCCCCGATTATTTCCTCCCGACATGGGAGCTGTGGACTAATCGCGGTAAAAGAGTAGCGGCGGAATCACCCTGACTTTTCCGCGGCTTCCAGAAAAGAGCGGAGCTCATCGATGTCTTCCGGAAGCATTTTGATGAATTCAATGCCGTTGCCTACGAGCTGATCGCAGGTGACCACGGTTGCCATCACCAGGAGTGTGTCCTCCAGTTGCAGCTTCATGTCGAGACGGGTTCCGACCGGCCAGGGATAGCAGGTTTCGATGTAGCATCCGGTCAGGCCGAGGTCGGAGGTCGCGCCCCGATAGGGGTTGCTGCTGCCTTCAACCTTGATCTCTACCGGTACGCTGGTCTTGAGTCGCGGATGCGCGCGGCGATTGCGGTCCATGGCGTTCTTCGCGTGAGCAGTTCGTTACCGGCGAGTATACGTCAGGCATCCGAGATTAGGGAAACCTGGGGACAGACGAGACGTAACCCGTTTGTTTCCTCGCGACATCGAAATTGTGGACAAACCCACTCATCGCAAAGTGCGCGACGAATAAGGCACTCACAACCTGCGTTAGAATGGGCACAGTGAGGTGGTCATGGCAGAGATGACGCCGCAAGTTTCGGAAGTGCTGGAAAAAGCACTGGCGCTTTCCACACACGAGCGCGGTTTGTTAATCGATCACTTGATTGAGAGCCTCGATGAAGGGCCAGCGGAAGAGGGAGTCGAAGAGGCCTGGGACCAGGAGATTAAGCGTCGAGTGGAGGACGTTCGATCAGGCAAGGTCAAGATGATCCCAGGCGAGCAGGTGCTCCGGGAGCTCGCTAAAGAGTTCCCCGATGAGAAGTAAGCGGTTCCGGTTTCACCCTGAGGCGAGTAGGGATTTCAGGGAAGCAATCAGATGGTACCGCAGCCGGAGCCCAAGCGTAGCGGTGGAATTTCGTGTAGCAGTATCTAATGTGATCCGGAACATTGTGAAAGCGCCGGATCGTTGGCCCGGATATTTGCACGGAACCCGGCGGTTCGCGCTTCACCGTTTTCCGTTTTCCATGATCTATCTCGACGATCCAGACGTACTGAGCATCGTTGCCGTGGCCCACAGCAAGCGGAAACCCGGTTACTGGAAGGCGCGTCTCTAGCGCCCCGCCCTCAGTCGCTGTTCTACCAGTTCCTCGATTCGCTTGAGCACTTCATCTTCGCTCATATGGGTCGAATCGAGCACCACGGCATCTTCCGCGGCAACCAGCGGAGAGGCGGCGCGGGTGCGGTCGCGCAGGTCGCGCTCGCGAAGTTCCGTCGCGATGGCCTGCGCCCGAGCGCCTTTCACTTTCTGCTGGTCGAGCCGTCGCTGCTCGCGAACCACGGGATCGGCGTCGAGAAAAATCTTCAAATCGGCATCGGGAAACACTTTCGTCCCAATGTCGCGGCCCTCCATGACGACGCCGCCGCCGATGCCCATCTCGCGCTGCCGCTCGACCATCCACTCTCGCACCTTGGGATGCACCGAGACGCGCGACGCCCCTTCCGACACATCGCGCTCGCGGATGCGTGCGGAAACGTCTCTTCCGTTGAGCAGCACACGATTGCCGCCGATGCTGCGATCCAGAGCGATGTTCGACTCCTGCGCCATCTTCAGCAACGCGGCTTCGTCGTCAAAGGACGCGTCCCATTCGATCGCCCCGAGTGCCAGCGCACGGTACATGGCCCCGCTCTCCAGGTTCACGTAGCCGAGTTTGCGGGCGAGGCGGGAGGCGATGGTGCTCTTGCCCGCTCCCGCCGGGCCGTCAATGGCGATGATGAGGTTGCGTGGGGAATGTTCGGTCATTGGGCGAACGTGTGATTTTACACGGCGCGGGCACCGAAAACCACTGGCACTATAGAACCCAGGGAGTGCGCGGATTAGAATCGAGGGCCGCCCAAAGCGCTGTCGAGCTTGGGCTCGGCTTGGACGGGCGAGGGCGCCCGTCCCCACACAACCCAGTTCCACACGCCTCAGCTCACGCGCTCCGGGCGCGGCTTGGGCACGTAGGCCTGCTTTGGCGGAGTGACCTGCAGCAGCGACTTGCTTCCGACGTGGACAAAGCTCAATTCGCGCGCCGAGAGCAGGGCATGGATCGCTTCCTTCACGCGCGTTCGCGAAACAAAGTTTGCGAGGAAGTTCTCGACTTCTCCCTCCTCCACCGCCACCACGCACTCCAGATATTTCGAGACCAGGGCAGAGAGCGCTTCGGGCACGGAAATCCCAACGCCCTCACGCACTGCCTCGGGAGCCCAGCGCGACAATTCGTCCCACACCGAGCCCTCCGCTGCCGTGTAGTCCACACGGGTGATGCGCAGTTTGGCCCACAGTTCGCTGAGTGCACGATCCAGACCGGCGTTGGAGACCGCTCCGCCCAGCATCTCGCCCAGTTTTGCTTTCGAAATCGGTCCGCGCCGCCGGATGATTTCGAACGCGTCGCAAGCCAGCGGCGAATAGGGAGACCGGGGTCCGGCAGCAGGAGGCTGCTTCGGATTGCGCTCGCCCACCAGCGAATAGAAATAAGGAAACACCGACGGCGCCAGCAAGAAGGCGTTGTTCTCGTCAATCAGCGAAGCCTCGTAAGCCGCCCGATCGCGCAGCGCGCGCACCATCAGTTCGGTCGCTTCTCGCGCCCGCGGATCGGCATAGGCATGCTGGCGCATCGGCAACTTGTCCTCGGCCCCCACCCAGGCTCCGACGAAAGTCGGCAACAGCAAGGCAGGCCGCATCGGATACATCAAACAAAATCCGACCGACTCGAGGAAGGCGCGTGCCTCATCGAGCGTGCGCACGGGCTGGCCATCCAGACGCCACTTTCGCGTGCGAGCCAGCAGGAGGTCCGCGTCGGTCATGATTTCGATTAGAACACAAAGCAGCATTCAGCATTCAGCACTCAGCATTCAGTCTCCGGGGCACTGCCTCCTGGCTTCTTGACCTACGCTGATGCGCAAGGACTGATTGCTGAATGCTGAGTGCTGAATGCTGCTTTTAGATCCTCTTGAATGCCTTCTGAATATCCTGCATGGAATAGCGCAGCACCACCGGCCGGCCGTGCGGGCAGGTCATGGGATGCTCGGTTTTCGCCAGCTCCGCGAGCAGCCACTCCATTTTGTTTTGTTCGAGGGGCATGTTGACTTTGATTGCGGCATGACACGCAATCGAGGCAGCGATGCGCGTTCGCACCGCTTCCAGATTGATGGCCTGGTCTTCGCGGGTGAGCTGTTCGAAGATTTCGTTCAGCATGTGCTCGATGCGCGCCGCATCCACACCCGCCGGTGCGACCTTCACCGCCACGCTGCGCGCGCCGAAGGGTTCCGCTTCAAAACCGTTGTGGGCAAGCTCCTCGGCAATGTCGCTGAAGATCGCCTGCTGTGCCGGAGTGAGTTCGATGACCAGCGGCATGAGCAAACGCTGGCTCTCGACCCGCTGCGCCGCGCGTTGCCGCAGGACCCGCTCGAACAGTACGCGCTCGTGGGCCACATGCTGATCGATGATCCAGAGGCCGTCTTCGTTGACGGCAAGAATGAATGAATTTCGAATCTGGCCGAGGGGCCGCAGCGTTCGCAGCGACTCGAGCGTTGGCGCCGTTTGCGCCTCCTGCGGAATCGGCGGCGCGCAGCCGTGATCAGGAATTGGCTGAGGATCGATCGTCGGTTGAGGCATCGACGCCTCCGGCGCGCGCGCGAGCGATACCGCCGCGTTGGCCTCGACCGCAATTCCTCCTTCGAATGCAAGCCGCGCAGTCGCCGGGGGAACTGCCGGTGCCTGCAGCGCGAAGCCGCCCGCCGCCGCTGGCTCGTACAGGTCGCGCCACGAGGCTCGCTGCAGTTCATCGTTTTGAAGGTCATTGCCTCCGCGCGAGCCGTCGCTGAATTGGCGATTCGTCACGCCGGGGCTGCTGAGCCCCGGGCTCGCCGTGGGCTGCGCACCGATTTCCGTCAGGAACTGCGGTACCGGCCTTGCCTTCATCAGCGCCGCCCGCACCGACTCGCGCACGAAATCGTGAATGACCGCCTGCTGCCGGAAACGGACTTCGGTCTTTGACGGATGCACATTCACGTCCACTTCGGCCGTTGGCATCTCGACAAAAAGCAGAACCACGGGATAGACCGTTGGCGCCAGAATGTTGCGGTAGGCCTCGGTGATCCCGTGCTGAATGAGACGGTCGCGAATGAGGAGTCCATTCACGAATATAAAAATTGAATTGCGGTTGAGCTTCTGAATTTCCGGCTTGGAAACAAAGCCATGCAGGCGCACCTCGCCGAAATCGTGTGGCGCGGACCCGCCCTGAGCGGCAGTCGAAGGGGCCCCCGCCCGCGTGGCCTCATCCGCGAGTTCCGCGGATTCGCTAACGACGCTCTCCGCATTGCGTCGCCACGGCGGAGGCTGCGGCAACCCGATACGCTCCAGGGGTTGCACGGCCGCCAGCGGAATTAACTGGTCGAGAGTCTCGCGTCCAAACACCTGGTACACACGCTCGCGATGACCGGCGACAGGCGGCGCGACCAGCAAGGCATTGGTCGCCGAGTGCAACTCGAAATGTTTCTCCGGATG
>JBAVVP010000189.1:0-2892 GCA_049697355.1 Terriglobales bacterium
CGTGCGCGGTAACACCTGGCCGATTTCGACGGCGGGAACCCCGGCAGCTTGCAGCGCTCGTGTGAGCGCGCCAGCATCTTCGGCGGAAACCGAAATCAGCAGGCCGCCGGCGGTTTGCGGGTCGAACCGAAGCGTGCGGATGTCGGCGGGAACCGACGGATCGTACTCGACCAGGCATTCGGCAAACTCACGATTCGCTTTGAGCCCGCCGGGAATGTATCCGGCATGGATGCAATCGAGCGCGCCTTCCAGCACAGCTATGTTGGCGGACTGGAAGACAAGGCTCACATCCGATGCCAGTGCCATCTCACGGGCATGGCCGATCAGGCCGAAGCCCGTGACGTCGGTGAGGGCGTGGACAGCCCATGTAGGGACAGCCGCCCCTCCGACAGGCTCAGAGCAGGCTCTCGGTTGACCTGCGGAGCTTCGCTCCGCCCGGACGGGCGAGACGCCCGTCCCCACACCAGCAGCGATCACCTCGGCCGCAGCCTTATTCAAAGTCGTCATCGACTTCACGGCAGCATCAATCCACTCCGGCTTCGCGACGCCTTTCTTGATCGCCGTCGAAATGACCCCCGTGCCCAGCGCCTTGGTGAACAGCAACCGATCGCCTGGTTGCGCCCCCTGATTGGCCAGCACGCGTTGGGGATGAATCACACCGGTGACCGAGTATCCGAATTTCGTTTCTTCATCGCGGATGCTATGGCCGCCCACCACCGTGCATCCCGCCTCGATCATCTTCGACAAGCCGCCGGCGAGAATGCGCTCCAGGATTTCGAGATCGCCTTTTTCGGGAAAACAGACCAGCGCCAGCGAAGTCAACGGCTTTCCGCCCATGGCGTAAACGTCGCTGAGCGCGTTGGTGGCGGCGATCTGGCCGAAGGTATAGGGATCGTCCACGATGGGCGTGAAAAAATCCACGGTTTGGACGAGCGCCGTCTCGGGCGTGAGCCGATACACTCCTGCGTCGTCGGCGTGATCGAAGCCGACTAACACATTCGGGTCCTGTTGCCGGGCTAATTTCCCAAGCACCGTGTCCAGCGCCGCCGGACTCAGCTTGGACGCTCAACCCGCGGCTTTCACGGACTCCGTGAGACGGAATGGTTTTACGTCAGGCACCAGGCCATTGTAACGGAAGGCAAAGAGCCGGTTGCGGGCTAGTGCGCCTCCCTAAAAGTCATTGGCTTCTGGTACGCTGCATAAATCTATGCGACTTCAACAGAGCCTCTTTTTCCTGGTTGTCACAGTGGGTTGCGCCCTCGCCCAAAACGTCAAACCGGTTGCCGATCGCCTCGCCGCGCAGAACGCTCTTTTCGAAGAGCAGTACGAGTCCGATCTGCGCAACTTTCCAGAACGCGCCACCGCCTTCGGCGACTACCGTTACAACGACAAGCTCGCCGAGCACTCACTCGCAGCCATCGCCCAGCGCCACACAACCGACGAGGCCTTCCTTGCCCGGCTTGAGGGCATTCCGACTGCGGGCTTCTCCGACCAGGACCAGCTCTCTCACGCCCTCCTCGTGCGTGTTCTCGAGCAGCGCATTGCCGACTTCAACCTCAAAGAGTATGAGATGCCCATCAACCAGCAGAACGGCGTCCACACCGGACTCGCGGATCTGCCGCTGTCCGTCCCCTTCGACTCGGTCAAGCACTACGAGGACTACATCGCCCGCCTTCACCAGATCCCGCGCGTCCTGAGCCAGACCACCGAGGTCCTGCGCGCTGGAATGAAGGACAAGCTTATGCCGGTCCGATTTCTGCTGGAGAAGCTCCCCGTCCAGTGTCAGGGCATCATCGACGCCGACCCGTTTCTGCGGCCGACTAAGAAGTATCCTGCCAGCATTTCTCCCGAAGACCAGAAGCGATTAACCGAGCAGATCACGGACGCGATCAACACGGAAGTCATCCCGGCCTACAAGAGTTTCGCCGCCTTCCTGCGCACGGAATACGCGCCCGAAGGCCGTACGACTCTGTCAATCACCTCGTTGCCCGACGGCCAAAAGCGCTACGAAAACGACATCCACGCCCGGACCACTACCCGTATGACGCCGGATGAGATTCATCAACTCGGTCTCCGCGAAATCGACCGCATCCAGGCCGAGATGACTGCGATCGCCAAAAAGGAGGGCTTCGCCGACCTGGCCTCTTTCCGCGCCTCGCTCAAAACCAATCCCAAATACATTCCCACGTCGGCGGAACAAATCCTCGAGAATTTCCGCCACTACATCGCCCAGATGGAGCCGAAACTCCCGCAGCTCTTCACTCTTCTTCCGAAGTCGCCGGTCACGGTCGAGGCCATACCGGCCTTCCAGTCCGCCGCTGCCACCCACTATGTCACCGGCACCCCGGACGGCAAGCGTCCCGGACGCGTCGTCGTCGCCACCTCCAACTTCGCCGAGCGCTCGCTCATCGACGACGAGGCGACCGCCTACCACGAGGGCATCCCCGGACATCACATGCAGCTATCCGTGCAGCAACAGCTCACCGGCTTGCCCAAATTCCGCCTCCACAGCCTGGGCTTCAACGCGTACATCGAAGGCTGGGCCCTGTACGCGGAGCAACTCGGCAAAGAGGTTGGCTTCTATCAGGATCCCGTCTCCGATTACGGACGCCTCTCCTCTGAGCTCTTCCGCGCCGTACGCCTGGTCGTCGATACCGGAATCCATTCGAAAGGATGGAGCCGCGATCAGGTCGTGGACTTCATGCGCAAGTCCGGCGCGGTCGATGAGCCGACCATCCAGTCCGAGACCGACCGCTACATCGCGTGGCCCGCGCAGGCGCTAAGTTACAAGCTCGGCCAGCTCAAGATCCGCGAACTTCGCGAACGCGCCGAGAAAGAATTGGGCCCCAAGTTTGACATCCGTGCCTTCCACGACGAGATGCTCGACGGAGG
>JBAVVP010000190.1:0-22471 GCA_049697355.1 Terriglobales bacterium
AGTTCGGAGGGTGCACTGATCTCGGGAGTCGAGAGCGAACTGAAAGTGGGTGACGTGATCGGAGTGCAGTGCGACGAAAAGAAAACGCGCTGCACGGTGATCTGGGTAATGAACGCCGGCGCGGCCAAGAAAAATCAGGTGGGAGTGAAGCTGCTTGCCGATCAGGAGTGTCCGTGGAAAGCCTATCTGCCACTCGACGGCGCGACGGTGACGATTTCCGGCGCCAATCGGCGGCGCTGGCAGCGGCACAAGATATCCCTTCCCATTGAACTGCGCGACGAGCGCGCTAACGCACCGACCCGCATCAATGCCACCGACGTGAGTGGCAATGGGTGCTACGTTGAGACCATGCTGCCCCTGCCGCTCGGAACCATGCTGCGAGTGGATTTCTGGCTGGACTCGGAACGCGTCAAGGTCACGGCGGTGGTGCGGACGTGCGATCCCGGCGTAGGCAATGGGATTGAATTCACCGGTCTGCCCGTCGACGGCAAGGCGCGCATGCAGGCTTATCTGGACGCGATTGACCCGCAGATGGGAATCTTGCAGCCCAAGCCGAAGTAAGTTTATTGAGGCATTGAATCATTGAGTCATTGAATCATTGAAAACCTAAGTTCCCAGCGGCTTTCAAATGATTCAATGACTCAATGATTCAATGGCTCAATACTCGCTGGGCTCCGCGTAGCGGGCCAGTACAATCGCGCGAATCAGTCCACCCATGGTAAATTCGCGCGCCTCGATTGCGGCCGGCATCTGCAATTCCTGCAGCGTCGCCGAAGTCACCGGCCCGATCGATGCGAACTGGACATGCTTCAGCGAACCTACGCCGAGAGAACCAGTCTCGCCCTTGCCCAGCAATTCGGCAAAGTTCCTCGCGCTTGAGGAACTGGTAAAGGTCACGATGTGCGGCCGGCGGCTTGCAGTTTTCATCAGCGCGCGCAAGCGGGCACGCGATTTCTCGGGCACGACGGTCTCGTAAGCTTCGACCACATCGACTTCGGCCCCAGCGGCGCGCAGCTCCTCTGGAATCACGTCGCGCGCGACTTTCGCTCTTATGAGCACCACGCGTTTGCCGTTGACCTTATCGCGCAGCCCCTTCACCACGGACTCCGCGACGTACTCCTCGGGAACCATCGTGACTTTGAGGCCATGCTTCACGATCGCCTTCTTGGTTGCCGGCCCGATGGCCGCGATCTGGAGATGCTTGAGAGCCCGGCGCGTGATGCGAAGTTTCCGCAAACGCTGCCACATGGCTTCAACGCCGTTGGCGCTGGTGAGGATGAGCCAGTCGTAGTTTCGGATATTTTTCAGAGCATCATCGAGCGGACGGTACGATTGCGGCTGGCGGATCTCAATAAAGGGAATCTCAATGACCGCAGCGCCCAAGCTGCGCAAGCCCGCGGAAAGGCTGCTGGCCTGGTGTCGCGCGCGTCCGACAAGAATCCGGGTTCCGGCCAGAGGATGTTTTTCGTTGGGCTTCATGGATCAGGTGTTAGGTCTTAGGTCTTAGGTCTTAGGTCTTAGGTCTTAGGTCTTAGGTGTTGGGTTTCCTAAGACCTAAGACCTAAGACCTGCCTCTACGGTTGTTGCGGCAACGCAAAGCCTTCGCCGTAAACTTCTTCCAAAATAACATCGCCGCCTCGACGAAGAAGCGTTTCGCCGACTTCTTCGCCCAAACGCACCGGCTCGTTGCCGTCGCGAGTTTCGCGCAGAACTTTGGTTCCGTCGGGATGGGCTACCAGCGCGTTCAGCCGAATACGTCCGCTCGTAACTTCGGCGAACGCTCCGATGGGAACTTGGCAGCCGCCGCCGAGCTTGTTGAGCAGGGCGCGCTCGCAGGTAGTGGTGGCGCGGGCGGCAGCGTCATCGAGGAATGCCAGCAGCGCTCGCGTTGCCGTGTCGCCATGGCGAATTTCGATTCCCAGGGCGCCTTGCCCAGCGGCCGGAGTCATCACTTCCGCCGGGATGACCTGACGGACCGATTGCGTTTTGCCCAGACGGTTCAGTCCCGCGGCTGCCAGAATGATGGCATCGTAGTCGCCGGATTCGAGCTTGCGCAGGCGCGTATCCACATTGCCGCGGAGCGGATGAATCTGCAAATCCGGCCGCAGCGCCTTCAACTGGGCCTGACGACGCAAGCTGCTGGTGCCCACGTTCGCCCGCCGCGGCAGAGCTTCAATGCTTGCGAACTTTACGGAACAAAAAACGTCGCGCGGATTTTCGCGGGTGGTAATGGCGGCGATTTCGAAATCGGCGGCCAATTCCGTCGGCAAATCTTTCAGGCTGTGTACGGCTAGGTCAACCCGGCTTTCGACCAGGGCCTCTTCGATTTCCTTGGTGAACATACCCTTGGTGCCGACTTTCGCCAACGCCACGTCGGTGATTTTATCGCCGGTGGTCTTGATGATCTCGAGCTCCACGGTATGGCCCTGGGCGCGAAGCAGATCGGAAATGTGATGGGCCTGCCAGAGCGCGAGTTGCGAGCCGCGGGAGCCGATGCGCAAGCGGGCCATCAGTTCTCGGTCCCTTTCCCGCGGGTGGACTTCGACGCGGCAGCAGGTTCCTTGTCTTCGTCTTCCTTATGCAGGTTAAACAGCCGCCGCACCAGTTCGATGACCGTGGTCGATTCCGGATCGCGCGCCGCGGTTTTCAGAGTGCTGATGGGGGTGTGCATGATCTTGTTGACGATGCCGCGAGTCAGCGCTTCGACCGCAAGTTCCTGGTCGGTGGTCATGGAGCCGAGACGGCCGCGAACCCGATCAATCTCGGCCTGGCGAATCGTTTCGAGGTGATCCTGCAAGCTGACGATGGTGGGAACCACGTCGAGCGTCTGCAGGCGAGCGTGGAACTTTTCGACCTCGCCATTGACGATCGCCTCCGCCTTTTCCGCTTCCTTCTTGCGGTCGGCGACGTGCGAACTGACCGCTTGCTGCAGATCGTCGATGTCATAGACAAAAATGCCATCGAGCTTGTTCATCTCCGGATCGACGTCGCGGGGAACGGCGATATCGATAAAGAACATGGGCTTGTTCTTGCGCCGCGCCATGAGCTTTTCGCCGTGTTCGCGCCGGAAGATGAAGTGGGGCGATCCGGTCGAGGTAATCACGATATCGGCGCGCTCGCAGGTGTCATAGAGCCGGCTGAACTCGATTGCCTGCCCGTCGAATTTTTGCGCTAAGCGAATCGCCCGGTCGTAGGTGCGATTCGCGACAAACAGAGAGGCGGCGCCGTGCGCCAGCAGATGCCGCGCCGCGAGCTCGCACATCTTTCCCGCACCCACCAGGTAGACGCTCTTGCCGTTCAAGCTGCCGAAGATTTTCTCCGCCAGTTCGACGGCTACCGAAGCAATCGAGACCGACGACGATCCCACCGCGGTTTCGGTACGGACGCGCTTGGCCACGGCAAACGCCCGGGTAAGCAACTGATCCAGTTGCGAGCGCACCGCTCCCACCGCGCGGGCGGTGGCGTAGGCTTCCTTAACCTGTCCTAGAATCTGGGGCTCACCGACGACCATGGAATCAAGACTGGCGGCAACGCGAAAGACATGGCGGATGGCTTCATCCTCGCGAAATTCGTAGAGGTGAGTTTCAAACAGGCTAAGATCGGCTTCGAAATACTCGCGCAGAAATTCCCGCAGGTCGCCCGTGCCATTCTTCATGTTGGCGATGAATTCGACGCGGTTGCAGGTCGAAACAATCATGCCCTCGGCGACGGCAGGGTGCTCGGCCAGCCTTTTGCAGGCCTCCGGCAAGCGCGATTCGGGAATGGCCAGGCGCTCCCTCACCTCGACCGGCGCGGTCTTGTGATTGACGCCGATGAGCTGGAATCTCATGACGCGATAAACCTGTGCATTCCGCTAAAGTAGTTGGCGATCCAGGCCACGATGGCGGCAACGAAGGCCATGCTGGCAAGCAGGGCGGCGCGGCGGCCGCGCCATCCGGCACTCAGGCGCATGAACACCATCAGCAAGTACACGGCCCACATCAGAACCGAGAGCAGAATCTTGGGATCGAAGAAATCAACCCGTCCGTAAGTGGATTCGGCAACGATGGAGCCAGCGACCAGCCCCAGCGTCATAAAGGGAAATCCGAGCATCAGCGAGCGGTAGCCGATGTCGTCAATCACCTGCAGCGCGGGCAGCCGCGAGAACAATCCACTCGCGCTCTTGGATTTCAAAGCGCGTTCCTGCATCAGGTACAGAATGCTGGCACCAAAGCTGAGGAACAGCGCTGCGTATCCGGTGAAGATCATCAGGATATGCACCGGCAGCCACCCCTTCTTCACCACGTCCGCGGTAAAGACAAGCGGTTGCTGCCCGGTGGAAGCCACGAAGGTCAGCAGAAAAACCAGAGGAAAGACGACGATGCCCGGGGTGGTTGTCTTGTACACCAGATAGGCGAGCATGAAAACAACCATAATCAGGAAAGCCAGCAGCGACTCCGCGTTGTGCACCGAGGCCGAAGCGAGCTGGCCGGTCTGCACCACCGCTTCCGTCAGCGAGACGAGATGAAACACCATGCCGAGGTAGGAGGCATGGAGCGCCACTTTACTGAGGATTTCAGATGTGCGGGTAAGCGCGACCAGCGCATAGAGCAATCCCGCAGCGTAACAAACCAGCGCAACGCGCAGCCAGACCAGGGTCATCATTCTCTATTCTTTAATTCTTGGTGCTTCCGCAGGCGGGTATCATCCCCCACCCCACCTGGGTGATTATAGTGTGCCGGGTGGAGGCGGCGTGGCGAAACACGCTCCATCACAGGTGCATGTGACGGTGGTCACACACGTAAAAACGGCGCTGTGATGCGGTGTCAGGGCAGCACTTCGTAGTCGGTCATCATGCCGGCTTTCATGTGGTCGCTGAGATGGCAGTGGAACATCCAGGTGCCGACGTTATCCGGAGTCATGTCGGCGACCACGAATTGCGCCGGTCCCAGGATCACAATATCGGTGCGATGTTTGTCCACGGTCACGACATTTCCGTGCCAGTGCGGGGTGTGGAAGTTGAAGGCATCTCCCATCGTCATCACATACCAGCGCACGTGCTCGCCCTTGTGCATCTGCATGGGCGGATTGTTTCCGAAGATGTAGCCGTTGATGGTGGCCTTGTGGTTGACCAGGGCGAATCCACTGCCCAGCGTCAAGTCAGCATTGCCGTCAGCGTCGGAGGGATCTAATTCCAGCTTCTTGACCGACTTCGGATCGCCTGCATAGGTATCGATGTTGTGTTGAAAGTAGTGGCTCTGGTTCTCATCGATGATCATGAACAGCGCGTAGATTTCGCGGTCCACATCGCGGGGACTGCCATCGGGCCGCGCCATTCCCTTGGCAGTGATAATCATAGGCCCAATCAGGCCAGCGTTCACGTCCTTCGGCTCGTAGTTATGGGAATGGTAGAGCCACACGACGGAGCTCCCGTCGTCGGGACCGGGACCGGCCCGCTCGGGCACCTTCCACGTGTACTTGTGGGTCCGGCCGGGAGCAACCAGGCCGGTCGATTCCGGTGACATGCCGGCATAAGGCGCGCCTTCCGAATACTTCTCATAGAACACGCCATGCGGATGCATGCTATAGGGCTGGGTCGCGTTGTTGCGGAAGAGGATCTCGATCGTGTCGCCGACCTCCGCGCGAATCACCGGGCCAAGAATGCCCATGTGCTCATACTCGGCCGGGCGGGGCTTCAGAGACTGAAATGTGGCGTCGGTGTATTCGCGATAGATCGCTTTGCGGTACACCTGGCCGATACGGTCTTTGCCCTTCTCGACAAAGATGCCGGTGGACTTGTCGAAGGGCTTTCCGGTCATGTGATCCATGTTATGGGGCGCGTAGTCCCACTCGACCTCATCGGCCGAAATGTAATACGTGCGGGTCTTGCCGGCGGCTGCGCTTTGCTGTGCAACGCCAGGCAGGGCCGATAGACAGCAAGCAAGGAAACAGAATCCCAGGATCGGAGTTCTCATGATTCGTTGTCCTCCAAAGTTCCTCTGGCGGGATCATTCCACGGCGAACGCGAAACGCTGCGCTTTATATCCAGGAGGCGCCTATTTCTTTGGACGCGACTCCGGTGGCACCAAGCCGGCCGAGCGATAGTAAACCGACAGCTGGCCGTAGATTTCTCCCGAATGCTCGACGAAACCATAGGCAAAATCGCTGATGCGAGTCTGTTCGTTACTGAACGGGTCTACGACTAGCTCCGACATGCCTTTATCGCCTTTCCCTTTGATCGCGGCCGCCCCGTCCGCGAATGACTTTTTGACGAACGTGACTACATCGGCCTTGTTCTTGAACTCACTGCGCTTGGGATCTTCTTCGGCGGGAGGTTTCTGGCCGAGCACTCCATTGATGAAAAACTGATTCGCATGGGCGGCATGAATCAGCCTCTGGGCAAAGCTTTGGACCGCGGGCGTCGGCTTGAAGTCATACTTGTCTTCGGGAAAATCTTCCGCCATCGCGGTCAGTTTGCGTCCAATGTCATTCCACTGCGCGAGCACGGCTTCCGACGCACTCGGCGCCGGCTTTGGCGCCGCGTCTTTTTTCGGCATATCCTGCGAGTGTACTGGTGTGACGAGAACACAGGCAGCACAGATCACTACCGCAAGCAAACAGGCCTTCTTCATATTGTGTATTCCTCCACACGGGTTGGCGGGGCTGCATCTTACAACAGTTTGCCCAACAAGGAAAAGACCATTTTTGAGTGACATTAGGGTGTCAGATTCGGCTGGGGGAGCTATTTCTTCCGCGGCTGGTCCAGGGACCATCCGACCACGACCCTGATTTCCGTCGGGTTCGCCTGCTCGGAGCGAGTCATCACAAACGTCTGACCGTCGGGAGTGACATCGTACCCGCCAACGGCGCCACCCCGGTCGAACTTGCGGTCAAACAGTTCAACGGCTTTGCCGGCCTGGAAAACCGGCTGTACCTGTACGGGCACGCTCATCATCTTCGTACCGTTGCGGTAGAAGATCTCCCGAGCGTTTCGTGCCCAGCGCGGTTGCTCGCCTCCGTTGGTGGAGATCTGCCAGCGGCCTCCAGGGCCAGGCACGGGCTCCACGTAAACCTCCGAGCGGCCGGATTCGTTCGATGCATAAGCCATCCAGCGTCCATCGGGTGAAAGAGTGCCTTGCCGCTCCGCCGCCGGGGTCTGTTTAAAAGGTCGCAGCTCGTATGAATTTCCGAGGCTGAGAAGCCATAAATCCGAGCTCGTGACCGGATCATTCACCATAACCGAGGCGTAGCTGCCCGCAATCGCTGTGACGTGGCTGCCAGTCGCAGTCTCGCGGAGCAACTGCGGCGTTGAACTTCCATCGCCAGCAATCCGATAAATGCCACGCTTCCCCGCAGGACCAGCGGTATCAAAGAGCAAGTACTTACCATCCGGCGTCCAAACCGGGGCATCGTTGAACGCGCCATTCGCGACAATCCGCATTAACACTCCACGGTCGCGCTCATACACCGCGAGTTGTTGCTCGCTCATACTTCGAACACAGATGGCGAGGCGTTTCCCGTCCGGTGAAACCGCCGGATCGACGTAGTCCGCCGCCGGGACGTCGAGTTTCTGTTCCATGCCACTGCGATTCGCGGAATAAAGATTGCGCGCAAAATTACCTGCCTGGCCCGGCGCGTACACCAATACGCCGGTCATAGACGCACTGGCCTGCCCTACGTAATTGTCTTCCGCCGCCCCCGATGCCACTTGAACCGCATTCCCCATAACTGTGAGCTTGTGTTCGTCAAAAGGGACTGCCCATATCGCGCCTCCCGAGTAATACACAAGTTGGCCTGCGGCATAGGACGCACCCTGGGCGTTGTTGAACAGGAGCCGTACTTCGCCCGAAGTCAAATTGGCCAGCATCACCCGTTTCCCAGCCGAGTAGTAATCAGTGAAACTAATCCATTCGCCTCCAGGGAGCCACGCTGGCCCTTCCGGGTAGAGGCGTTCCTTGAAGGCAAGGGGCACTTTCTCCAGGGCTCCGCCCGTGGCCGGCACCCTCGCCAGGCCGTAGCTGGGAACCGCAACCACGATGATGTCCTGGGGTGTCCAGGTGCCTCCGAAGAATGTGGGCAACTCGCAGATCAGCGTCGGATTGCCACCGTCGGAAGGAGCCTTCTTCAGTTTTCCCTGGCTGAAGAAGGCTACCCAGTCACCGGTCGGAGAGAAGAATGGGAACACCGCCCCTTCCGAATCCGGTATTGCCACGGAATCAAATTGGTCGAGGCGGCGGACGTAGAGGTGTGACACGCCGTTCTCCGCCGCCACATAAGCCAGGCGCGTGCCCTCCGGCGAGAGCACGACTGCCTGCGTGGTGTCCACGGCCAGTTCCTGTCGTGGAGGCAGAACGATGCTGAACCGGGCGGTTCCGGGCGTGTTGCCGGCCGGCCGGTTGCTGCTTGCCTTGAAAACCAGAAGCCCTATCAAGGCGACGACGGCGGCAGCTAACCCGACGATCGCACCCAGGTATCGTCGGGGCAGCAATTTCGCTGGGGACGCCGGAAATGCCGCGCTCCCCGATTGCAACAACCAAGCCAGCTGCAGTTTCACATCGTGAGCAGTTTGAAAGCGATCGTCCGGATCCTTGGCCAGACAAGTGTGGATGACGAAATCCAGAAAGGACGACGACGCGGGCTGAACCGTCATTATCGGCAGGGGATCCTTTTGCAGAATCGCCGAGGCCACGGAAAGGTGCGACCTGCCATCAAAGGCGCGGCGTCCAGTCGCCATTTCGTATAACACCGCACCCAATGCGAATATATCGCTACGGGCATCGGCTTCCCTGCCCTCGATTTGCTCTGGAGACATGTAGTGAATGGTGCCGACGACCATGCCGACGGTACTGATCGGTGTGGCTGGACTTTGCAGCGTAGCGGTCGCGGCTGCAGACGATGTGGGTGTGAGGACCCCGCCCAAGGCAGCCGGCTTGGCCAATCCAAAATCCATCAGCTTGGCGCCACTCTTGGTCAGCATGATGTTTGAGGGCTTGAGATCGCGATGGATGATCCCCAACCGGTGGGCTCTGGCCAAGGCGTCAGCAATCTCGATACCGATCTTCAGAAGATCCTGAAGGGGCAGCGGGCCTTTCATCAAACGCGTGGCGAGGGTTTCTCCTTCGAGCAGTTCCATCACCAGAAAGTCCACACCGTCCTGGGAACCGACATCGTACAAATGGCAGATATGGGGATGGGACACAGAAGAGAGAGTCTTCGCCTCGCGCTCGAATCGGCTCTTCAGTTCGGGACTCGAAGAAAGATGGGAAGGGAGGATTTTGACGGCCACGCAGCGGTCCAGGCGCGTGTCGCGAGCGCGATACACCTCACCCATGCCGCCGGCACCGAGAGCATCGACGATCTCGTAGGGTCCGATCCTGGTCCCCGCGGACAGGTCCATATTAGGCGCGCATTATAGCGCAATCACCCAGGAAGAGTGCCACGGAGAGCTTATTCACGCAGCCGACCGAACCTTGACCGCGCGCCGGGTCGCCGCCAACGCCTGCCACGCAATCACAAACGAGGGCAGGAAACACGCCGTGGCAATGACGCTCCAAACCACCGTGACGATCCCGAGTTCTCCCATCCGTGCAATGGCGGGGACGGCAAGAATGGCGCGAACCACCACGAAGACCATCGCGAAGGGATAGCTGCGCATCATCCATTCGCGGTGCTGTTGGATCCTGCCGGTGCGAACACAGTAGAGGGCGGTGGCGGTGGTCACGAGCCAGCCGACGGCCTGGATCGTGGACGCCATGGCCAGGGTCATAATCGGCAGAGAAATGGCCACCACAATCGCAACCGGCGCGGAGATGGCCACACACCCTACGTAGATGCGTCCCAACACGCGATGTACTTGCAGATAGCGCTGTCGCAGACGGCTGGAAAACTGGAACACCCCGAGGAGAAGCGCCAGCGCCCCAGGAATGCCGTACGCCAACATCAGCCTTGGAATCGCCGCATAGCGCTGACGCAGAAATGAGTGCGAATCCAGCAGCGTCCGGTCACGAGTGGCCAGAACGTACAGCGTCATCAAGCCGAATATGACCCACATCGCATGTTTCGTTTGGAAATTTCTACGAGTTACAGATCCTGGAACAGCAGTGGCCACAGTCCCCCCCGCGCTCAACGCCGCCACCCCGGCAGCGTTAGCAATCGCGGGAGCATAGCACATCTCTTAAATTTCGCCGCGGGAATTCGTTCGTGTTGCCCCTACTCCACGCCTAACGCCGCCAGCGATTCCTCGAGCGACTGCGGGTCGAGGTACAGTTGGCGGCCTTGTGCCTGCATTTCTTCGAGTTCATCGAACGCCCGGAACAGACGCATCTTGACGGCGGCGTACTGTTCGGAATCGGCGAGCGCGCGTCCGTGGGATTCGGCCCAGGCCGCGACAACTTGGTGCGGCAGGAAAATACTGACCGCGTAGGTCAGCTTGCGGTCGGAGGTGACGTCGAAGATATATTCATTGGCGTCGGATTCGTTGGCGTCAGATCTCGGGGCGGGACGCTTCCCGACGAAGTAGTACTGGTAAACGTAGCCTTGCGATCCGGTGTAGGTTTTGAGGCGGCGGATGGTCATGGAGCGACTGCTGATCGTTCGACTATAGCGAACCACGATAGCTGTGGTCACGGGCAACTGCCGAGCTTCGCTCGGCTTGGACGGGCGAGGTCGCCCGTCCCCACACCACCCGTCTACCGACTGCTGTTCCCCGGCGAAATCACTCTCCCATACTCACTCGCCCGTGCCAAGCGGTCGAACATGCGCCAGGCCGCGAGCGAGACGCTGCTGATGGCTTCTTCTCCTTCACGCTCGCGATGCAGATAAGCCGTCATGACACAAAGAATGTACGGACGCTTGTCCACGAAGATCACGCCCGAGTCATTGCGCACGCCTTCGAGTTCACCGGGCTTGTTGGCAATCTTCAAATCGTCGGGGAGATCGCGCGGGATAAAACTCTCCTTGTGGGTGGAGAGGACTTTGAAGAAATCCGCGGTCATCTCTTGGTTCAGAATCTCGCCGCGGTAAAGCGCCTGGAGCAGGTTCAGCATCTCATTGGGCGTGGACACGTTTTCGCGCCCTTCGCCAGCCGCTTTAAGGTCCATCATCTTGCGCCGGAGCTTGGTTTCGTGCAATCCCTGCGCTTTCAGGAAGGAATTTACATTGTCCATGCCGACACGGTCGATGAGGACGTTGGTAGCGGAGTTGTCGCTGACCGCGACCATCATGGTCGCAAGGTCGCGCAGCGTAATCTGAGTGACGCCGGGCGTAAGGCCGCCCATGATGTCGCTGTCCTGCACCAGATCGGCGGCGTTGACCGTATAAAGATCCGTGAGCTTCAGCTTGCCTTGCTGGGCTTGGCGGTAGAGTTCGGCGAGCACGCAGATCTTGATCGAGCTAGCCTGCGCGAAAACGTCGTTGGCGTGCAGCAGATACTTGTGGCCGTCGGTGAGATCGACGATGGCGACTCCCATGACCCCGTCGAGATTGCGATCGACATCGAGAATAGATTTTTCCAGCTTCGTCCACAGAACTTGCTGCTTCTCGTTGGGCGGCGGCGAAGTCTGCGCGGACGCGGTCCCGGCCAGTCCAAGACAGACCGTGATCAGCCAGGCCGAGATTATCTTCTTGAGCATCGCTCCTCGTGGCATGCAGATTGGCATCAGATCTTCGCCTCCCGCAGACGTTTCACCGCTGTTTCCGACGTGACCGGGGAGTAATAGACCTCCTTGAACGTGTACGACCGCGCCTTGGCCACAAGAATGGGCAGAATTTCGATGTGCCAGTGGTAGTCATCATCGAGTGTTTTCCAGTATCCCAGCGCCTCCGAAGGATGCTGGCTGTTGGGCGAGGTGTGGAGCACAAGATGGAAGGCTTCCGTGACGGTGCGAATCCGTTGCAGAGTACGCCGCAGGAGCGCGGCGAGGTCGGTCAAACTGCCCACCCGCGACGCACCCGTGCGCTCAAAGGAAGATTCGTGGCCACGAGGCAGAATCCAGGTCTCGTAAGGAACGCGCGGCGCATAGGGACAGAAGGCCACGTAGTCTCCGCGAGCTTCAACCACGCGCAGGCCCTGCCGCTCCTCCTGCGCCAGAATGTCGCAAAACACGCAGCGCTCCTTGCTCCCGTAATAGTCGCGTGCCGCGCGCAGTTCGTAGAGGACGCGGCGCGGCACAAAAATCGTTGCGGTCAGCTGGGAGGTGGGGTGGTCGAATTCCTGTCCGGCGCCCTCGCCGTGATTCTTGAAAATGCTGACGTACTTGAGCCGGCTGTCGCGCTTCAAATCCTGAATCCGCAGCGCCGCCAGGCGTAGGAACTGCTCGACTTCGACGTCCTTCACATTCCAGAGATGGCCATCGTGCCGGGGATTTTCGATCAGAACTTCGTGCGCGCCTACCGATCCCATGCGGTCGTAGAGGCCGTCGCCGCGGCGAGCCGCCTCGCCTTCAATGTGGTAGAGCGCGTTCGGATGGACGACGGAGCGCGCTGACCAGGCGCTGCCATCCACGCCCGGCAGGTTGGCGATCACATGCGTGGGCTCGGCCGAGGCGCCGCAAAACCCGCAGGCTTGCGCCCGTGGAGCAGGTTCAACGACGTCGTCGCCTGTAATCACCCACGACCGAGTGATGGGATCTTTGCGCAGTTCCATGGCAGTAAGGAGAACAAAAGAACTTGTAATTTGCAATTGGTGATTTGTAATTGAGACGCGTTCCAGCGCCGAATTGCAAATTCGCCAATTACACATTACAAATTACCCATTACCCATTGTTCTATGTCCGAGCCCTCGACGCCGCTGATGCGGCAGTATGCCGCCATCAAGAAAGAGCATCCCAACGCTCTGCTGTTCTTCCGGCTGGGCGACTTCTACGAACTCTTCTTTGATGACGCGGTGCTGGCCGCACGCGAGTTGCAGATCACGCTGACCTCGCGCAACAAGGAAAAGGGAGTGGCCATCCCCATGTGCGGCGTTCCCTACCACGCCGCCGAGGGCTACATCGCAAAACTGATCCGGCGCGGCTTCAAGGTCGCGGTCTGCGAACAGGTGGAGGATCCGCGCCTGGCGAAGAAGTTGGTGCGGCGCGAGGTGACACGAGTCGTCACGCCGGGTACGGCCGCGGATTCGTCGCTGAACGCCGAGGAAAACAACTTTCTAGCGGGCGTAGCGACGGTTGGCGATCGCGTCGGTTTTGCGGCGCTCGATCTTTCGACGGGCGAGTTTCGTGCGACCGAGTTTGCGGGCGAGTCGGCCGGACGCCGTATTCAAGAAGAACTTGAACAATTGCGGCCAAAAGAAATGCTGTATGGATCTTCGGCTCCATTGCTGGAACGTGCTGCGGGAGTGCAGATGCGGAGTTTTGCTCCGGATGGACCAGAGGCCCGTCCCCACACGGGCGCCGCGCCGGTTGCTCGGGTCTCTGGCGGGGGCTGGGCCGAAACTCCTCTCGACGATTGGATCTTCGCTCCCGACCACGCCATTCCACTCCTCGAGAATCACTTTGGCGTGCTCTCCTTAGAGGGCTTCGGACTCGCAGGAAAACGGGCAGCCGCTTCGGCGGCTGGGGCAATTCTGTATTACATCCGTTCCACGCAGCGCGGTACGCTCGATCACGTCGACCGCATCGGCTTCTACGAGCGCCAGAATTGCCTGGTGCTCGACGCGGTCACGGTGCGAAACCTCGAGCTGATCGAGCCGCTCTTCGCGGGAACCGACGCCGGAGTAACGCTGTTCCGCGCCCTGGACGCCACCGTGACGCCGATGGGCAAGCGCTTGTTGCGCACGTGGATGCTGCGCCCCTCCCTGGATCGGGTCGAAATCGAAGGTAGGTTGGATTCCGTCGAGGTTCAGGTCAAAGACACGGTACGGCGCGAAGAGTTGCGGCGGGCGTTGGACGGGATTTTGGACCTGGAACGTCTGCTGAGCCGGGTCACGCTGGAAACGGCGAATCCGCGCGACGTGCTCGCTCTGGCGGCATCGCTCGCGAGAATTCCCAAGGTGCGAACGGTTTTGGCCGGGTTATCGGAGTCAAGACTATCCGAGTCACGACTGACGGCAGCGCGACTGGGCACGTTGCATGGGGCGATCGACGAATTGGGCGATCTCCGCGACAAGATCGATCGCACCCTGGTTCCAGAGCCGCCGCTGACGCTGAGCGATGGCGGGGTGATCGCCGCCGGCGTCGACAAAGATCTGGACGAACTGCGCGACCTCAGCCGCAATTCGAAGCAGTACCTGGCGCGAGTGGAGCAGCGCGAGCGCGAGCGGACGGGAATTGGGTCGCTCAAAGTAAAGTTCAATTCGATTTTTGGTTACTACATCGAAATTTCGAAGGCGAACCTGCATCACGCGCCTGCCGACTACGAACGCAAGCAGACCCTGGTCAACGCCGAGCGCTTCACGACTCCAGAACTGAAAGAGTACGAATCGAAGATTCTGGACGCTCAGGAGAAGATCGTAGAAATCGAGCGCCGTCTCTTCGCCGAATTGCGCTCCGCCATTGCCGCCGAAGCCAAGCGCATACGCCAAACCGCGCTCGCCCTGGCGGAAGTGGATGTGCTCGCCTGCCTGGCCCACATCGCCGCGCTGCGGAATTACTGTCGGCCGCACTTCGACGAGCCTGAAAAGAACGAGGACGTCCTCGATCTCGAAATTGTCGAAGGCCGTCATCCGGTGATCGAACTACAGGAATTGGTCGGAGGCAGCGACCGCTTCGTTCCCAATGATCTCTTCCTCGATGCCTCAACCCACAACATCGTGGTGCTGACGGGGCCGAACATGGGCGGCAAGAGCACCTATCTGCGGCAGGCGGCGCTGATCGTGATCATGGCGCAAATGGGCTCGTTTGTCCCCGCGCGCGCCGTGCGTCTGGGCATAGTCGACCGCGTCTTCACCCGCATTGGCGCCAGCGATAACCTGGCCCGTGGGCGCTCGACATTTATGGTCGAGATGACCGAGACGGCGGCCATTCTGCACACGGCGACGGCCCGGTCGTTGATTCTGCTCGATGAAGTTGGGCGGGGCACGTCCACCTATGACGGACTGGCAATCGCCTGGGCCGCCATCGAGTATCTGCATGCGCGGGTGCATGCTAAGACATTGTTCGCCACACACTACTTCGAACTGACCGAGTTGGCTGAACAATTAAGTGGCGTGAAGAATTATCACGTGTCTGTCAAAGAGGCCGGAGGAAGCGTAGTTTTTCTGCGCCGGGTCGAACCCGGGGCGGCCGACCGTAGCTACGGAATAGAAGTCGCAAAGCTGGCCGGATTGCCGAACGAAGTTGTGGTGCGCGCGCGCGAGGTGCTGGCCGAGCATGAATCGTCCGAGCACCGGCTTTCGGGCCATTTGACTCCGGGCAGTTCCGCAGAGCCGGAGCGTCCAACGCAGTTAACCATCTTCACACCGCTGTCGCAGCCAGTGCTGGAAAAGCTTCGCGAAGTGGATTTAAACCGGCTGACGCCGCTGGAGGCGCTAAACTTGCTGGCGGAGTTGAAGAGGCAGATCGAATAGTTGGATACGATGTCTTGAGCAGTTCCGGGAAGGGCACGGCTTCAGCCGTGCCATCCAGCGCCAAGAAAGACGCGGGCTTTAGCCCCTGAGGGACTTGGCTGCCCGAGCTGAAAGTAAGAATGCGCGACTTGAAACTGGCCATCGGCCAGACTCTCATTATCGGCTTCGACGGGACCGAGATGTCTCCGCGTCTCGCTTCCCTGCTCACCAAGATTCAGCCGGCGGGGGTGATTCTGTTTGCCCGCAACATCACCGGAGCCGAGCAAACCCATACTCTCCTGCGCGAATGCCAGAACCGCGTGGCCACGCCGCTTTTCACTTGCGTGGACCTTGAAGGCGGCACCGTGGACCGTTTCCCCAACGTGATCGGTTCGGCGCCTTCTCCGGCAGAGGTTTTTGCCACGGGCAGCCGGGCGCTCTTTCGCAAGCATGGACGCGTGATCGGCGAGAACTGCCGCGCGCTTGGCTTCAACGTGGATTTTGCCCCGGTGCTTGACTTGGCCTTCGAGGCTTCGCGGGCGGTGATGAAATCGCGGGCGGTTTCGGACGATCCGAAGCAGGTGGTTGCCTATGCGCGCGAGTTTCTGCGCGGGTTGCGCGATGCCGGAGTCCTCGGCTGCGGCAAACACTTCCCCGGACTGGGCGAGGCCACTCTCGACACGCATCACGAACTCCCCAGCGTGGAGAAGCCTCTGCGCAAATTGTGGGAGCAGGATTTGGTTCCCTATCGGTGGTTATCGTTGCGCCGCGAGTTGCCGATGGTCATGGTTTCGCACGCGGCGTTTCCAGCGGTCACGAAAGATCGTACGCCCGCATCGCTCTCAAAGAAGTGGATCACGGACATTCTGCGCAAGAAGATTGGCTATCGCGGCCTCGTCTGTTCCGACGATCTGGAGATGGGCGGAGTACTGGCGGCCGCATCGATCGAGCATTCTGTGATCGGGCACATCCGCGCCGGGGGCGATCTTGGCCTTATCTGCCATCGGGAAGATTTCATTCTGCGCGCATATGAGGCGCTTCTCCGCGAAGCGGAGCGCGACAGCAGGTTTGCCGGGCGAGCGCAAGAATCCGCTCGGCGCGTGCTGGCACTCAAATCGAAAAAAGCACGCCGGCGGGGGCGCCCGCGCCACACGCCTCCCACTTCCGCACGAGTCGAGAAGCTCACGCGCCAGCTCTGGGAATTCGGCGAAGAGATCCGGCTGGCAACGCTGGCTCGCGAGGAACACGCATGAGCATGATTGTTGCCGGCGTGATGAGCGGCACTTCGGCGGACGGCATCAATGTGGCACTCGTGCGGCTGTCGGCCGGCACCGGACGGGCGAGTCGCTCGTCCCCACACGAAAACCAACCCTTAGGTTTCACGCTCCTTGCTCACGAGGAGTATCCGTTCCCCGCCCCGGTTCGGCGCGCAATTTTGGAACTGATGAATGCAGAGTTGGCCCGCGTTGCCGATCTGGCGCGGCTGAACGTCCTTCTTGGCGAACTCTATGCGGAGGCGGTCGCAAGAACGGCGCGCAAGCATCGCGTGAAACTCGACCTGGTCGGCTGTCATGGGCAGACACTCTATCACCAGGGGACGGCGGCACGATTTCTCGGGCGCAAATTAGCGGTAACGTGGCAAACCGGCGAAGGCGCGGTGATCGCCGCGCGGTTGGGTGTACCGGTGGTTTCTGATTTTCGTCCTGCTGACATGGCGGCAGGAGGCAAGGGGGCGCCGCTGGTTCCCTTCCTCGATTACTTTTTCTATCGCGACCCGCACGTGGCGCGCATTGCGCAAAACATCGGCGGCATTGCAAACCTCACGGCGATTTCCGCCGGCGCGTCGCTCGGCCAGGTGATGGCCTTTGACACCGGCCCCGGCAACATGGTGATCGATGCGGTAATGGAGGAGCTGTACGGTCGGCGTTATGACCGCGACGGCAAAGTCGCGGCCTCAGGCCGCGTACTCGAGGGCGTGATTGCGCGGTTGTTGCGCGCTCCCTTTTTCCGCCAGAAGCCCCCGCGGACTGCGGGCCGCGAAGAATTTGGCCGGGAATACGTGGGCCGTTTTCTTCAGCTCTGCCGGGGCGCCGGCAAACCCGACGTGGTTGCGTCGGCAACGGCACTAACCGGGCGATCGATTGCCGACGCAGTCGAGCGATTCGTAGTGCCGCGACTCGGCGCACGCCGCAAGCTGACGAGCCGCCAAATGATCGTTTCCGGTGGAGGCGCGAAGAATCCGGCACTGATGGCCATGTTGCGCACCGAAATCGCTCCTCTCGGTATCGAACTTCATTTCTCGGACGAGTTTGGCCTTCCGGCGGAGGCAAAAGAAGCGGTGGCATTTGCCCTGCTTGCGCACGAAACGTGGCATCGGCGGCGAAGCAATGTGCCTGCGGCAACGGGAGCGAAGCGGGCGGCGATCCTGGGAAAGATTTCGTATGCGTGAGGCGACGGGAGGGTCGCGAACAAGAAGCAGGTCCTTCGCTTCGCTCAGGATGACAACTATTTTCAGGATGACAATTCTGAGAGTGGTGCTTGCCATCGGCATTCTCGCCACTTTGCTGTTGCCTCTGCTCTCCTGCTCCCAGGCTCCCGACCCCAATACGCTGGTGATGATCATCGAAAGCAGCCCCACGAATCTAGACCCGCGCGTGGGAATCGACGGGCAGTCGGAGCGTATTGACGAACTGCTCTTCGATGCGCTGCTGACACGCGACGAGCATTTCAATGTTCAGCCTGGCCTGGCCGAGCGTTGGGAGATTCCCGATCCGCTCACGTATGTCTTCCATCTGCACCCGGGCGTGACCTTTCACGATGGGCGGCCGCTTACATCGCGCGATGTACAGTGGACGCTCGATTCCCTGCTCCAGGGCAAGATTCGGAGCACGAAGACATCGACCTACAGCCGTTTCGTGGATCGGATCGAAACACCCGATAAATTAACGGTGGTCTTTCATCTGAAAGAGCCGTGGGCCTCCTTGCTGTGGAATCTCTCCGAGGGAGCGATTGGGATTGTGCCCTCTGGCTCGCTCGACGAAATCACGCGCCAGCCGATCGGAACCGGGCCCTTTAAATTCGTCAGCGCGGAAACGGACAAGGAAGTCATCCTGCAGCGCAACGACACTTACTGGGGTGCAATTCCGCATCTCGCCCGGGTACGTTTCGCCGTGGTGCCCGACGCCACCACGGAGGCTCTCGAATTGCGCAAAGGCAGCGCCGACCTCGCCATCAACGCACCGATGTCCCCCGACACCATCGTCACTCTCGAACGTTATCCGTCGCTCATCGTTCAGTATGGACCGGGTACCAGGCTGGCCTACCTGGCATTCAATTTACGCGATCCTATTTTGAAAGATGTACGGGTTCGGCAAGCCATCACCTACGCTCTGGACCGGCGGCCCATGGTGGAATACCTATGGCGCAATCAGGTCCAGCCAGCACGCAGCATTCTGCCGCGGCAAAGCTGGGCGTACAACGATGACGGGCCCCGATACGATTACGATCCCGGCAAAGCTCGGCAACTGCTCGACGCCGCCGGTCACCCCATGGTGAACGGCGTGCGCTTTCACCTGATGATGAAGACGTCGACCGACGAGAACACGCGCCTGATGGTCGCCGTCATGCAACAGCAGTTGCGGGCCGTGGGCATTGCGCTCGACATTCGCGCCTTCGAGTTTGCCACTTTTTTTGCCGACGTCACCAGCGGCGCTTTCCAACTCTATTCGCTGCGTTGGATCGGCGGGAACGAAGACCCCGACATTTTTGACGTAGCCTTTCACTCGCGCAACTTTCCTCCCGCAGGCAGGAACCGTAGTTTCTATTCCAATCCGCGCATCGATACCCTGATCGATCAGGCCAGCCGCCAGACAAATCAGGGGGACCGCAAGCGACTCTACGCTGAACTACAGCAAATTCTGGTGCAGGAGGTTCCGTCTATAAACCTGTGGTACTTCGACAACGTGTTGGTGCATACGCGGCGCGTGCGGAATGTCACCCTGAATCCCTCGGGAAATTACGACTTTTTGAAGACCGCTGGAATCAGTCCCCAGTAGCCAGTTGCCAGTTTTCAGCGTGATAACATCGAACACACGCTTGCGCGTGAATAGTGTTGTTCCTGAGACCTAACACCTGAGACCTGACCTTGAACATTCTTTTTATCGGTGACATTTTTGGACGCCCGGGACGGACGATCGTAAAGGAACGGCTGCCCGAACTGCGCAAGCGGCACGCCGTCGATCTGGTCATTGCTAACTGCGAAAACGCCGCGGCCGGGTTTGGCATCACTCCTCCGCTGGCGGAAGAGCTGTTTGACCTGGGCATCGACGTGATGACCACCGGAAATCATGTCTGGGACAAACGGGAAATCATCGAATACTTCCAGATGGCGGACGGGAACCCGCACAGTCCGGCGCGCCGGTTGTTGCGTCCGGCAAATTTTGCGGAGGGTCTGCCCGGCTGGGGAGTGTACGAAGGCCAGAAAGACGGCGTCGGATATGCCGTCGTCAATCTTCAGGGACGGGTCTTCATGGGCTCGAGCGACGATCCCTTTCGTTACGCCGATCGGCTTCTGGAGCAGATCAAATCGAAAATCGTGTTCGTCGATTTCCATGCCGAGGCGAGTTCCGAAAAGATCGCCTTCGGCTGGTATCTCGATGGGCGCGTGACCGCCGTTGTCGGCACGCACACGCACATTCCGACGGCGGATGAGATCGTGCTGCCGAAGGGCACCGCATACATTACCGACGTTGGCATGACCGGGCCCTACGACAGCGTCATTGGGGTGAAGAAAGAATTGGTAGTCGAGAAGTTTCTGAGCGGGATGCCGTCACGCTTCGAGCCGGCCAACGGCGACGTGCGCCTCTGCGCGGTGGTGGTCGAGTGCGATCCCCAGACCGGCCGCGCTACAAGGATGGAGCGGCTAATGCTCCGCTGAAGCCTTCCTGTAGAGACGCGGCTTGCCGCGTCTCAGCCGGCGGAAACGGATAGCCCAAGAGCCAGCCCGACTCCACATTCAGCAAAGCCGGTTACGACCGTAGTTCCCTATCGAGTATTTCTCTTGCAAGACATAGGCACGCGGGCATTCTATAGTAACTAACATGCGATGGCTGCCAGCGGGAATTTGTTTGGTGCTGGCCGGAGTGTGTCTGGCTGCGGACACTCCGGGAGCCGCTCCCTCGCTCTGCTCCAATTCCGGAGGGGCGCCCGTCTGCCACGGTCCCAAGAAAGACCTGAAGGCCGCCCGCCAAGCCTTCGCGCGCGGCCTCAAACTCGAGAAATCGCAGAACGACAATTTCCAGAATCTCGACCAGGCCTTTTACGAATTTGAGGAAGCCGCTCGCCTGGTCCCGCAAAATGTCGAGTACCTCACGGCGAGGGAGATCACGCGGCAACATCTGGCCGGGTTGCACCTGGAACGCGGAAACAGCGACCTGCTTGCCGGCCGGCAAGTGGAGGCGCTGGCCGAGTTTCGAACGGCGCTGAATCTCGATCCGAAGAACGAATTCGCCGAGCAGCGTATAAGCGACGCCCTGGGGCCGGCGCCGGTTCACACCGCAAGCCCGCCGCAAGTGGTCGCCAGCGCCGACGCGCTCACCGCCAAACCCATCGACGGGCGCCATGACATCCACTACCGGGGCGATTCGCGCGGTCTCATCACCGCGGCCGCCTCGAGCTACGGGCTCTCGGTTGTCTTCGACGACAGCTTCCCCAGCCGCCGCGTGCGATTCGACTTGGAGGACGCAGATTTCGCAACAGCCATGCAGGCAGCGTCCGCTGCAACCAAGAGTTTCACCGTGGCGCTCGAAGACACTGTCCTTTTTGCCTGCGCCGACACTCCGGACAATCACCGCCTGTTCGACCGCATGGGCATGCGCTCCTTTTACGTCTCCGCCGGGAGTCCCCAGGATTTAAACGAGTTGGTGAACTCGCTGCGGACTCTCTTTGAATTTAAGTTCGTTAGCCTTAACGCCGCGTCGAGCACGATCACGGTGCGCGGACCGAAGGCGCCGCTGGAAGCCGCAACTCAGTTTCTCGCACAGCTGGACAGTCCGCGGCCGGAAGTCATCCTCGATCTGAAAGTCTTCCAGGTAAGCCACACCTACGCTCGCAACATCGGACTGCACGTTCCCGACGTTTTCCATCTTTTCAACATTCCCGCCGCCGCACTTACCGCTCTGGGCGGACAAAACATCCAGGACCTGATCAACCAGCTGATTGCCTCCGGCGGCATCAACCAAGCCGGCAGCCAGTCCATCGCCGCTCTGCTGGCGCAGTTGCAAGGCCAGCAGAACTCGATCTTCAGCCAGCCGCTCGCCACCTTCGGCGGGGGCCTCACCTTCATGGGGCTGAGCCTCGATCGGTTAGCGGCCACGCTTTCCATGAATGAGAGTTCCGTCCGGCAGCTCGATCACGTCCAACTGCGCGCTTCCCAGGAAAAAGACGCCACCTTTAAGCTGGGATCGCGTTATCCCATCCTCAACGCCAGCTTCGCTCCCATCTATAACAATGCGGCGATCTCGAAGGTCGTCGGGAATCAGTCGTACGCCGCCCCTTTCCCGTCGGTCAATTATGAAGACATCGGACTGAACATCAAGGCGAAGCCGCTGGTTCACGGCAATTCCGACGTGGCCCTCGACTTGGAGATCCAATTCCGCACCTTGGGAGCCGCCAGCGTCAATGGCATTCCCGTCATTGCCAACCGCGAGTACAAAGGGGGAATCTTACTCAAGGAAGGGGAACCGGCAGTGGTGGCGGGAATGATTACAGCCTCCGATGAGAAGAGCCTGAGCGGACTGCCTCTGGTCTCCAGAATCCCTGGCCTCGGCAACCTCACCTCGCAAACTTCCAAACAAGAAGAGGATGATGAGTTGCTGATCCTGATCACGCCCTACGTCGTTCGCAGCCCGGAACGCACCGAAGCGCCGGAAATCTGGATCGGAAAATAAATCGGTGATCAGCTAAATGCTTGTCATCCTGACCCTGAGCGCAGCCGAAGGGGAAGGACCTGCT